>JAILLW010000061.1 GCA_024692955.1 Lachnospiraceae bacterium | reverse complement strand
GCATGCCCCCGGGAATCAACCCCGGGGACGGGGTGAGCGGTTCGTTTTATGTCAACTAAAGACCCCTTCAGCCCGCTCAGTGCAATCCTCCGGCCTCATGGAAGACGGAACTGCCGGTTTCCAAGCGTGGCCGCAATATATTGTTATACCTGCGGGCCGCTCTCACGGGCATCCGTGCCCGGTGATCGCTCGGAAGCACATCCGTGTGCGTCCGCCCCTGTTATATGTATGCCGCGCCGGGAAACCGGCTCGGGCATCGCCTTTCGTCTGTACCACCCGCCCCTGTTTCAGCCGGCAGCTGAACATGTATCGGAAAGAAGCCTCCCGGCTTCCACAGGGCCAGGTGTCCATCCGAAGACTCTGCCCTCGCCAGTCCCGCTTCAAAGTCGGCCTCCGGATTCGTTGAGCGGGCCGTGCAGCCTGCGGCGGCACTAAAAGTATATTGCGAAAATGAACCGCTAACCCCGTCCCGGGGGGTCATTTCAGAAAGGATATGATTATGAACAACGAAAAAGACATGGACATGCTTCTAAAAAAAGCGGAAGTCCTCATCGAGGCCCTGCCCTACATCAGGGAGTTCAACCGGAAGATCATCGTCGTAAAGTACGGCGGCTCCGCGATGAGCAACGAGGAGTTTCAGAAAAACGTGATCAAGGACGTGACGCTGCTTAAGCTCGTCGGCTTCAAGCCGATCATCGTTCACGGCGGAGGAAAAGAGATCAGCCGGTGGGTGAAAAAGGTGGGCAAGGAGTCCGAATTCGTGAACGGCCTCAGAGTGACGGACGCCGAAACAATGGAGATCGCGGAGATGGTCCTCAACAAGGTCAACAAGAGCCTGGTCAATATGGTGACGGAGCTCGGCGTGAAAGCCGTGGGGATCTCGGGAAAGGACGGAGGACTCCTCCATGTGGAAAAGAAGCTTTCCGGAGGTCAGGACATCGGTTTTGTCGGAGATGTGGACAGCGTGAACCCGAAGATCCTTTACGATCTTCTGGAAAACGACTTTCTCCCCATTGTGGCACCGGTGGGCTACGGAGACGATTACCGCACCTACAACATCAATGCGGATGACGCCGCCTGCGCTGTGGCAAAGGCCGTGGGGGCGGACAAACTCGTATTCCTGACGGACATTGAGGGACTGTACAGGGATCTTGAGGACAAATCCTCCTTTATCCCGCGGATCACGGCTTCCGAAGCGAATGCCCTGATCGAAAACGGGATCATCGGAGGGGGGATGCTGCCGAAGCTCTCAAACTGCACCTCGGCCATCGAAAACGGCGTAAACCGCGTACATATCCTGGACGGGAGGATCCCGCACTGCCTTCTGCTCGAAATCTTCACGAAAGAAGGAATCGGGACCATGATCCTCAGGGATGAGGACGGGGAGTAAACGAAAATACAAAAGATAAACGAAAGGAAAAAAGATCATGACAATGCCTGAATATATCGAGCAGGCCGAAAGCGCGCTGCTCCATACCTATAACCGGTATCAGATCGTTCTTGACCGGGGCGAGGGAGTATATCTCTATGATTATGACGGAAAAAAGTATCTTGATTTCTGCGCGGGAATCGCGGTCTTTGCCCTGGGCTACGGAAACAAAGCCTACAACGATGCCCTGAAGGCACAGATCGACAAGGTCATCCACACCTCGAACTATTATTACAATGTGCCTGCCATCGAGGCGGCAAAAAAACTCCTCGAGGTATCCGGAATGAGCAGAGTGTTCTTCACGAATTCCGGCGCGGAAGCGGCGGAAGGTGCCATCAAGGCCGCGAGAAAATACGCTTATCTGAAGGACGGCAGGCATGATCACGAGATCATCGCGATGGAAAAGAGCTTTCACGGAAGGACCATGGGCGCTCTTTCCGTGACCGGCAATCCGAAGTACCGGGAGGCTTTCGAGCCGATGATCGGAAATATCCGGTTCGCGAAGATGAACGATATCGATTCCGTGAAGGAACTCGTGAATGAGAAGACCTGTGCGATCATGCTCGAGACCGTTCAGGGCGAAGGCGGGATCTACCCCGCAGAAGTGGAGTTTCTTTCGGAAATCCGGAAGATCTGCGATGAAAAGGACATTCTTCTTATCCTTGACGAGATCCAGTGCGGTATGGGAAGAACCGGCTCCATGTTCGCCTTTTTGAAATACGGGATCAGGCCGGATATCCTTCTTAGCGCGAAGGCGCTTACCTGCGGTGTCCCGGGCGGCGCGTTCCTGCTTGGCGAAAAGGCAGCCGAAAATTCCCTGAAAGCCGGCGATCACGGAACGACCTACGGCGGGAATCCCCTGGCTGCGGCGGCAACCGTGGAGGTTCTCCGGCAGTTTGAGGAAAAGGACATCCCCGGGCACGTGAAAAAGATCGGAGATTATCTTTGGCAAAAACTTGATGAAATCTCGGAAAAGTATGATATGATAAAAGCCCACAGAGGGATCGGACTCATGCAGGGACTTGAGTTTGATGTCCCGGTGGGTGAGATCATCAAAGGCTGCATGGACCGGGGGCTGATCCTCATCAATGCGGGAACGAACATCATCCGCTTCGTTCCGCCGCTTGTGATCGAAAAAGAACACGTTGACGAAATGCTCGGTATTCTGGAACAGGTATTGACATTAAATGCATGATATAAAAAAACGACTGTTATCAATTCTGATAACGGCAGCCGTACTGGCGGCACTCTTTCTGCGGGCAAAAGCCCTGCCGGAGACGCAGCCGGTGATCGAAGAAGAAGCGGGTTCGGAAGAGGAAGCCGTTTATGACAAGGAAACCGTATATCTCTGGTATACGGATGATGCCCTCACGAACTATCTGAACAGCGCTGCCGTGGAGTACAACGAGATCCACGGCACCAGAGTCATGCCTGTTCTGAAACCGGGGCTCGATTTTCTGGAAGCGGTGAACGCCGCCTCCGTGAAATCCTCCGTTCCGGATCTTTATATCATAAGCCATGACGCCCTTGAACGGGCCTATCTTGCGGGGCTTGCGCAAAGCCTTGTTTCCCTGTCGGAAGAAAGCACGGAACTTGAGCGCTTTAAAGAGAATTATCTGAGCACCTCTCTCGACGCGGTGGCATACAGGGACCGGCTGCTCGCCTATCCCTTCTATTTTGATACAACGGGGCTGCTCTATAACCGGAGCTATATCCGGGATATGGCATCCTCCCGCATGGATCAGCAGGAGGGGACCGCGCCGGATGCGGATGCGGTCGAGGAAGCCGCCGATTTGCTCCTTCCGGAGACCATGGGGGACATCACGGCCCTCGCGGACGGATATGATGCGCCGGAGAATGTGGAATCCTTCTTCAAATGGGATGTAACGGATATCTTCTATAATTATTTCTTCCTTGGCGATGCCATCGACATGGGAGGAAAATCCGGCTGGGACAAGTCGAAGTTCAATATCTACAACGAAAACGCAATCCGGGCGCTGGAGGAATACCAGAGCCTGAACCAGTTCTTTTCCATCGACACGGGAAGCAGC
Source organism: Lachnospiraceae bacterium (assembly GCA_024692955.1). Taxonomy (GTDB): domain Bacteria; phylum Bacillota; class Clostridia; order Lachnospirales; family Lachnospiraceae; genus JAILLW01. The sequence continues at coordinate 5,269 of JAILLW010000061.1, read as the reverse complement.
GATTATGACGCGGTAATGAAGGATTTTATCGAAGGAAAGATCGTCTTTACCATCGCAACCACCGATGCCGTGGAAAAGCTCGAGAGTGCGAAGGAGGAAGGGACCTTCCCCTATGATTACGGAGTGACCTTCGTACCGGATTTGAGTGACGAGCAGATCACCAGGTCTTTATCCATCACCTCCTGTATGGTGGTAAATCCTTTTTCGGGCCACCCGGACACAGCGAATGACTTTGCCTCTTTTGCGACGGTGGATCACGCGGATTCCCTTTACCGGAGCGCGAAGAAAGTGTCCGCGGCACGCGGGATGGATTACGGGAACGATGCCCTTTCCATGTACGCGAAAGAATATGATTATTCCATTCCGCTGCCCAAGATGATCGAAATGAGCAACCTTTGGGTTCAGCTGGAGGGACTGTTCTCCAGGATCTGGGACGGGGAGGACGCGAATGAAGCGCTGAAGACCCTGGCTGAGAAGATCACCGCCCAGGTGACGGGAAAGAAGGAAGAGCTTCCGAAGATCGAGATCCAGAAAGAAGAGGAAGAGACCGAATACCTCGATGAGGAAGCCCTGAGACAGGAAGCCCTCGCGGAGGACGGGCAGGAAGATACGGGCGGCAAAGATGCCGCGACGGAAGAAGAGTAAGTTCGCATAAGGAGTCCTTCCGGCGGGATCGGAAAGGACGAGGCGATGAAAAATAAAATCAGGATCATACTGATCGTGGCTGCAGTGCTTACGGGCGCTGCTTTCGGTGCGCGGATTCTGTCGGGATCCGGAGAAGAGATCATTACGGCCGGGGAGGCTTCCTTACGGGAAGAGGCAGAAAGCCCGGACGGGGATGACGCATCTTTTCCCGGGGAAAGCGATACCGGGGAGCATAACGAAGAAAAACTTCGGGATGAGTATCCCGGACAGGACTCCTCTTCGGACGCTTCCGGCGAAAAAAGCCTGAAGGAGCCGGAAAAAGAGCCGGAGACGATCTTCGTGCATGTCTGTGGGGAGGTGCTCATGCCGGCGGTCTATGAACTTCCCGAAGGCAGCAGGCTCTATGAGGCCGTAAACGAGGCCGGGGGGTTCGCGGAAGATGCCGCGAAGGATTACCTTAACCTGGCGGGGATCCTTTCGGACGGACAGAGGGTGTATGTGCCGTCCCTTTCGGACATCGAGGAAGGCAAAGTGCCTCCGGAAGCGGCAGAGGCTCCGGCGGATCCGGGAAAAGGAACCGGAAAAAGCGAAGGGCCGGCAGGAAAAGTCGATCTTAACCGGGCGGGGGCCGAAGAACTTATGGGGCTTCCGGGGATCGGGAGTGCGAAAGCCTCCGCGATCATTGCCTACCGGGAAGAGAAGGGCCCGTTTTCCTCGATCGAGGAGGTTATGAAAGTAGAAGGCATCAAGGAAGGAATGTTCCGAAGGATCAAAGATCTGATCACGGTGGACTGAAGATAAAGGCGGTGGAGAATTGGCTAAGAAGATACTGGTCGTGGATGATGAAAAGCTGATCGTGAAGGGGCTGAAATTTTCCCTGGAGCAGGATGATATGGAGGTGGAATGCGCCTACGACGGTGACACGGCTCTCAATATGATCCGCGAAAACGAATATGACCTGGTCCTTCTTGATGTGATGCTCCCGCAGATGACGGGCTTTGAGGTATGCCGGGCCGTGAGGGAGTTTTCGGACGTGCCGGTGATCATGCTGACCGCAAAAAGCGAGGATATGGATAAGATCCTCGGGCTCGATTACGGTGCGGATGATTATATCACGAAGCCCTTCAATATCCTTGAGGTAAAAGCCCGCATGAAGGCGATCATGCGGCGAAGAAAGAGCATAAAGAAGGAGGCGGAGCCTTCGGTAACGGAAAGCGGAGACTTAAGGCTTTTCCCGGACAGCCGCCGTGTGTTCGTAAAGGGAAGGGAGATCAATCTCACGGTCCGGGAATACGAACTTCTGGAACTTCTTGTATCCAATCCCAACCGGATCTATTCCCGGGATTCGCTTTTGAAACTCATCTGGGGCAGCGATTATCCGGGAGACGCGAGGACGGTCGATGTCCATGTAAGACGGCTTCGCGAAAAGATCGAAGAAAACCCGTCGGATCCGGAATACGTTCTTACCAGATGGGGAGCCGGATATTATTATGCACAGGCTTAAAATATTCCGGAGCCTGAAACTCAGGCTCTTTGTTCTGATACTGCTCGCCGGCTTTCTGCCGTCGGTCGTTGTGTCTCTCAGCGTGCTGAAGGGCTATGAGAACCGCGCGATCAGGGTGCGTACTCTGGACGCGCAGACGCAGCTCAACATTCTCGCAAATCACCTTCTTACCTATCATTATCTGGCGGACCCTTCTTCGGATGTGGTGAACGCGGAACTGGGACTGCTCTCCAACCTTTACAACGGCCGTGTCATGGTCATCAACCAGAACCTGAAGATCGTGAAGGATACCTACGGAATGAGCGAAGGCAAGACCATGGTTTCCGAGGAGGTCGTTAAATGCCTGAAGGGAAACGGCGGGAGTACGAATTATGATGAGGTGAACGGCTATATCGAGATCACGGTGCCGATCATCGAGACGATCACTGCCTACAGCGCCACCGAAGAGCTGCCGGAGGGAACCGAGATCATTCGCGGCGTGCTGCTTACTTCCGTGTCGGATCTCACGATCATCACGACCCTTGAGATCCTGGGAAGGAGAGTGAATACCGTGGTCACGGCCATCGTCTTTATCCTGCTCCTTTTCGCGATCCTTTTTTCCTATCTGCTCGTACGGCCCTTCGACCGGCTGTCCCGGAAGATTGGCGAGGCGGAGTACGGTCTTTCCATGGAGCCGGTAACGGAGAACGCATATCTCGAGACCGAGCGGCTGACGGGCTCCTTCAACATCCTGATCGACAAGATGCGGGCTGTGGACGCTTCGAGGAGCGAATTTGTCTCCAATGTATCCCATGAGCTGAAAACACCCATGACTTCGGTAAAGATCCTTGCGGACTCGCTGAATTCCCAGCCGGACGCGCCGGCGGAGCTGTACCGGGAATTTATGGCGGATATCACAAAAGAGATCGAGCGTGAGGATAAGATCATCAACGATCTTCTCGCGCTGGTAAAGCTGTCCGCGGGGGCTTCCACCATGAATATCACCGAGGTGAACGTGAACGAACTGTCGGAGATCATCCTGAAGAGGCTCCGGCCGCAGGCCAGAAAGAAAGACGTGGAACTGACGCTTACCAGCAACCGGGAGGTGATCGCGGAGGCCGATGAGGTGAAGCTTTCCCTGATCCTTACGAATCTTGTGGAGAATGCCATCAAGTACAACCGGGAACAGGGAAGGGTTGATGTCACCATCGACGCGGATCATCAGTATGTGACCATCGAGGTGGCGGATACCGGGATCGGGATCCCGGAGGAGGATCTTGAACAGATCTATGAGCGGTTTTACCGGGTGGACAAATCCCATTCCCGGGAGATCGGCGGAACGGGACTCGGACTTTCCATCACAAAAAGCTGCGTGGCGCTACATAAGGGCGTGATCACGGCAACGAGCAGGGAGGGCGAGGGAAGCACCTTTACGGTGAAGATCCCGCTTCAGTATACCAAGGGGGAACAGGGATGAAGAGATCCGGCATGATCATACGGGCCGTACTTGCGGCGATCCTGCTTTTTTCCCTCACGGGATGCGCAGGGAAGGGCACGACGGGGGACGCAGCCTTTTACCTTTATTATGTCAATGCGGACGGCACGGGGCTTTATCGGGAAGCGGCGGAAGAACATCTTTCGGATTCCCCGGAAGAGGTGCTCGCCATCCTTTCGACACCGTCCGAAAAGCGATCCTATATCGCACCAGTCGGGACGGAATACAGGCTTGACCAGGTATCCCTGAATCAGGGGCAGCTTCTGCTTGATTTTTCGGAAGAGTATAATGCCATGGATCCGATCCTTGAACTCTTAAGGCGGGCAGCGGTGGTACGTACCATCACCCAGCTTCCCTCCGTGGATACGGTCAGCATCACGGTGGCGGGGGAGCCCCTTACGGATCAGCAGGGGGCACCGGTGGGAGCGATGACGGGGGATCAGTTCATCACGAATGCCGGGCGCGAGATCAATGCCTACGAACAGACAAAGCTGACACTCTATTTCGCGGATGATGACGGAACAAAGCTCCGGAAGGTGACGAGGACCGTTGTCTACAGCAGCAACATTCCGACCGACAAGATCGTCGCGGATGAACTTGCGAAGGGGATCGGAGAAGGAGAGAATGCCTATCCGATCATGGATCCGTCCACGAAAGTCGTCTCAACGACCGTGAACGACGGAATATGTTATGTAAACTTAAGCGAAGAATTTCTGAATCAGCCCTATTCTGTGACTCCGGATGTGACGGTCTACGGGATCGTGAATTCCCTCGTTGAACTGAACGGGATCAACAAGGTTCAGATCTCCGTAAACGGCGACAGCAGCCTGATGTACCGGGAGACCGTAAACCTCTCGCGGGCCTACGAGAGGAATCTGGAGATCGTGGAGGAGTAGAAGCGGGGGCGCGCTTTGCTTTCGGAAGGCGGAAGCGTGTCGTGGCGACGAAAGTGTGTCGTGGCGGCGAGAGTGTGTCGCGAAGCGCGGTTTTGGCCTTTCGCGACACTTTTTTGGGGGCGCGCTTCGTTTCCGGAAGGTGAAAGTGTGTCGCGAAGCGCGGTTTTGGCCTTTCGCGACACATCTGCGAGGGGGGGCCGTAGCGGCGAAGATGTGCCGTGGAGGCGAAAGTGTATCACAAACCGCGGTTTTGGTCTTTCGCAACACATCTGCGAGGGGGGGGCCGTAGCGGCGAAGATGTGCCGTGGAGGCGAAAGTGTGTCGCGAACCGCAGTTTTGGCCTTTCGCAACACTTATTTGGGGGCGCGCTTCGTTTCCGGGAAGGGAAAGTGTGTCGCAAACCGCGGTTTTGGTCTTTCGCAACACATTTGCGGGGTGTCTGGGAGGCGAAAGTGTGTGAAAGTGTGTCGTGAACCGCAGTTTTGGCGTCTCACGACACTTTTTTGGGGGCGCGCTTCGTTTCCGGGAAGGAAAAGTGTGTCGCGAACCGCGGTTTTGGCCTTTCGCGACACTTTTTGGGGGGCGCGCTTCGTTTCCGGGAAAGAAAAGTGTGTCACAAACCGCAGTTTTCGCCTTTCGCGACACATCTGCGGGGTGCCTGGGAGGCGAAAGTGTGTGAAAGTGTGTCGTGAACCGCAGTTTTGGCGTCTCACGACACTTTTTTGGGGGCGCGCTTCGTTTCCGGGAAGG
>JAILLW010000035.1 GCA_024692955.1 Lachnospiraceae bacterium | reverse complement strand
CATTTCTTTCCCGTAACGCTTCGCTGAGAGAGTTTTGTATTCGCCGATTGTCGTCTGCCCCGTCTTATTTTCGATTTTGATCTCACCTGTGAAATCATTATCGCTGCCCGCCGTAAGAATGGGAAGACCGGACGGGAGTGCACAGAGAGTACTTCCATCAGTGAGATAATCCACCACCGCAACCTTAAGCTCGGTATCTACATCCGTCACGGTCACCTTGGACAATAAGGCTTGCTTCGCAGGGTCATAATCAAGGATCAGCATAGCGGTATCGACGGTTTTGATCGCAGCCGTATCTGTCTCACCGGCTGAAGCCAGCCAAAGATCACCTTTGAGTTTTTCAATACCGGATATCTTGCCCATGACTTTCAAGGTACTGCCGGGATACACAAATAAATAGCCAAATGTCTCGACATCCTTATATACAACGATGTCATCGCCCACATAAAGATTGGAGCTCTTTGTACCGGAAAGCTTATCGATGCCATAGGTGCCCGCATTGAGGTTTACAGAAACATCTGCTGCGGCTGAGATGTTCACAAACGGAGCAAAATAGGTATCAGATAACCGCAGATCCTTCTTTGCGTTGATCGTAAATGTCGTCACATCGTTGCTTTCGATATTCACATCCTGCAGTTCCAAAGTAAATGTCGGGGTAAGTGATTTGATCTTCGGGAGCGTGATCGTTCTTCTTATCCCAACGTTATCACTCTTGATCGTAAGCTTTTCGATCTTTGTCGGGAACGTGAACTTTGCAGGCGCAAGGTCTGTATGAAGATTGATCGTGTTGTTACCGGTTGCACTGAGATTCTCGAACGCCTTCTCAAAGTTCGGGTAATTTTTCGATCCACTGGCCGTAGTCAGGGTCAGCGCACCCGCATACTCCGCGCGGATCTCCTTATTATAAAGATACGGATCAAGAGGGTTACCATCGGTATCCTTATTGTTTTCGGATATCATGATTCTTTCTGTGAAATCCGTCTTGCCGCCTGCGGTGAGGATGGGTGTACCGGACGGAAGCGTGGAAACTTTCGAGCTGTCATTCACATCTATTGCCTTGATCATAAGCGTTCCCGTCACGTTCGTTACAGTCACCTTTGACAGCACCGTTTTACCGGCTTCATCATAATCGAGTATCAGTTCTGCGTTATCAACTGTTTTTATAACAGAAGCAGTCGGAGTTCCGAGCGTGCCCAGCCGGAGTATTCCTTTTTCAAGAGTATCGATACCCGAAACCTTGCCATATACACTGAATGTCTTTCCGGCTGTTACACTTAATCTTTTAAAGTTCGCAACTTCGCCCACAAAAACATCGTCCTGAACAATAAGCGAGGAACGGTTTGTTCCGGACACCTTACCGATACCGGTGCAGTATCTGCCGGCAAGAGTGATGCTGTGATCTGCGGGGACAGAAATATTCGCGTTCGGGAAGAAATCCACATTTTCAAGATCAATGTCAGCCTTTGCGTTTATCGCAAACGATGTTACACCGGGGTTATAGAAATCCACTTTCTTAATAAACAGCTCATACGCGGGCGCAAGGGATGTCACCTTCGGAAGTGTTATTTTTCTTTTATCATAGTCATACGTGCCGTCGCCGATGATGGAGAGCTTTTTAATCTTCTTCGTCGGAAGGGCAAATTTCGCCGGAGCGAGATCCGTGTGAAGCGTGATCGTATTTTCGGAATTTTCCACAAGATTCTCGAACGCCTTTTCAAAGTTCGGATAGTCCGTATCGTTGAGTGTCAGCGCACCCGAAAACTCCGCGCGGATCTCCCGGTTATAAGCGTATGCGTTGAGCGTGTGATTGGCGGAATCCTTGTTGTCTATCCAGAGATGATCTGTGAGATCCGCTGTACCGCCTGCGGTGAGGATGGGTATTCCGGACGGGAGCTTGGTAGGGGTGTCGGTTCCCTCATCATACACTTCGATCCTCAGCAGACCGGGAATCTCCGTCACCGTCGCTTTGGTTACCGCGCCGTTATTATAAGCGAGTGAAAGGGTGCCTTGGGCGTTCTTTATTACCGCGGTGTTCGCTTTATCGGCGGAGAGCATACGGAGCTTTCCGTCAAGCGTTGTGATCCCCGAGACCTTACCGGATACTTTTACCGGATCAGTGGAGGTTATCCATACCTTGTCGAAGTTTGCGATCTCACTCACCTCAGTACTTTCATAAATGGTAAGCTTTGATGTCGATGTTCCGCTGAGTTTTCCGATGCCGTTGATCGCTCCCTGCATAATGATCTCATGTTTTGCGGCAACAGATATATTCGTGACAGGTGTAAAAGAAACTTTTGTTAAATTGAAATCCTGCTTAGCGTTTATCGTAAGCGATGACGCGCCGGCGCTCACTATATTCACGTTATCAAGATCAAATTTAAATGAGGGAGCAAGTGAGGTTGTTTTCGGAAGCGTTATCGTCCTCGTCGTGCCATCGCTCATTATGGTGAGTTCACTGATCCCTGTCGGTAATGAAAACCTCGCCGGAGCGATATCCTCATGAAGAATTATGAAGTTGGGGGCAGTTGCATCGAGGTGTTTGAAAGCCTCCTCGAGGCTCGGATAGAATACGCCTCCCAGTTCTACGGGATCGCTGGGATCCTTAAGTATCTCCGGTTCCTCCGTATCCTCGATAATAATATCTTCGCCCTCCTCTGCACTTTCTCCGGGTTCCTGATCGATGCTGATATCATCATCCCCAATGATCTCAGTATTCGCGCTTGTATCAAGGGATGTAAGTCGGTTTCCCGAACAGTCAAGAGTTTCAAGAAGGATATTTTCGGAAAGGTCAAGTACGGTGATCCGGTTATTATGACAGTCTAGATGAAGCAGCTGTACATTGGCGCTTAAATCAAGGCTTTCAAGCTCATTATCCGCACAGTTAAGATATTCAAGATTTGTAAAATATTCAATGCCGCCAAAGTCCGTGATCCCCATAGCGGAAACATCGATATATGTGACTGTGCCTGCTTCTTCAATGGAAAGGAGACCGTCTCCGTTTATGTCGAAGCGTTCCATGATATAGTCAAGAAACGCCGGATCCATAAAGGCAGTCGGCAAGATCTCCGTTTCCGGAAGTTCCTCCTCCAAAACGATCGAACCATCGGTATCAAGCCCGTCATCCTCCGGAACAGCTTCCTCTATTTCTTCTTCCGGATCCTCGATCTCAATCTCCTGTTCGATCGGGATCTCCGTCCCGTCATCGGAAGCCGCAAATACAGGCACCGCATTCAGGTTTCCGAAAATAAGCGCCATCGATAAAACAAAAGCCAGTGATCTTTTCATCATCTCTCCCTTTCCTTCTGTCCGGTCACCCCGGAATAACTTTCCATACAAAACAGCATATACGCATGCCGGATTCGATCAATTCAATAAATTATAACATACTGAAAACCACATGCGTATCCACACAAATGATGATATTAGGGACCGGGAGACGGTTCTGCGGTCCCTTTTGAGGATAACGTGAGACGGTCACCTAAGCATCCAAGCGGGATCACACCGATCCTCTGCGTAACACAAATCCCAGAGTCCGCTCCTTCAGCAGATCTCCGGGATCAAAAAATAGTCGGGGTAACAGGATTCGAACCTGCGACCTCCTGGTCCCAAACCAGGCGCTCTAGCCAAGCTGAGCCATACCCCGAGGTTTCAAAATTTGCGTAGTTATTCTATAATAGTAACATACTGATTGTCAAGGAGAGCGGGATGTTAAACATACGTAAAACAGCGGATATAGAGGGAGAGCTTAACCGGGCCGGTCTTGACATCCGCTATTTTCATAAGAAAACTACGGGGTCGACTAACGAGGATGCTGCCGACTATATCAGGAAGAACGGCGGCATGGTGCTCGTGACTGCCGATGAACAGACAAAGGGTCGCGGAAGGCGCGGGCGTGACTTTTACTCACCTAAGGGGAGCGGGCTGTATCTAAGCCTTGGATTTGACGCGGGCGCAGACTTCGCAAATACGGCCGGAATGACAGCGGTTGCCGGCGTAGCGGTCGCCCTTGCAATAGATTCGGTCGTATTTGACGGCAGCTCTCATTCACTGATCAAATGGGTAAATGATATATATATTGATGGCCGGAAGGTATGCGGCATTCTTTCCGAAGCCCTGACGGATGCGGGCAATGGCGGGCATGTATCCGTAATAGTCGGGATAGGCATAAATCTCTTTGAGCCCTCGGAAGATATCCCCGAGGATATCAGGAATAAAGCCGGATGGCTCATGCGCTCCGACTGTCCAAAGGACAGAGCGGCGATCCGGGATGCACTGACTCTGGAAATAATAAGGAACTTCTTCCGGTATATGAACGAGCCCGGGAAAAGCCTTGAAATATACCGCGCCCGTTCGTTCCTTACGGGCTGCACGGTCAGGATAAACTCTTTTAAAGAAGGGAACAGTCAGGATCGGGCCAGGGTTATCGGAATTGACGATGAATACCGTCTGCTCGTGGAATACTCGGACGGCTCCGTCGAAGCTCTCTCTTCGGGTGAAGTGAGTGTTGTGAAAGAATAGGGACCGGGGGACGGTTCTGTGGTCCCTTTTTGAGAAATGAAAAGGGGACCGGTGAACCGTCCCCCGGTCCCCAGTCCCTATGTAATTATTCCTTCAATTTCCACTGAGCATATAATGTCCAGTTTTCACCGTAGAGCAGGCCGGTGAGCCAGGATGGCGTGAAGGCTGCCTGATCCGTAAAAGTCTCTCCCGTGCCGTCCGGCTTCGTGTTCCAGCCGGCAAAGACCGCTTCTTCGGCAGTTACCCATTTACCCGCGGCGTCCTTCTTCTGTACTTTGAAAGCATTCTTCGCAAGTTTTCCGCCTTTGGCGATCACGGAATCCTTCATGGTGCCGACAATCTGGTATTTCGAACTGAATTCCTCCAAATTTCCGACTTCCCCTTCCATGTAAAGTGCTATATACAGATCCGAATCCACGTTGTACAGGTTCGCATCATAGTGGATCGTTTCATACATCTGTCTGGCAACGATCTTAAACGTTACGGTCTTCTCTCCTGCGTATCCTTTCTTAGGATTTCCCTTCAGTACGGCCGTTGCTGTTCCTGCATTCGTATTCTTATCATAGGATACGATCGTAAAGTCGGAATCATCCGGGTGTTCCGGATCAAATACCAGCGGTTCATCTACACCCTTTAA
>JAILLW010000002.1 GCA_024692955.1 Lachnospiraceae bacterium | reverse complement strand
TCTTCAGAGTTTTCCGGATACGTTTATTAGGAATTTTCAGGGCTGCATTGCTGTTCAGTTTTCAAGGTTCTCACCGCTTATCCTTAGCGGCGCAACTCCGATATAGTATCACGAAGAATTCCTTAAGTCAATAGGTTTTTTTCGGAATTTTCAAAAAAACTATTTACCGCCGTAATACGCTCCCGGAGAAGAAATCCACCGTGTTTTTCGGTGGATTTTCATTATATCACTGCGGTTTTGCGCATGTCAACGAATACAGGCGCTATTTAAAACATAAGGAAATGTTGCACAATACAATGGCTTGCGGTTTGCCGACGCGTTATGCGCAACCGTCTTCTGGTCGTTCCACCATATCTTGATTCGGAACCCAGAAAAGTCTCGAAAAGTTCCACATGGATAACGGGTGTTATAAAAAGCAAATCTCTTGCATCATCTTCTTTTCCCTGTTACACTCCACATACTTAACCTGCTTAACCTACCCAACTCACTTCGACCGGTCGGTCGGAGTATTGGAATATTCAGGAATTCGAAGGAGGTATCTGATTGGGAAAGAAAGACCTTATTGCAAAACAGTATCTGTCGCAGAATGACATTTTCGCCGATGCATTCAATTATTATCTGTACCGGGGTGAACAGGTGATCCGACCGGAAGACCTCGAGGAAAAGGATCCGGAAGAAAGTGCTCTGATCCGAAAACTGGGGAGAAGCTTTGTAAAGTCCGGAATGCGCGATGTGCTGAAATCCTGTACGGTCCGATCAACACCTGAAGCGACGTTCGTACTGCTCGGGATCGAAACACAATCGAAAGTGCATTATACCATGCCGGTCCGGGATCTTCTGTACGATGTACTGAACTATGTTGGTCAGATTGACGAAATCCGGGCGCAAAAAGATGGTAAAACCGAAAAGACGATAGACGTAGCGGACAGTTTCATGAAGGGAGAACACCTCCACCCGGTCATCACGCTCTGCATCTGCTTTGATGTGGAAAAGTGGGATGCACCGACATCTTTGATGGAGATGCTTGACGTTCCGAATCCGAGGCTGCTCCCATTCCTTAATGATTATAAACTGCATCTGATCTCGGCGGATGGCATCGATGGCTTTTCAAAGTTCAGCAGTGAATTGGGGATTCTTCTGGAATTTATCAAGTATTCGTATGACAAGAAAAAACTGAATAGTATAATGAAAGCAAGAGGGGAATCGCTTGAAATCAAAAGTGATACACTCAATATGATCAACACCTTCTCATCGGCTCGCATACCGGTGAAGCAAGGACAGGGAGGTACCGTAAATATGGGAAACGCATGGCAGGAAATAATCGAGGATGAAAGAAAAGAAGCGGCAAGGGAAGCTGCGGCACGTGGAGAAAAGCGTGGCAAAAAACTCGGTGAGAAATGCGGAGCCGACATGCTGGCCAAACTCCTTAAGCTGCTCGAGCCCGGATCACCTGAATTTGAGAAAGCATTGAACGGTACTTATCAGGTGCGCCAGAGATTGTATAAGAAGTACAATATCACAGAATAAGCAGCGACTCCGCAAGCTCCACCGTCTCTTCCTGACTCCGGTTTTCATCCCGGAAGATCACTTTGAAGCCGGAATGAAGCAGCTCGTCGTAGGCTTCCTGTGAGCAGATCCTGGTCAGGATCTCGCGATAATTATCGAGCGCGGCCTGCGGATCCGGCTCTTCCAACATCAGCTGATAGAGAAACTGTTTTTCCGGATCCGGGCGGTCAAAGAAGCGATGGATCCCGATCTCCGGATCGGCCAGCATCACAAGAACATGGCCCGTATCGGAGATCTTATGCAGGGTCTCAATGCAGATATTCGTAAACGGGTGAAAGTCGCTGCGCTATTTAAATACCCGGGATTTCCGCCGCGGCAGGCCGTCATATCGGATTGCGGCCGCTTCTGTTGCTGAGTGTGGTCTCAGGGGTTGCGATACACTGATTGTAGTTGTTCATGTCCCCGCAATAGCGTCCGTAGCAACCCGAAAAGCTGCCCTGGCGATCTGCCACCCATTTATCAGGATCGGTATCTTTCTCAAAGCAGCCATATCCAACCAGCTGGCTGACATCTATAGAGACCCATTCGCCATACATCCAGACGGCATTTACAGTATGGTAATCGTTTTCAACCGTGGTACAGGGTATGCCGAGTTCACGGCACATTACGGTCATCGCGTTGGCGAAGTCCCAGCACTGGCCTACTTTGTTATAGTACATCCAGAGGCTGTCATCGGTCCAGCACTTTGCCGTCGTGGCTCTGGATACGTTATCAAGAGTCCGGACTCTGTAGTAGTCATAAGCATAATTCCGTGAAAGATAATTAACAAGTGCGAATACCTTCATCTCATTGTCCCAGTAATCGAACTTAACGATTTCATGGGCAAGGCTGCGCCATTCTTCCACATGATTGCAATTACCGTCCATGCCGGATGTCGGATAAGTGATGGGAACGTTCTTATCGACAACATACATTCCAAGGCACTTGTCGGGATCAAGGTTGCCGACAAGTTTCCGCCAGCTGTCGATGTTTTCCACACAGAGCCTTCTGCAGGCTTTAACGACTTTACCGTCATAATAAAGGTTGGTATTCGCATAGTACGTCCTGTTTTTGTACGGTATGTCGATATGCAGAACATACAGGCCGGGTTTTGCCGCATAATCCGTGATGTCAAATGTTTTGGACATACCCTCTGTCATATCGCTGAGCTTTACGGCCGTTTTCATGTCATCATCGGATACAAAGCTGACTGTACCATTGTCCAGGTCATAATTGTGACTGTACATAGTGTATGTTACCCTGGTACCGTCGCAGTGTGTCCTGATTCCTGCAAAACCTTCATATTCTATATAGTCGCCTTTCCAGGATGTGACTCCGCAGATTCCGTCATCGCAGATACGCGTGATCTGAAGCGAGCCGGTGATTTTTGTTCTCTGATAGTTTTCGTCAGCCCTGATGCCGGCTACGGCTGCATCAATATTACCGGTGTGGGGTATACGGGCCGATCCGGTTCCTGCTGCCATACAGATTGCGATCATAACTGCGATGATTCTCGTTAATTTCTTCATATGTCTTCCCTCCTTCCGGGACCTTTCTTCTCTTCGGATGTCCCGGGATTCTTCCGGTACCTTTTCACCTGTTTCTTCATTGCCTGTCGGCAGGCAGTTCCCTGTAAGTATTCATAAGCCGCTTACAGTCGCTGTTGATGTTTTTCTTATCACCCCTCATCAACCAGGGGGAGCCGTATCAGGTTGTTGATATCATTATTTCATAAGGCGGTTTCTTATCTCGTAATATTTACGACTGCTTTCCGGATATAAAAAAGACCGCCCTAAGCGGTCTTAAAAGTCTGCGGATCCGGATACGAAATATCCTCTCCGGTAAAGTTATCCCTCTCCCGGCTATTCACTGCCTCCGTAAACCCTGCGGCACAATTCCTCACAATACTCTTTCGAAAAGCTTCCATCCTGCTTTATGATTTCATTCTCCGATGCGAGGGCTTCGGGATATTCTTCCAGAGGATAAACCGTCACGTTTTTGTCCCCCGACTGCACGTGACATACATAGTCTCTTACAAGGAAGCTGTCCAGAGACACTTCACCGTCCGCCTTTCTGCTTATGGTAAGGTCAGCCATGCCGCCAACCATGCGATCCGCAACCCCCTGCCCCTCGCCGGATGTCCAGTTGACAAAATTCCCAAGCGAATAGTATACGGGCATATCGCCGCTGCCGTGATTGTTCGACAGCAGGTCCGTATTCTCGTCTTCATAAAGCACCATCGGTTCGATCACATGCGGATGAGTCCCTATGACCGCATCGGCGCCGTGTTCCCTGAATATCTTCGCCCATTTTTCCTGTTCGCTGCTGATGCCATGGTTATATTCCGTTCCCCAGTGCGGGCAGACGACCGTAAAATCCGCGAGTTCTTCCGCCAGATCAAGCTGTGCTGCAACCCGTTCCTCATTCAGCATGCTTACCGCATAGGGCATGTCTTCCGGCGCGGATATCCCGTTTGTCCCGTAAGTATAATTCAGGATCGCCACCCGGATCCCGTTTCGCTCGATCAGCGGAACGGTGTCGGTCTTTGCGTCATCGGCATTGTCATAAATGCCTGTGACAAGCATGTCCGGGTGCGCCGTCCTCCAGTAGGAAAGGCAGTTGACGATCCCCTTTTTCCCTTTATCCAGAGCATGGTTCGTCGCGTGACACACGACATCGAAGCCCGCTTTATAAAGAGCATCCCCTATTTCACGGGGGGCGTTAAAAGCCGGATACCCGGTAACCCCGAGTTCTTCTCCTCCGATTATGACTTCCTGGTTCACGATGGCGATATCCGCCTTTGCGATCCTTTCTGCGGAATGCTCAAAAATGAAATCGAAATCATAAGCGCCCGTTTCATCGCTTTTTGCGGCTTCTTCCACCGGCGTGTGAAGCAGAATATCCCCGACCATAATGATATTTACGGATTCTTCCGGCTCATCTTCCGCCTTTTCGAAAGAGGATCCGGGCGGTTTGCAAGATGGTTCGGGAGGTTCGAAAGAAGTTTCTTTCATTATGTTTTCCGGGGTACTTTGGGGTTCTTCCGAAACGGACATGTTTACCGGAGCGTCCGCGTCTGCAGGTTTGCAGCCGTAAAAGAGCGTCAGCACGGCCGCGGTAAGAATTATGCATTTTATCCCGTATCTGTTCTTCATTTCAAACATAAGATACACCGAACGGAAGCGCATTTCAAATCCGTGTTGTATAAGCATGGCGGGTTTGATAGAATATTCCGGACAGTATATGGCCACCCGGAAAGCGAGGCATGAACATGATCAATACATACGAAGCCTATCTCAATCATTCCGCCGGAAGCATCCTGACCGTCGAAGAAGCGCTCCGGATCTATGAAAAGATGGCCGCGGGCATTACCCTTTGTACACTTGAAGACAAAATGGATTTCTGGAACGACTGTCTTAAGAAAGCCGCCGAATACACGAAGATCCGCAACGACTGGGAAACGATGACCCCCGGGGAAAGAGCGGCTGCGGACAGAGGAAGGAGCATAAAGCATGATGCTTTTATCGATGCTTTGAATATCCTTTCCAGAATTGCCGGAAAAGAAGGGGCAGACAGTTCCTGGCGTACGGAACTCGGTGATGACCGGAAAAGAATCGGAGACTTTGCCTGCTTTATTTCCTATATAACGGGAATATCAAACCGGTGATCCGGAGGATCCGGAAGGATCCCGTATCAACACTCTGAAATAAACTTCCTCATAACTTCGCGAATCGGAGGAGAGATCATCGAAAGATCGATCTCTTCCCGGCTGAAGAACCGGAGCTCTTCCATTTCACCGTCGGTGATCGCGGGGGTGCCGGTCCAGTCCCTGCAAAGGTAGACGATCTCGAAGTTCGACACTTCATCTCCGTTCGGATAGATATAATGCGTCTGCGGGCCGGAATTCACGCAGAAAAACTCGAGGGTTTTCGCTTCAAGACCCATTTCCTCCAGAAGTTCCCTTTTCGCGCACTCTTCGGCATCTTCGTCGATCTCCGCCGCACCGCCCGAATATCCCCAAAGATGATTGTCGGAGCGTTTCCCGAGCAGCACCCTTCCCGCATTATCAACCGGGATGATGCTCGCTGCGCACTGTATGATGGTCCGGTGACCGACCAGTTTTCTCATTTCCGCCATATATCCGGTCATGCTTCTTACCTCTCTCAAAAACTTAGCCCGTGGTATTCTTATTGTCAAGGAAAAGTTCGTGCTTTATACTCTATGACATAACCGTAATTTCTTTCCGATCTGTCAGGAGGCTGTTTATGAAGAATGTTTTGGTTGTGATCGATATGCAGAATGATTTTACCTACGGCGCTTTGAAAAATGAGGACGCCATCAGGGTCATCCCCGCGGTAAAGGAAAAAGTCGCAAAAGCACTGGCGGAAGGCCGGGAGGTCATCTACACGCAGGATACCCATAAGGCGGATTATCTGAAAACGCATGAAGGGCGGTGCCTGCCGGTGGAACACTGCATCTCAAAGACAGAGGGCTGGCAGATCGTCCCGGAGCTTATGCGGGAGGAAATGACGGTGGTGGAAAAGCCCGCGTTCGGTTCGTTTGACCTTGCGGACAGGGTCGCGGAGTCGGATCCCGAAGAAATAGAGCTCGTCGGAGTATGTACGGATATCTGCGTGATCAGCAATGCCCTGATCCTGCGGGCGGCTTTTCCGGAGGCGGATATCACGGTGGACGCAAGGTGCTGTGCCGGCGTTACGCCGGAAAGCCATGACACGGCCCTTCAGGCCATGCGTGCCTGCCATATTGAGGTGACCGGTCAGGGGGAAGAGGCCTGGCGCTGAGTTTTTGAGGTGACGGTTATGAAAAAAGATCCCGGAACACCGGTAAAGGTCCTGTTTATAATCCGGATCCTGCTTTGGATCACGGCGTTCGGCGCAACGGTTTACTGGATGGGTTATTCCGTAAAACTTCACAGGGAAGAGATCTTCGATCCCTATGAATTCGCGATCCGGTTCCGACCGGTATTCTATCCCTGCTTCCTGACCGCAGTGATCGCGATCGGACTGAGTTTTGCACTTTATGCTCTTGGAAAAAGAATAAGCCGGACAGGCAGAAAGGAACAGGTATGAACAATTTTGAATTCTACGCACCTACCTGTTTTGTATTCGGAAAAGATACCGAAAACAAAGCGGGTGAATATGTAAGACGTTTCGGCGGGACGAAGGTACTGCTCCATTACGGCGGCGGAAGCGTGATCCGCTCGGGTCTGCTTGACCGTGTCAGGAAGTCGCTTGAAGCGGAGGGCCTTTCCTTTATCGAGCTCGGGGGCGTTAAGCCGAATCCGCGTAGCGGCCTCGTCTATGAAGGGATCGATCTTTGCAGAAAAGAAAAGGTGGACTTCATTCTGGCGGTCGGCGGGGGAAGCGTGATCGATTCCTCCAAGGCGATCGCGGCAGGTGTGGTCTATGACGGCGATTTCTGGGATTTCTACCGGGGAAAGCGGATCGAGAAGGCCCTCAGCGTGGGGACGATCCTGACGATCGCCGCGGCGGGAAGCGAGGGGAGCCCCGACTCCGTTATCACAAAAGAAGAAGGGATGTTCAAACGGGGCGCAAGCGGCGACGCGATCCGTCCGAAATTCAGCATCCTCAATCCTGCGCTTACGCAGACCCTTCCTCCGTTCCAGACGGCGGCCGGAATCACCGACATTATGGCGCATCTTTACGAGCGGTATCTGACAAATACCGAAGAGGTGGAGGTAACGGACCGTCTGATCGAGGCGCTGCTTCTTACCATGATCCACGAAGGGCCCCGCGTGATCGCGGATCCGGATAATTATGAAGCCAGAGCGAACATTATGTGGGCCGGCACCATGGCGCACAACAATTCCTGCGGTGTGGGGCGGAGCCAGGACTGGCTGAGTCATACGATCGAGCATGAGCTCTCCGCTCTTTACGACTGCGCACACGGAGCGGGACTTGCGGTGACGATGCCGGCAGTCTTTACCTTCGAGCTTTCTCATAATGTAATGCGGTTCGCGCAGGCAGCGGTCAGGATCTGGGGCTGCCAGATGGATTTCGCCCACCCTGAGGTAACCGCAAAAGCCGGGATCGAGGCTTTCCGGAATTTCCTGATCTCCATCGGAATGCCGAAGAACTTCGAGGAACTTGGCGCAAAAGCGGAAGATATTCCGAAGCTTGTCGAGATCCTTTGCCGCGGTGACGGAAGGGACGGCACGATCTCGGGATTTGTAACCCTCAACGAAGCCGACTGTACGAAGATCTATCAGATGATGGCGGACTATCGATAGGAAACGTCGAGGTCAGAAACAGATATTCAGCGGGAACAGCCGTGGCCGGTCCGAAAACGGATCTGTCACGGTTGTTTTTTGGTCCTCGGGGACGGAATGGCCCCCGGGGACGGAATGGCCCCCGGGGACGGGGTTAGGGGTTCATTTTTGCAAGATATTTTTAGCACGCAGGCGCCTGGAGCAGGGCGGGTGGTGCAGACGATGTGCGGTGCCCGAGTCGGTTTTCCGGCGCAGCATACTCAAGACCAGGGACGGGAGCACATGGATGTGCTTCCGAGCGGTCAACGGGCCGGATATCCGTGAGAGAGACCCGCAGGTATTTCAATTATTTTGCGCCCACGCCCGGAAACCGGCAGTCCCGTCTTCCATGCGTCCGGAGGGTTGCATTTAGCAGACTGCATGGACTTTTGGTTGACATAAAATGAACCACTAACCCCGTCCCCGGGGGTCATTTTCGGGGGTATTTCAGAGGATCGTTTCCATCCCGTATTTTTGGGGCTGCATGCCGCAGTTTTTGTAGAATGCGAATGCGCCGTCGTTGCCGGCCCAGACATTCAGGGTCACGTTGTAAAACCTTTCTTTCCTCGCGAAATCAATGACATATTCATAGAGACTCCGCCCGATATGGCCGCCCCTCGCCTGCTCGTCCACACAGATATCGTCAATGTACAGAGTCCTGATATCCGTCAGCACATGATCGCCGATGATCTGTTTGTAAATGCAGAAGGCGTATCCCAGCACCCTGTCCTCTTCGTCCGTATAAACAAAGACAGGTGATTTTTCATCTCTGAGGATACCCCTCAATTCCTCTTCATTATACTTGGTCGCCGGCCCGTTGAAGAGGTCCGGGCGGATCTTATGATGAACCATATCCACCTGCACAAGGAGCTCCAGGAGCCTCGGAATGTCTTTGTCTTTCGCGCGCCGGATCCGGCTGTTCATATCTTTTTCCATATTCTCTTTCCTTTCTTTTCAGGCGTGTGACTCGGCAAAATCTTCATTTCACACGCCCGGAAGCAGAATCTTTATCAACAGAATCGTACGATGCCGAAGCTGCTTTCCGGTAGCGGAACATCGCAGCCTCGTAAGGCTGAAGGTGCAGAAAATCGAACGGAAGATGCAGTGTCTCCCCTTCCTTATGCAGGGCCGGATAATTCGTCAGCACTCTCTGCACCGGGATCCCCTTAAGCGCTCCGGGCACCGGCATCGGGATCTTCACGGGCGCAAAGGATACCACAATAAGATAATGTATGTTATTTAATTCCCGCTCATAGACATACACATTCGGATCGGCAGGAAGGTATTCCCGATAGGCGCCGAAAACGAGGGTACGGCTCTTCTGCCGGATGCGGATACATTTCCGGTAAAAATTCAGGATGCTGTCCTTATCTTCCTCCTGAAGCTTTACATTGATCCTTTTGTAATTTCGGTTTACATAAAACCAAGGCTTTGCTTCGGAAAACCCGGCGTAGCGCGTATCATCCCATTGCATCGGAGTCCGGGCAGAATCTCTGCTGGAAATATGGATCCGCCTGAGCCGGCTCTTCAGATCATCCTTTAAATGGTACTTTTCATAATTGTTCTTTGAAGAAACATCCACATACCGGTCGATGGAGGAAAGCCGGATGTTCGTCATTCCGATCTCCTGCCCCTGATAGATAAAGGGCGTCCCCTTCAGGAAAAGGTAGGCCGTTGCAAGTGCCGTTCCGCTCTCCCGGTGATAATGCTCGCTTCCGTATCTGCTGATCACACGGGGATGATCGTGGTTTTCCAGATAGAGCGTATTCCATGCCCTGTCACCGAGACGCTTCTGCCATTTGGAAAGAGCCCTTTTCAGTTTCACCAGCCGGAACGGCCGGTGCATATACTCGGTGTAAAGGCAGTCCGCCGTCATATGATCGAAAGAGAACATCATATCGAGGGACTTCTTTTCACCGCTTAAGTAGGTAAGCGCGTTCCCTACCGTAGTCATGGGGCCCTCCCCGATCTGGACCGCTCCGTATTCGTCGCAGACCTCACGGAACTCCTTCATGTACTCATGGATGTGCGGGCCGTCCTTATAATGGATCATATCCCCCAGGATCGGAAGGAACGAGATGCCGTTCGGAAGCCCTTCCCGCTTGGAAATGAAATTGATCACGTCTTCGCGGAAACCGTCGATCCCGAGGTCCAGCCAGAAGCGCAGGATCTTTTTCACTTCCTCGCGCACCTTCGGATTGTCCATATTGAGATCCGGCTGCTTTTTCGCGAAAAGATGAAGATAATACTGCCCGCGGAGGCTGTCGTATTCCCAGGCATCCCCTTCAAACAGGGATTTCCAGTTATTCGGGACATCCCGCCAGATATAATAGTCACTGTAAGGATTGTCCCGGCCCTTCCTGCTCTCGAGAAACCACGGATGCTCATCCGAGGTGTGATTGACCACGAGATCCATGACCACTTTCATCCCGAGGGAATGAGCCTTATCCAGAACTTTTTTAAACTGGTCAAGATCCCCGTAATCCGGATGGATATCGCAGTAGTCCGAGATGTCATAGCCGTAATCCGCGTTGGGCGAAGGATAAAGGGGATTGAACCAGATCGCGTTTGCTCCGAGGGATCTTACATATTCAAGCTTGTCATAAACCCCGTAAAGATCTCCGATGCCGTCACCGTTTCCGTCCGCAAAACTCCGTACCCAGATCTGATAAAAAACCGCCTGCTTGTACCAGTCTCTGCTTTCAGTCATCTTTCTTCCCTTCTTTCCTGCTCTCCTTCTCTGTCTGATCGCCCGGAGCCATGCGATCCTCCGATATGATATGTCCGTCCGCGGAAGCATCCTGCTCCGGCGCCGTACGCTCCCCCAGCCCCAGAGTCAGCCCTTCGACCATATTCTTCCCCACAAAATCGAGGCCCTTCTTCAGCCCTTCTTTTGTCTTTTCCTGGAAAGACCGGACATTCTCCGGGATCGCTTCTTTCAGTTCATGAAATTCCTCCCTTACAGTCTCAGGGATCGCATCCTTAAGGTCCCGGAGCTCCTCCCGGAAGCCTTCGGCGAATTCGGATACATTTTCCATCATGCCCTCGTAAAGATTATGCGGCACATCAAAGATCTTCCGCATCACTCCCCCGACATCCGCCGTCGTATCGATGATCCGGTCGGACATATGCTTCCGGCGCCGGGTCAGCGTGCCGTCCGCGATCATCTCCCGGATCTCGGCGTAACGCTCATAAGCGTTCTTCACACTCTCCTCCCAGGAAACATAGATCTCGTTCATGGCATTTATCCCGACCGTCCTTAATGCCTCCGGATCCTTAACGGCTTCTTCAAGAAACCGTGCCATCGCTTCCGCGCTTTCCCCGATCAGATAACCGTTCCTTGCGTGGGTGATCCCCTCCGCAGCACAGGAGCCTTCTATGAGAACAGATGCCAGAGCACAGGCCGCCGCCTCCCGTACCACGATCCCGTTCGTATCGTAGGTAGAGGGAAAAAGGAAAAGATCGGCCCTTGTATTCCATGCGCGAAGCGCCTCCCGGTCATGGATGGGGCCCGTAAAGATCACCGAATTTCCGATTCCGTACCCGGCCGCAGTCTTTTCAAGCTCCTCCTTATCCGGACCGCCTCCCACAAAGACCATCCGGAACGTGATCCCTTTACGGGAAAGATCTCTTAATGCCTCAAGGATCATCGGAAGTCCCTTATAGCGGATAATACGTCCCACATACAAAAAGACCGGAATTTCCGAGGGAAGATCATAACCCCGGGTCACCTCTTTTACTTTTTCATCGGCAGCCTGTCCCTTTTCGAAGTCCACCCCGTTTATCATTACGCGATAATCGCCTTCATAGCCCAGAGACCGGAGATTTTCCCCGGCCCCCCGTGATACGGTCCAGACTTCATCACAGGCGGAGATATTGCTCACCATCGCGCGGATGGTCTCTTTCTTTAAAAAGCCTTCGCCGACGGCCCGGGCAATATCCACATCAAATTTTGTATGATAGGAAAAAACGATGGGCGCACCGGTCTCGTGCTGCAGAATGCGCGCAAGAAGCGCCGAGGAAGCCGGACAATGGGTATGCACGATGTCCGGCCCGAAGCGCGCGATCTCGTCCACCGTATGCATGGGGAAAGGATTGCCGGTACGGTAGCCGTCCACCAGATGCGTCGTATCAATGCTGGAATAAGGGATTACATGGTAGGGATAACGGGAATAATCGGCATCCGGATAACGGGGTGTCGCAACGACCACCTTTGTATCCGGATATCCCGACATTATCCCGGCATAATTCATGACCACGTTGGCAACGCCGTCGATCACCGGCGGAAAAGAATCGTTGAGCAGACAGATATTCATTTTCATCCCTCTTCTTTTTTTCGGATCGATATTTGTGATGATTCTATCACCGGAATCATGCCTTGTAAACATGTGCCCTGCAGATAGAGATCCCGCCGACATCAATCTGTTGACACGTCAGTTCGCCTATGAGAGTATCATCACAAATCATCACAAATTCGTAAAATCATCACAGATCATCACAAAAATAGAAAACCGCCTGTTTTCGGGCTTCAAAGCCTTTAAACAAGCGGTTTTCTGTGTGCGGAGAAGGTGGGAGTTGAACCCACGCGCCGCTATTAACGACCTACTCCCTTTCCAGGGGAGCCCCTTCGGCCTCTTGGGTACTTCTCCGAATCAACAACTTCAAATAGTTTATCATAATCTCACGAATTATCAAGTGTTTTCTTTCATACCGGGCTCTTTCTTTTCTCCGTCCGGCTTCTCGACTGTCTCTTTCCGGCTTCTCGACTGTCTCTTTCCGGCTTTCGATCGCTTCTTTTCGTTAAGGAAATCTCTTCAGAGACTCCGGCGGATAAACGCTTTCAGCTTGTTTTTGATCCTGCTCATCGCATTTCCGGTACTCTTTATGTCGCGGCCGAGTACCGCCGCGATCTCCCGGTCATCCATTCCGGTGAGGCGAAGATCCAGAACCTGTTTTTCGAGGGGGCTTAAGTCTTCCTCGATCGCCTTTTCGATGGCCTCCACCCTTTCCCGGTCAAGCATGGTGTCCAGCGGATTTTCGCCGCCTTCCTTTTGAAAATCCTCATCATAAATGGAGATGTAGGTATTCAGCGGCATATGCTTTTTCCGGCCCGCCAGGCGGATCGCGGTATAGATCTGCCGTGAGATGCAGAGCGTTGCGAAGGTGGAAAAACTCACGTCGCGCCCGGCGTCAAAGTCCCGGATCGCCTTGAAAAGACCGATCATTCCCTCCTGAATCAGATCCTCCTCATCCGCGCCGAGAATATACATCTTCCGGACCTTGATGCGCACAAGGTCTTTATATTTGTTCAAAATAACATCCGTTATCTCGTCTTCGCCGTCCCGTACACGCTGAATCAGTTCCTCATCGGTCAGTTCGTTATCACTCGTCATCATAATCCTCGTTTCGCGGAGAAGCCGTCTGCCTGCTGCCGGATCGTCCCGTCGGGCGGGAAGTCCCGGATGCCCGCGCCGTCGCGGAAGGTCCGGAGGTTTCGGAAGTGCCCGACTTTTCGGAAGGTGTGGTGGTCTCCGACGCACCCGGCCTTTCGGAAGGTGCGGTGGTCCCCGATGTGCCCGGCCTTTCGGAAGGTGTGGTGGTCTCCGACGCACCCGGCCTTTCGGAAGGTGTGACGGTCCCCGATGTGCCCGGCCTTTCGGAAGGTGTGGCGGTCCCCGATGTGCCCGGCCTTTCGGAAGGTGTGGCGGTCTCCGATGTGCCCGGTGTCTTGGACGGTTTGGAAGTCTCGGAAGTTTCCGGGATCAGAGTCGGCTCTTCATCGGTTTTTTCCGAAGCCTCATCATCATCCG
Organism: Lachnospiraceae bacterium; assembly: GCA_024692955.1. Classification (GTDB taxonomy): domain Bacteria; phylum Bacillota; class Clostridia; order Lachnospirales; family Lachnospiraceae; genus JAILLW01. The sequence continues at coordinate 27,241 of JAILLW010000002.1, read as the reverse complement.
GGTCCGGTGTTCCGGAAGGCCTGGCGGTCCCGGAAGCCACCGGCGTTTCGGAGGGCCCGGAGGTTTCGGATGCGCCGGGTGTCATAGCCGGTTCTTCACCGGTTTCTTCCGGAGATTCCTCATCTTCCTCATAGACCCCGTCTTCGGTACGGAGCACTTCCGCCGCGATGTGGCGCGCCAGAAGTTCATGCCCTTCCACGTTCGGATGCACACCGTCCGGCGTGTAATGCGACAGGATCGCCGCGTCATGGCTGTCCATAAAATTGGAATTGTAAAGGTCGATCACCGTAAATCCGTGGTTTTCGGCCAGTTCCTTCACGCAGTTTACGATCACCTTCTGAGAGAGAAGACCCTCCCGCTCTTTTCTCAGAATATCATGCAGAACATTCGGAAGCGGTGTGATAAAGACGATCTCGGCATCCGGATAATTCTCCCTGAGTCCGTCCATCAGTTCATTCACATCCCCGTAGAGTGTCCTCGGCTCCAGATCCTCGGCATCCCCAACCAGATCCTCGGTCAGGCAGAACCCGTCATTGGCTCCTCCCAGAACAAAGATCATATCCGCGTCTTCCGGAATCTCCGAAAAGCGCTCACAGAATGCATTATCCCAGTATCGCCCGTAGGAAGATCCTCCGATCCCGAGGTTGATGACCTCCGAAGCGCCAAAAATCTCCCCAAGCTGATCCGGATAGGAATACTGCCGATAATCCTCCAGGTCGGTCAGATTCGTTCCATCGGTAATGCTGTCACCGATGCAAGCGATCTTTCGTCCCTCGAAGCGTCCGTCATAGTTGTCCAGAACTTCATCATCCGCCTCTGCCCAGATCATGGTCTCCGCATAGGAATCCATTTCCTTCCTGCGTTCCTTTAAGGTCAATGTATTCGATACGGTGCGATATTCCTCTGTCTCCTCTTCCGGTCCTTCTTCCGCCGAAGGCTCTTCCGGAAGGCCTATCGTTGCCCGGATCGAGGAAGCTACTTTCCCGAACGGAGAATCGGAATTCTCTTCCTCGTCAGAAGCCTGATCGGAATCCTCTGTGTCTTCCTCCTCATCCGAGCCGCGGTTGGAATCCTCCGTATCCTCTTCTTCATCGGTGCTGTCATCCCCGGTTTTCTCACCGGAGTCTTCCGATCGACCATCTTCACCGGAGTCACGGCCGGAATCCTCTTCGTCCTTATCTCCGCCGGAGCTGTCATCTCCTGTTTTCTTCCCGGAATCCTCAGATCGACCATCCTCACCGGAGTCACGGCCGGAATCCTCTTCGTCCTTATCTCCGCCGGAGCTGTCATCTCCTGTTTTCTTCCCGGAATCCTCAGATCGACCACCCTCGTCGGAGTCACGGTCGGAATCCTCTTCGTCCTTATCTCCGCCGGAGCTGTCATCTCCGGTTTTCTTCCCGGAGTCTTCCGATCGGTCATTCTCACCGGTGCTGTCGTCCCCTGTCTTCTTCCCGGAATCCTCAGATCGACCATCTTCACCGGAGTCACGGCCGGAATCCCCCGGATTCTCGTCCCCGGTTTTCTTCCCGGCACTGTCATCTCCGGTTTTCTTCCCGGAGTCCTCAGATCGACCATCTTCACCGGAGTCACGGCCGGAATTCCCCGGATTCTCGTCCCCGGTTTTCTTCCCGGCGCTGTCATCCCCGGTTCTCTTCCCGGAATCCTCAGATTGACCATCCTCACCGGAGTCACGATCGGTATCCTCCGGATCCGCTTCCCTCGTGAGCCCCTCTCCTTCTTCGAAGAGCGCTCCTCCTCCGGCAGGGAGTTCTATGAAACCCGATCCTCCGGATCCATCTTCACCGGATCCACCGGTCCCTTCATTCTCTCCGACCGCTTCACCGTCTCCGGCTTCTTCACCGTCTCCGGCTTCTTCCACATTCACCAGTACTTCCCCGCCGGGCAGTTCCTCATCATCATCAAGCTCCGGAAGGGCGTGCTCCTCAATGTAGGCAACGATCTCCTCCTCGTTCATCTTTGCGACCTCTTCGAGTTCGGTGCGTATGACTTCCGTGGTCTCCTGTACCTCCACGATCCGGATCGTGCGCTCTTCTTCCCAGACCTTTTCCTTCTTCAGTTTTACGAGCCAGACGGTTCCGCACCCTGCCACAGCAAGAAACAGGAGTACGCAGACAACCGTCAGGATCGCTTTTTTTCCTCTGTATTCCTTTTTCACTTTCCGGTATTCGATCCGCCAATCCTCTGGCGCACCACTTCATAGGCCAGAATTCCGGCTGCCACCGAAGCGTTCAGCGAATCGATATCTCCCTTCATGGGAATGGCCGCTTTCATGTCACAGGCCTCCCGGACAAGCCGGCTCACTCCCTCGCCTTCATTTCCGATCACGAGTCCCAGCGGTCCCGTGAGGTTCAGATTATACATGACCGTTCCGTTCATATCCGCGCATACGAACCAGAGCCCCCGCTTTTTCAGGTCTTCGATGGTGCGGGTAAGGTTTGTAACCTGTACAACGGGCGTATAATTCAGCGCCCCCGCGGAAGTGCGCGCCACCGTAGCCGTAAGCGAAGCCGCCCGGTTCTTCGGGATGATCACCCCGTGGGCCCCGGAAAGGTTCGCGGTCCTTATGATCGCGCCCAGATTATGGGGATCCTCAATCCCGTCCAGCAGGATAAAGAACGGATCCTCTCCTTTCTCCTTCGCCTTTTCGAAAAGATCATCAAGTTCCGCGTAGGCATAGGCGGACACATAGGCGATCACACCCTGATGCTTTCCGATCTCCGAGATCTGATCCAGTCTTTCCTTATCCATATAGCGGATCGGGATCTCCCTTTTTGCCGCCTCACGCTTGATCGTAAGCACCGGTCCGTCCTTTAAGCCGTCCTGAACCAGGATCTTTTCGATCTCCCGGCCGGCCCTGATCGCTTCGATCACCGGATTTCTTCCTTCGATCATGGATTCATTCATTTTCATCACCTGTCCCGTCCGTAAGGACCTTTCCTTCCGTATCTTCGATCACCCGGATCGCCGCCTTCACGATCTTTTCGATCCGTTCGGTCTCTCCCTTAAGATAAAGGTATCCGATCAGGGTCTCAAAACCGGTGGCCTTCAGATATTCGCAGCCGGTGGCGTGTTTCGCGCCGGAATGGGGCTTCGCGTTCCTTCCCCTTTTGTAGATCCCCTGCTCTTCTTCGGTAAGTTCCCCGAAAAGCCTGTCCGCGATCTTCGCCTGTGCCCTCGCGCTCACATACCGCGTGGTCTTCTCATGAAGCTTCCGGTTGTCCGTATTCCCGAAGGAAAGCACGTAGGTTCGGATCATCAGATCATAGACGGCATCCCCGATATATGCGAAAGACAAAGGTGAATATGTTCGAATATCCACCTTTTTTGCAGAAAGCTCTTCATTCAGTTCACGGAAAAAACCCCCGTTCATTCCGGTCAGCTCCTGTGCCACTTGACTCCTTCCCTCGTATCCTCAAGCACGATCCCCTGATCGAGAAGGTCCTGCCTGATCCTGTCGGCGAGCGCAAAATCCTTATTCTTTCTGGCGTTCTTCCTTGCTTCGATCAGAGCTTCGATCTCATCATCGAGGATCTCTTCCTTTTTATCCACGATAAGTCCGAGAATGTCCGTAAGCTCCAGGATCCGGTCCTTGAGTCCGGAAAGGAACTCCTTTGAGGAGGCATCACCGGTATTGGTATTTACAAATTTCACAAGTTCAAAGATCACGGAGATCGCATCCGCCGTGTTAAGATCGTCGTCCATTGCGTCGCGGAACCGCTCCTTAAAGGAAGATGCTTCCTCAAGAAGTGCCTTCTCGGCATCGGAGGCCGCATCCTCCTTCGCGTTCTTTATAAGGAAGTTCAGATTCGACACGGTATTTACGATCCGCTCGTAGCCGTTCGCCGCGGACTGTATGAGCTCCTCGGAAAAGTTGAAGGGGCTTCTGTAGTGCGCCGAGAGCATAAAGAAACGGAACACCTGCAGATCGTATTTTTCGGAGATCTCCCTTACCGTAAAGAAGTTGCCGTCGGATTTGGACATCTTCCTGTTGTCGATATTAAGAAAGGCATTGTGCATCCAGTATTTCGCGAAAGGCTTGCCGTTCGCCGCTTCGGACTGGGCAATCTCGTTTTCATGATGAGGAAAGATAAGATCCTCGCCGCCTGCGTGGATGTCGATCTCTTCACCCAGATATTTCTTTGACATCACGGAGCATTCGATATGCCAGCCGGGCCGGCCTTCGCACCAGGGAGACTGCCAGAAGATCTCGCCTTCCTTCTTCGGTTTCCAGAGGACAAAATCGAGGGGATCGTCCTTCTGATCCTCACCGGTAACAAGAAGTGACCGGTTTCCGCCCCTTAAGTCATCCAGATTCTTATGGCTCAGCTTCCCGTAGTCCTTGAATTTCCTTGTCCGGTAATAGACTGTGCCATCCTCCGCCACATAGGCGAAGCCCTTCTCGATAAGAGTACTGATCATATCGATCATGCCGTCGATCTCCTCGGTGGCCTTCGGATGAGTCGTAGCCTCCCGGACATTCATCGCCTTCATGTCCTTTCTGCACTCTTCGATATAGCGCTCGGAAATGACGCCTGCGTCCACACCTTCCTCGTTCGCCTTTTTGATGATCTTGTCGTCTACATCCGTGAAGTTGGAAACAAAGTTCACCTCATAGCCGCGGCTTTCCATATAGCGGCGGAAGGTATCGAAGATGATCATGGGGCGCGCGTTTCCGATATGGATCATACCGTATACGGTTGGCCCGCAGACATACATCGAGATCTTTCCGGGTACAAGCGGAACGAATTCTTCTTTTCTTCTGGTAAGTGTATTGTAAATCTTCATTTTACTTATTCTCCTTCTATCGGGTTCTTATCGGTCACGGACCGCTTATTCCTCATATTGCGGCACTCCGTGTCCTGTTCAGCCGTTGTTCTTCGTAATGACGGGGCATCCGCCGCAGCCTTCGCACCCTGCATTTACCGGGCGCCCGAGTTCTGCCGGGGATGCCAGCATACAGATTGCCTGGGCACTGATCCCCTCTCCGCTTCCCGTAAATCCGAGGCCTTCCTCGGTGGTTGCCTTGATGTTGATCTGGCTTATGTCAAGTTCCAGCGTTTCCGCAATTACATTACGCATGTTATCAATATAAGGCCGCATCTTCGGCGCCTGCGCAATGATGGTCGCGTCGATGTTCTCGATGAAAAATAAATTCTGATTTAATAACTCTCCGACTTTCCCTAATAAAATAACGGACGATATCCCTTTATACTGAGGGTCACTGTCCGGGAAGTGCTTTCCGATATCTCCGAGAGCGGCTGCCCCGAGAAGGGCGTCCATGACCGCATGAAGCAGAACATCCGCGTCGGAATGCCCCAGAAGTCCTTTTTCATAAGGGATCTTCACGCCGCCGATAATAAGGTCCCTGTCCGGAACCAGTCTGTGCACATCATACCCCATGCCGATCCGCATATCAGTATACCCTCTTTCCCTGAAGCCTCTTTTCGAAGTCATCCTTCGGAAGCGGTTTGTCAAACAGGAAGCCCTGGGCCACCTGACAGTTGATCTCCTTCAGGAAGTTCTTCTGCGTGTCCGTCTCAACGCCTTCGGCCACGACCTTCATATTCAGCTCATTTACCATGCTGATCACATTCTTGATCACGGAACGGTCCTGATTGTTCGCCGCCTCGTCAATGGAAGCGAGGAAGGACTTATCCAGCTTGATCGTATCCACATTGAGATCCTTGATCAGGCTTAAGGAAGAATAGCCGGTTCCGAAATCGTCCAGTGAAGTCTCGATCCCGAATTCCTTCATGGCGTCCACAAACTCCGAAAGCTGTTCGAAATCCTCATATCCGGACATCTCGGTGATCTCCACCTCAATGAGCCCCGGATCGGTCCCGTGTTCCGAAAGCACGTCCCGGATCCTTTCCGCGAGATGCCGGTTCAGGATATGGGCCCTTGAGAAGTTCACAGAGGTCTTCACCGGTTCGATCCCCCGATCCATCCAGTCCTTTAGATTCTCGCAGACCCGCTCGAGTACATAAAAATCAAGCTGACAGATCGCTCCGCTCCGCTCCAGTGTCGGAATAAAATCGAGAGGAGGAACGATCTCGTCTCCCCTCATCCAGCGGCAAAGCGCTTCACAGCTTTCCAGCCGGTTGTCGGAAAGTCCCACCTTCGGTTGGAAATAAACCACGAACTCCCGGCGCCTTAAGGCCTTCCGGAACCTGCTCGTGATCTCCTCGTCGTGCATGGTACGCTCCAGCATCGAATCATGGAAACGGACCATTTCTCCGCCCGCCGGCTGCCGCGTCTCCATATAGGCAACCCGCGCCGCCTCCACGATCCGCTCCGCCGTATCCTGAGGACGGACCGCGTAGATCCCGATCCTCACCGACATATCGAATTCGTTGGAGACCTTGTCGATCTCCACCGCCATCCGCCGTTTTTTCAGATGCTCCGTCACTTCCGGGAGACGTTCGCTCCGGCAGAGGATGAAAAAGCTGTCGCCCCCCATCCTTCCGAAAAGTTCGTCTTCAAGGAGAAACTCCCTTATCATCCGCGAATAGTCCCTCAGAACCTTGTCCCCCTGGCGCTGTCCCACCTGCCGGTTCACATAGTCAAAGTTTCTTAAGTTATAATATAGTGCGGTATATTCTTCAAGACTTTTTGTCCTGATCTGCTCGTTCAGCAATGTCACAATGCCCGTATAGTTGAGGGCTCCGGTCAGCTGGTCCGAGATCACGGTCTGCTTCGCGACGATCCCGGCCCGGATCCTGGCCAGGCTGTCGTAAAAGACCCTGGTAAGAAACAGGATCTCCTCTTCCTCCTCCCCGGTCCAGACATTGTCCCATATTCCGTACACCTCCACCTGGATCACGCACCAGTCGTTGGTGATATAGGTTTCCCGGACTTCCGCTTCCGGATCATACCGTTCCTCATCCTCATAGATCACGCAGTTTTCTTCGGTCCCCGTAAGCTTCAGGGGCGAAGCCGGTGAGTTGACGTAGAGAACGCATTTTCCGATGCGTGCCTCTTCGGCGATCTCGCTTACCGCATCCTTTGCCACGTCAAAAAAGCCCCGGATATCCGGCTCATCCCGTGTGAGTTTTTCGTAAAACGACCTGAAACGGCTTCCTGTCAGTATTCCGTCCATTCCTACAGAAGCTCCTTTAACATCGCATTGACGGATCCGGGATCCGCTTTGCCCTGCATTGCCTTCATCGTCTGTCCGACGAGGAAGCCCAGCGCCTTCTCCTTGCCTCCCTTATAATCCGCCACCGACTGCGGATTGTCCGCGATCACCTGCTCCACGGTCTTTCGAAGGAGTCCCTCGTCATTGACCGTCATCAGGCCCTTTTCCTTTACATAGGATTCCACGTCGATATCCTCAAAGAAAAGGACTTCAAAAACCTCCTTGGCGACGGAGCCGTTGATCTTCCGGGCCTCCTGAAGGGAAATCAGCGTTTTTAAGGCTTCCGGCTTAAAGGAGATATCCTGGGGATCCAGTTCCTTCTCCTTCAGGATCCGCATGGTCTCGCCCATCAGATAGTTGGAAACCTTCTTGGCATCCGCGCCCAGGGCAACGGTCTCCTCAAAGACGTCCGCCATCTTCTTGGACTGTGTGATAATGTCAATATCATAATCCGGAAGACCGAATTCCTCGCGGTAGCGGGCCATCTTCTCATTCCGGAATTCCGGCTGCTTATTGCGGATCTCATCGAGAAATTCTTCGGAAAGGTCGATGGGAACCAGGTCCGGATCCGGGAAATAGCGGTAATCCTGCGCATCCTCCTTGGACCTCATCGCGTAGGATTCCCCCGTATTGTCGTCAAAGCGCCGGGTTTCCTGCACCACAGTGCCTCCCGCTTCGAGAATGTCGATCTGCCGCTCGGTCTCGGCTTCGATCGCATGCCTTATCGCCTTGAAGGAGTTCAGATTCTTCATTTCGGTACGGGTCCCGAATTTCTCCGCCCCCGCTTCCCGGACGGAAAGGTTCACATCGGCCCGCATGGACCCCTCCTGCAGTTTGCAGTCGGAGGCCCCGAGATACTGGATGATCATCCTGAGTTTTTCGAGATATGCGATCACCTCGTCCGCCGAGCGCATATCGGGCTCGGAAACGATCTCGATAAGCGGTACGCCGGAACGGTTGAAATCTACGTAGGAGCAGTCATCCCACTCATCATGGATCAGTTTTCCCGCGTCTTCTTCCATATGGATCTCATGGATCCGGACATTCTTCGTCCCGTCCTCCGTCGTAATCTCCACGCTTCCGTCGTGGCAGATCGGGAGATACAGCTGGGAGATCTGATAATTCTGCGGGTTATCGGGATAGAAATAATTCTTACGGTCAAATTTGCAATAACGGTTGATGCCGCAGTTCGTCGCGAGTCCCACCGCCACCGCGTATTCGAGCACCTGACGGTTCAATACCGGCAAAGAGCCGGGCATCCCCGTGCAGACGGGACAGGTATGGGTATTCGGCTCTCCGCCGAAGGCCGTGGAACAGCCGCAGAAGATCTTGGTCTTTGTCGCGAGCTCCACATGAACTTCAAGTCCGATCACGGTTTCATACTGTTTCGCCATCTTACCTGCCCTCCTTTTTGAAAAATGCTCTCTCGAAGGAGCCGCCGAGGGCGGTTTCGTAAGCATATGCCGCTTTCAGGAGGCTGTTCTCCCGGAAGGAGTCCCCGATCAGCTGCATTCCGACGGGAAGACCGTTCCGGTCCTTTCCGCAGGGAACCGTCATTCCCGGAAGTCCCGCCAGATTCACCGAGATCGTATAGATATCGGAAAGATACATCGCGATGGGATCGGAAAGGCTCTCTCCCAGCTTCGGTGCCGTGGTGGGAGCCGCGGGTCCGATGATCAGGTCATATTTCGAGAAAGCCTCATCAAAGGCCTTTTTGATAAGAGCCTTTACCCTGAGTGCTTTCAGATAATAAGCATCATAATAACCGGAGCTTAGAACAAAGGAGCCCAGCATGATCCTTCGCTTCACTTCCGGTCCGAAGCCCTCGGAACGGGACTTCTTATACATATTATGTAAACCATCATAGGATTCCGTCCGGTAGCCGTATTTGATGCCGTCAAACCGTTCAAGATTAGAGGAGGCTTCCGCGGCCGCGATCGTATAATAGGTAGGGATCGCGTATTCCACAAGGGAAAGATCGAACTCCTCGACTTTCGCTCCGGCGGTCTTAAGGACCTCCAGCGCTTCCCGGATGGGGGAAGCGACCTCATCGCTTAATCCCTCTCCGAAATAGTCCCGGGGGATCCCGATCTTCATGCCGGAAAGATCCTTCTCAAGGGCATCCGTAAACCGGTTGTCCTTTCTCTCCACGGAAGTCGAATCCTTCGGATCGTGGGAGCAGATCGCTTCGAGGATCATCGCACAATCCGTTACGGATCTGCAAAGAGGACCGATCTGGTCCAGGGAGGATCCGTAGGCGATAAGTCCGTACCTGGATACTCTTCCGTAGGTCGGCTTCATTCCGACCACTCCGCAGTAGGACGCGGGCTGACGGATCGAACCGCCCGTATCGGAGCCCAGCGCGTAGAAACATTCCTTAGCAGCCACCGCCGCCGCGGAGCCGCCGGAAGACCCTCCGGGCACATGCTCCGGATTCCTCGGGTTTTTCGTCGGACCGTAGAAGGAAGTCTCCGTGGTGGATCCCATCGCGAACTCATCCATATTCGTCTTGCCGAGGATCACTGCACCGGCCTTCTCAAGATTCAGCACCGCTTCGGAAGTATAGGTAGGAACAAAGTTCGAAAGGATCTTTGAGGAGCAGGTGGTCAGAAGTCCTTCCGTGCACATATTGTCCTTGATCGCCACCGGGACACCGGCAAGGGGGGAAGTAAGCTTCCCGCTTTCGATCTCCTTCTGTACTCTCCGGGCACTTTCCAGCGCACCTTCCTCATCCACTGTTACATAACAGTTGTAATTTTTCTCATTCTCTCGAATGTTCTCAAGCGCGGCTTCCGTGGCCTCCACCGCCGTCGTTTCCTTCCTTCGGATCGCTTCACCAAGCTCCGAAGCCGTCAGATCCAAAATGTTTTCCATTCCGTTATCCTGCCTGTGAAATATAATTATTAAATCCGGATATAACTATTGCTCTCTGGTGCCATTCCGTAACGCCGTTGGTCAGTCAAAGGTCTTCGGGACCTCGAACATGCCGTTCTTCTCCTCCGGCGCATTCTTCAGGATGTTCTCACGGTCATCGCCGTTCGTGACCACGTCCTCCCGCCATACGTTTCTTACGGGAAAGACATGGCTCATGGGTTCGATCCCCTCCGTGTCCAGTTCACTCAGCTTGTCGATATAGTCAAGCATGCTGCCCATATCCGCCTTGGCCTTTTCCTTTTCTTCGCCGCTGAGCTCCAGTTTCGCAAGGATTCCCACGTATTCGATGGTTTCGTCTGAAATGATATTTGCCATATATCCTTCTTTCCGGGCTGCGGACTTATTCCTCACCCTGCTTGACCAGAGGCGCGTATTCCTTCTGGATCTTCTCATCATAGGAAAGGATCGGTTCGATATCTTTTCCGTGGATCTTCCTCTCCACATAGTTGTTCGTAAGCTTTACCACAAGCGGCGAAAGTGCCAGTACGCCGATCAGGTTCGGGATCATCATAAGTCCGTTGAAGGTATCCGAGATGTCCCATGCCAGGGAAGAGGTCATGATCGCGCCGGAGATCATCATAAGTACGAAGATCACGCGGTAGACCTTTGCTCCCTTTATCCCGAAGAGATATTCAACCGCTTTGGAGCCGTAATGGGACCAGCCGAGCACCGTCGTGAACGCGAAGAGCAGTACCGCGATGGCCACGAACCATTCGCCGGGCTTTCCGAAGATATTTCCGAATGCCTTTGCCACGAGGGTCGCATCATCCGTACCGGCTTTTACCATACCCGTTTTCAGATCGATCGCTCCCGAAGAAAGAACTACGATCGCCGTCATCGTGCAGACTACCCAGGTATCCGCGAATACTTCGAAGATACCCCAGAGGCCCTGCTTCACCGGCTCCTTGACGTTGGAATTCGAGTGAACCATAACCGAGGAACCGAGTCCCGCCTCATTGGAGAAAACGCCCCGCTTGCAGCCCTGGGTGATCACCTGGGAGATGGCAACACCTGCCGCTCCGCCCGCGACTGCCCTGATTCCGAAGGCAAATTTGAAGATCGACGCGAACATGGCGCCTACCGTGCCGATATGAGCACAGAAAACGATCAGCGAACCGAAGATGTAAATGACTGCCATAAAAGGCACCACCTTCTCCGCGAAGGAAGCGATCCTCTGGAGTCCGCCGATGATCACGAAGCCGCCGATCACCATCAGAACAAAGCCGATGGCCCAGTTTACGAAGGATACGCCCGCGATATTGGTGGCGGCGATATTGCTGAAGAATGCGGATTTAATATTAAGTGTTATTTTATTAATCTGGCCCATATTGCCGATCCCGAAGGAGGCAAGGATCGCGAATACGGAAAAGATTCCCGCGAGGAAGGCGCCGATCTTTTTGCAGCCTTTATAAGAGCCGAGTCCGTCTTTCAGATAATACATGGCACCGCCCGACCATTCACCTTCGGCATTCTTTCTCCGGTAATAGATCCCCAGGATGTTTTCCGAATAATTCGTCATCATACCGAGGAAAGCGGCGATCCACATCCAGAATACCGCTCCGGGGCCGCCGATGCAGATCGCGGCCGATACACCCGCGATATTTCCGGTACCGATCGTCGCGGCGAGCGCCGTGCACAGAGCCTGGAACTGGGATACGGAACCGGAGGCCTTCCCCAGCTTTTTGTGCGTATCCTTGCTGAAAACGCTCCCGATCGTTTTTCTCCACCAATGCCCGAGATGCGTGATCTGGAAGCATTTCGTGAGAACCGTCATGATCACGCCGGTACCGAGAAGCAGCACCAGTCCGATCTTCACCCACACGAAACCGTTGATCGCGTCATTGACCGCGGTAAGATTCGCAATAAATCCGTTTTCCATTTTAAAATTCCTCCTTTACCGATCTTGTATCTTTGTATACAATAATACAAAATGCCGCGTACTATTATACATAGAAAGAACAGAACTGTCAAAGTATCGATCATCCGACAGTTCCGTCCCTCAGAAATCCGCGTTAATCCAGGGTTTTCAGGATCAGCGACATGACGCTTTCGACCACGATCGTAAAGCCGGTCTTTTTGTTTCCGACGAAGGACCTTGTTTTTCCTGCCTCATATTCCCAGGCGGAACCCGTCCCCTTCAGCAGGATCGTCGCCCTGCCCTTGTTCGTGTTATTCAGATAAACGAGCTCATAGTCCCTTCCTTCGGTCAGGGTCGTATAATGTTTTCCGCCGAGCTTGTATTCCACGACCACCGTGCCGGCGATGTCGGCGTCTGTGATCTTCCGCTCCCTGCCGTTGTACGAAACGCTCTTTAATTTCCGATTTTCCTGAAAATACTGATCCATATCCGGTATACTGAATTCAGAATCTGCGTTTTGCCGTGTTATGTAAACCATTTGTGCCATCCGCCGCACTATCCTATCATAACACGCAATCCGGCAATCCCGCTACCGCCAAAAGGACATATTTTCGATATTTTCGCCTTATTGAAAATCCCGGAGACTTCCGGCTTCGGATAAATAAGAATTGTAATAGCGCCGGTCGTCGGTCACATCCTCTCCGAACCAGTCCGGTGCCTCAAAGGAGCGCGCTTCTTCCACCGTCGGAAATTCAACTTCCGTAAAGACAAGACCCTCGAAAGGGGCATCAAAGACATCCAGTTCGGCCGTGAGTCCGGAGCCTTCCCTGTTTTTCCCGAGAGGGATAAAATAGCGGGTCTTCGAGATCACGGTACCGTCGCATTTCGGAAGGAGCTTTTCAAAGGCTTCCTTCGTAAGCGGAAGGTTGTACTCCTCCCGGGACAGGGCATCCTCTCCCGCCCGGGACTTATAGGTCAGGAAATATTCCTCCCCCTCTCTCCTCACACGTACGGTGGGGGAAGTGCAAAGATATCCCTGCACAAAGTGTTTGCAGGGATATTTTGAAAGATCCGGCATTTCTTTTATCAGAAATTTACGTTCAATCTCCAAAACGGGTTCCTCCTCAGAACGGATTCACGGAATGGATCTTTTCGTAATAAGACGCCGGAAGACGGTAATAGGTCCGGGCAAGTTCATACATCCGCCCTGCCAGCTCCTCCGTCAGTTTTCCGGGGATCAGCCGCCATTTCCAGTTATCGCCGATGGTGGCCGGGGAGTTGATCTTCGCCTCTCTTCCGAGGCCCAGATAATCCTGGATCGGGAAGATCGCGGTATCCGCAACGGAAGCCATGCCCGTCCGGATATAATTCCAGGCGATGTCCTTATTCCCCTTGAAATTCATATACCTGCGGACACGATCCTTCTGCTCCTTCGTAAGGAATTCCTTAAACCAGGTGGTAATGGAATCGTTATCATGAGTTCCCGTATAGACCACGCAGTTTTTCCGGTAATCACAGGGATCATGCTCGCCCATTTTATCATCCACGAAGCCGTACATCATGATCTTCATCCCGGGATAGCCGAGGCGGTCGATCAGTTTATGAACGGAGGGCGTGATGAATCCCAGATCCTCCGCGATAACGGGCCGGTCGCCGAGCTTTTCCTTTACGGTCTTAAAAAGATCGTAGCCGGGGCCCTTTACCCACTTGCCGTTTTTCGCGTTCACGTCCCCGTAGGGAATACTGTAATAGGCGTCAAATCCGCGGAAGTGGTCGATCCGTACCACATCATAAAGATCGAAGCAGGCCCGGAAGCGCCGGATCCACCAGGCATAGCCGGTCTTCTTATGGCGTGCCCAGTCATAGAGCGGATTGCCCCAGAGCTGTCCGTCCTCGGAAAAATAGTCCGGCGGGCAGCCTGCCACCCGCAGGGGATATCCCTTTTCATCCAGCTGAAAAAGCTCCGGATTCGCCCAGGTGTCGGCGCTGTCCAGCGATACATAGATGGGGATGTCGCCGATGACCTTCACGTCGTTTTTGTTCGCGTAGTCCTTAAGGGCCTTCCATTGTTTATGGAAAAGATACTGCTGAAACTCATAGAAAGTGATCTCATCCGCGAGCTTTTCGCACCAGGCCTTCAGTACCGCCTTCTTCCGGAGCCTTAGGTCCTCCTCCCACTCAAGATAGCTCACCGAGCCGTGGGCATCCTTGATCGCCATATAGGAGGCATAGTCCTTCAGCCAGAAGGAGTTTTGCTTCACAAACTTCAGGAAATCCGGATCCTTTTCGATTCCGCTCTTTTTATAGGCCTTCCGCAGGATCTTAAAGCGGGATCCGTAGATCTTCGCATAGTCCACGTAATCGCTGCCGTTTATTCCGTCGGTGCCGCCCCAGTCCGCGCTTTCGCAGTCCTTCTTTGTGATCCAGCCCGCCTTTATCAGTTCCTCGAGATCGATAAAATACGGATTGCCCGCAAAGGTTGAAAACGACTGATAGGGCGAATCCCCGTAGCTCGTTGGCCCGAGAGGCAGGATCTGCCAGTAGGTCTGGCCCGCCTTCTTCAGGAAATCAACAAATTCATATGCCTCTTTGGAAAAACAGCCGATCCCGTATTTCGAGGGAAGGCTGAAGACCGGCAGTAATACACCGCATGCTCTGTCCATGGTTTGCTCCTTTTACACTTCGTCGGAAATGACCGTTTTCGGGGTGATCATTTCGAGTGTATATGGAAAACGTTTTCTTGTCAAGAAAAACCCTGTTAATTCTTTCCGCGGGCCATCCGCGTCACGTATGCGATCGCTCTGGATACGGGCGGAAGAAGAAGAATGATCACAGTGAGCACTCCTTCGAGAAGGATGAAGGAATAGTTGTATACAATGGGATAGATCGCACTGAGCTGCTTCGGGAATTCCTCCGGCATATACTCCATCCAGTAGAGATAGCCTCCGGCCGCATGAAAAGCCCCGCGGAGCAGGATCGCCACGATGTAGCCGATCAGCAGCCCGTTTTTCTTTTTGTAAAAGAATCCGGATACACCGAGGGCGGCAAAGGCCAGAACGTAATCGAACGCCACCTGCATAAGCGTCAGGATGTATCCGCCTCCGCCCTGTACGAACTGCAGAAGTCCGTAGGCGAATGCGGCGGTAAGGCCGATCTTCGGGCCATACCAGTAACCGATGATCACCACGAAGAACATGGAGCAGAGCGTCACGGAACCGCCCCAGGGCATATGGAAGATCTTCACAAAGGAAAGTGCGAAAGCAAGTGCCAGGGAAACCGCGGAAAAAACCAGCTGTCCGGGAGTGAACGCAGAGGGGGTGCCATCTGCGGTCTTACCGTCCGCACCTCTCCTTCCTGCACCTTCATTTCCCGCATCTTCGCCTCCCGCACCTTCACGGTCATATCGCAAAAACGCGATGACCATCAAAAAAACGACGATAAGAGCGATCACAGCGACCGTTCCTATTGTCGTCAGGGAATAAACACCATCTTCGGCATTCAAAAAAACAGACATATTCTTCTCCTTTCCTACGCCGGTATTATCCGGATCAGGTACGCACGATCCCGTGCACATAAGGGTCTGCGGTCATCCGCACTCTCAGCCTGGCGCCGTCTGTCTCCTCCTTTAATGAAGAAACAGAGTATCCCGAAGCGTCATTGGGCTCCCCCGGTTATGAAGCGGACCGGGTCAGGTCCGCGACCTTTGATATGATAACCAATCCCGCAGTTTTTGGCAAGCGAAGATTTAACAGGAAGGGCACACTTCCCCCAGATGGAAGGAGTAAAGCAGTTTCTCAGTGACCGGCAGGCCAAGGATCCTTTCGAGAGCCTCCGCGTAATAATCGAGCTGTATATGATAGCGCTTTCGAAGTTCTTCCCCGTTTTTAATAACATCCGTTTTGTAATCCAGTACAATGATCCTGCCGTCCTCTATGAAAAACGCATCGATGATCCCCTGAAGGAGGATCGTTTCCTCCTTCGGGAAAGCGGGATTGACGCGGTCCGCACTGATCCCCAGAACGAAGGGCTGTTCTTTCTTCAGATCGCCCCTTCGCTGCGCCGCCGCCATTCTTGAAGCAATGGGAGCGGCAAGAAACCGGCGGATCTTTTCTTCGGAGACCGCTCTGATCCATTCCTCCGTGATCAGTCCCTCCCAAACGAATTTATTAAATTGTGCTTTAATATCTCCGTTGCTGAAATCCAGAAGCTCCATAACCTTATGATAGGCGCTCCCGCGGTCGGTGGCGGACATTGATCCCGGCAGTTGAGTAACGCCCGCTATTTTATCTGCCCCGGATTCTTTTTCCGGGAACATCTCCACCGTCTGATCAAGGTCAAGGTATGCCTTCTTCAGCTCCGAGACACTGGTTTTCTGGATCAGCCCCCGGAGTTCCTCATGGGGATACTTTCTCTGGAAACGTTCTTTCAGGAAGCGGTATTTTTCCTCCTCCCCGGTATCCTCCGGCATTGCACCCGCCGCTTCCCGATCCGCCTCCGGAGCTTTCGACACTGCTTTCAGGAGCTCCGCGGCGATCCCGAGGTGTTCCGAGGCCTCCAAAAGGTCCCGTTTTTCCGGAGAAACCGCTTTGGCGAACAGGATCTTTTTATGCAAAGGCGTAAGAAGGGTGAGGAAGTCGGGCGCGTTCGAGATATCCTGGAGGGAGAGAACCTCATCGCAGTTTTCCGCGATCTTTTCTCCTTCTTTTTCCGGCACGACTCCGGTGATGATCAGCTTTTCCTTGGCGCGGGTCATCGCAACATAAAGGACCCTCAGCTCCTCTCCGACCATATCCGTCCGCATCTTCAGCGCTGTGATCCTGCGCTCGAGAGGATCGACGCGGACACGGAGGGCCGGATCAAAACAGGAAACCCCGAGGCCGAATCCCATATCGATGATGAGATTGCCCGAAACATCCCTGAGATTGAATTTTTTATGCATGCCGGCCACGAAGCAGACGGGAAATTCCAGTCCCTTGCTCTTATGGATCGTCATGATCCGGACCACATCCGCGTTTTCGTCGAGGGCGCTGGCTTCCCCTTCGTCGCTCTTCATCCGTTTCAGTTCTTTCAGGTAACGCAGAAAATGGAAAAGCCCCCGGTAGCTCGTCTGCTCATAGGCGGATGCCTTTGCGATCAGATAGCGGATATTTGCTCTCCTCTGAGCGCCCCCCTTCATGGCCCCGGCGTAATCCAGATATCCGGTTTCGTTGACCAGACGGATAATGAGTTCATGGATCGGGGTATAGGCCGAAAGTTCGCGGTATTTCGAAAGAAACGAAAGAAAACGCTCCGCTTTCGGATGCGATCCGGCGGAATCCTTCAGGTTCTCATAGAGATTTTTGACCGGATCGGCCGCCCTCAGCGCCGCCAGCTCCGCGTCCGTGAATCCGCCGAAGAAAGAGCGCAGCGTCCCGTACAGCGGGATCTCCTGAAGGGGATTGTCGATGGTCTTTAAGACCTGAACGATCGTCCTTATCTCCGTCGTATCATAGAATCCCGCGTTCAGAGTCATATAGAAAGGGATCCCCTCCCGGGAAAAGACGCGCTTGATCCCGGAAGCCACATCCGTCATTGACCTAAGAAGGATCACCATGTCACGGTAGCAAACGGGCCGAAGCTCACCGGTTTCTTCATCCGTTACAAGCATGGTCTTTTTCAGAGTGCGGATCCTCTCCGCGATCATGGCAGCCTCGATCTCGCCCTTCGGCACCGTGTTTCCTTCTTCTTTGAGAGCCAGCAGAAACTCGGTCCTGTCATCCGCGCCTGTCCCGGCATCGGCATTTTCCGAAGAAAGCTCCGGGAATTCCTTTCCGGCCGTAAGACGGGCATCTTCGTCATATTCCACGCCGCCCACTCCTTCGTGCATGATCTGACCGAATAGGTCATTTACCGTATTTATCACGCTTTTCCGGCTCCGGAAGTTTTTATGCAGATTGATCCGTTCCTCTTTGAGATCCTCCTCTCCGGCACGGTCAATTGTTTGATAACACCTGTATTTTTCTATAAAGAGTTCCGGAGACGCCAGCCGGAAGCGGTAGATCGACTGCTTGACATCTCCTACCATAAAGCGGTTGTAGCCTTTTCCCGGACCGCCGGATATGCTTTCGATGATCATTTCCTGCACCCTGTTGCAGTCCTGGTACTCGTCCATCAGGATCTCATCAAAGCCTTCCCGGATCTCATCGGCCGCTTCGGAGGGAACCTTTCCCTCCGGAGTATCGTCATAGAGGATCTCCAGCGCGTAATGCTCCATATCGGAAAAGCCGATAAGCCCTTTGGAAAGCTTCTTTTCCCGAAATCTTCTCCGGAATTCCGAAGTAAGGGCCGTAAGAGCACGGACCGCTCTGACGCAGCCCTTTCTCAGATCAAGCTCCTCCTCCGGTGAAAGAAGGAAAAGTTCGGAAAGGCTTCCCTTCCCCTTTCCGTTTATAATCTCCTTATATCCGTCCCGGATCTTTTTCACTTCCGCGCAAAGCTCCGCGTCCGAACCTTTGGCACCCTTTCTTGAAAGGGTCGGAAACTTCAGTGTATAGAGTTTCTCCCGAAAGGCCGGATAATCCGTTGACCGGTCGAGTTCCTCCAAAAGCGCCCTGTCTTCGCGCAGGGTCATCCGGTAGCCCTCGGGAACCGCCCCTTCCCGGGAAAGTTCCTGCGCCTCTTCGTTTCTTCTCAGCGCATCCTTTACTCCGGCCGCCGCATAAGCCATCAGATACTTCACGGATCTGGATCCGTCAAATTCGGTAACATCTGTTATTTCGTATTGACCTGCCGAGTCGGCAAGCCATTCCTCCGGCCAGGGGTAGCCTTCCGAAAACCCGGCAAGCTTCAGGACCGAATCTCCGAGATCCCCGTCTTTGAACCCTTTCGTAAAATATTCCACGCAGTAAAGGAATTCCGGATCCTTTGCCGCATACTTCTCCTCAAAAAGCTCATCGAGCACATCCGAAGAAAGCAGCTTCAGTTCCGTTTCGTCCGCCACACGGAATGCCGGATCAAGCCCGATCCTCTGAAAATGATTCCGGAGCACGGACAGACAGAAGCTGTGGATCGTGGAGATCTGGGCTCTGTAGAGAAGTGACGCCTGTTTCTGCAGATGAGCGTTTTCCGGATCCTCCGAAAGCTTCTTTTCGATCGCGTCCCCGATTCTCTCCCGCATCTGCGCTGCCGCGGCCTCGGTAAAGGTAACGACAAGAAGCCGGTCAATGTCGGGCGGGTTTTCTCCCTCAAGGATGCGCCGGATGATCCTTTCCACCAGCACGCGGGTCTTTCCCGAACCGGCCGCGGCGGATACAAGGATATTCCTCTCTTTTGCTTCTATGGCTCTTAACTGTTCTTCCGTGAAGCTCATAGGCCCTCCCTGATCCGTCTCATGGCTTCCTCCCGTTCAAGGGCCGGAAGCTCGTTCATCCGGTACCCGGAAAGCTTTTCATCAAAGCCGCAGATATCCCGGAAAGAACACCACTTACAGGAATCGGAACCGCGATGATCCTTCGGGTCAACGGCAATATCGCCGTTAAGGATCCTTTTCCCGCTCTTTTTCACATATTCCGTCACATAGTTTTCGATCGCCCGGTATTCCTCGGGCATCACGATACCGGAACGGGACTTATAGGAACCGTCCGCCCTGGTTCCCACCGGGATCACATCCGAATCGACGGAAGGCTCCTTCAGGGTCCTGTCCAGGGAAAAAACACAATCCGCCTCCCCGGACACCAACCCGTTCGGTCGAAGGGATCTGACCGTCATCTTTTCCGCTTTTTCCGGATCCGGCATGCTTGAATCCGAAATGACCGGATCCTCCAGATGATAATAGAGCATGGCGCCCATATCCGCATGCTTTTCGGGATAACGCTCCCGGAACAGTTTCAGGATATATGCCATATAGAGCGGCATCTGAAGCTGCAGTCCGTAATACAGAGCATCCTCTTCGAGAGTCTTGTTTCCGGACTTGTAATCCAGAATCTTAATAAAAGAACGGTCGTTATTTTCGCATAGATCGATCCGGTCAACCCTGCCGCGCAGCAGCATTTTCGCGCCGTCTCCGAGATCCATTTCCTCCGAGAAAGGATATTCTGCCTCCCAGGGAGAAAATGTCCCCTTAAGGAGCTGATGCCGGAATACATCGACGGTCCGCTTCAGGATCGTATGGATCCGCTCGATCATGTATTCGTTCCGGCTGCTGCTGTGGAGAATATGCTCTCCGTAGCCTGCGCAGATTTCTTCCAGTTCTTCCCGGAGGATCCTGTCCCCCTCCTCCTCCGGACAGTTTGAAAGGTCATATCCCTTTTCCCTTAGCCGCAGATTGTATCTTTGAAGCACCTCGTGACAGATGTTTCCGAAGTCCACCGGCCGGAATTCATATTCGTCCCTCTCCTTAAGCCCGATCCCGTAGGCGAGAAAGTGTGCGTAGGCGCATGCGGAAAGGGTCTCGATCCTGCTTACGCTCCCCCGGAGGACTTTTCCGTAAAGATCCTCCGATATCTTCGCGGGAAGAGCGTCCGGTTTATAGAAGAAGGCCGCGGCTCCCAGTACGGAAAGTGCCGCGCTCCTTCCCTCCGGATCCTCCGAGAGCACACGGAAGAGCGCCCTCATCTCCGGCCGGGTCAGGATGCCCTTTGCATCCTCTGCCCCCGTCCGCAGGGCATCCGAAAGCACTTTTACGCCGTCCCGGACACCCGATACCGTTTCAAAGGGAGAAGCCACCGTGGATGCTTCCTTGCAGGAAAGGGACAAAAAAAGCTTCTTCATCATCGGGATCAGATAGGACTCCTTAAGGGCCTTTCCGGAGCTGTCCGTCCGGCTGAAGGAAATATGGAGCTCCTCCGACGGTTTCGTCATGTTCATATAAAGATAAAAGCGCTGCGTATAGATCTGTTCATGAGGAGTGGGGGACAGTTCCACCCTGTCCTTAAGGAATTCGCGGTCGGCATCGGAGATCAGGCCGCCGCCACGCCCCGCCCGGGGAATGTTTCCGTCGGAGGCTCCAAGGAGAAAGAGGATCTTCACCTCGGAGATCCGGCTCCGCTCCATATCCCCGACGATCACCCGGTCGATCCCGCCGGGAAGCGTCCCCACGTCGATCTCGTCGAGTCCCGAATCGAAAAGCCGGATAAACTCGTCGATATCCGTCTCCTCGTCTCCGAGGAGGGCGGACATCTTGTCGAGAAGATCTTCCACAAGGGCAAAGATCTGGGAATACTCACGGAAAAGCTCCCTCTCTCCCCTCTCCCGGAAACGCTCCGAAAACTCAAAGAGCCGGTCTTCAAGACCGTTGGTCGCAATGAACTCCTTCAATGCCTCCGCATAGTCCTTCGCCGTCTTTTTCTTTCCGAGAAGAGGCCGGAGGCTTCTCCATAATTCATCACGGCTGTTATTTAATTCTTCAAGCGCCGCCGATCCTTCCTCCGCCGGTTCCCCCTCCTTGCGAAGTCCTGCCGTTCCCGTAAATTCCTCCCGGTAACGCTTCTCTCCCCGAATCCCGCAGGCGAGCACGTAATTCTCCAGGCGGTCGATCTTTTCCATGGAAAGGGCGCTAAAGCCGCTCCTCAGAAAATGGAAGACGCTGTCATAGGAAAATCTGTCCCTGATCACAAGAAGCGCGCTCCTTAAATACTCCGTAAAGGGGTTGAGACGCAGTGCCGCGGTCTCGTCAGGAAAGACCGGGATCCCGTACGCGGGCGAAAGGAGCCGGAAGGTATCCGTATATGCCGGGAGGTCGCCGCACACCACCGCGATGTCCCGGTAGGCATAGCCCCGGTCCATGACAAGATCCCTGATTCTGGTAAGGCACTCCCTCACCTCCGTCTCGATATCGGGCGATGCGGTGATCGAAATTCCGTCAGCCCCGCCTTCGAAAGGCCGGATCGGATACCGGAAAGCGGACCGCTCGAGATGAGCAAGCACGGGGCTTCCGGCGAACCGCGGCTTATCGGAAAGCAGGATATCCCCGTCCAAACGTGTGTTTGTTTCCGCGGCGCAAAGCTGCAGGTTCCGGATGGTCTTCCGGGAGAGACAAAAAAGCTCCTGTTCTCCCTTCATCTGATAGGGATCCGCATCGATATCGATCGTTACCGAAACGTTGACCTCGTCGGTCAATTCAAGCAGGCGGCGGATCAGACGGTATTGTACCGGAGTGAAGCCGGTAAACCCGTCAAAGACCACCACGGCATGGGGAATGATCTTCGAACGGTCCAGAACCTCCGTGAGAAGGGTCATGGTCTCCTCGGTGGTGATGTATCGGTCCTTTGTGTATTTGTTAAATGCATCATTAATTATTCTGAGATCCCGGAGCTTCGCCTGAAGCATCCTCCTCCCCTCGCAAAAGCCGATCATCTCCTCCAGTTTCTCTGACGAAATATCGTATTGCTTGAACTCGGAGATCACGGATTTGATCTCGTGGATATAGCCGGGCCTGTTCAGATTTCTGCCGAGAACCGGAAGACCGGAGGCAAGGTCCGAGGCGAGGGACCGGAGGATCAGGTTCTTTCCGGTATCGTCAAGGACCATCCTTCTGTCCGCCCCGGTCTCCTCAAAGATCCGGTGGGCAAGCCGCCCGAAAGAAAGCACATCGATGTTCATGATCCCGCCGTCCGGCGAGGCTTTCACAAGATCGATCTGTGTCTGCATCGTAAACTGATCCGGCACGATGAAAAGGAAATTCCGGTCTCTTTCCTTTCCGGCGCGCTCCGTGATCATCTTATGCAGAGCTGTGCTCTTTCCGGCGCCCGAAGCGCCGAGGATGAACCTCAGGCTCATACGGCTTCACAAACCTCCTTAAGGTAGGCAAGATCCTCTCCCGAAAGAAGCGGAGAGAGTTTTTCGTAAACCAGACGGTGATAATCGTTCAGCCATTTTTTCTCCCGCTCATCAAGAAGCGAAAGGTCGATGGCATTCCGGTCCACCGGCACATAGGTAAGGCATCGGAATCCGAGGAATGTCCCGTATTCGTTCTCATAACGCTTCTCACAGGCCATTTCGTTTTCGATCCGGATCCCGTATTTCCCGGCAAGATACAGTCCGGGCTCATCGGAGGTCACCATTCCCTCCTCAAAGATTGCGTCCGGCTTCCCGCCCTCGGGGATCCGCCAGCGGATATTCTGGGGACCTTCGTGTACGCTGAGCAGGAATCCCACTCCGTGGCCGGTCCCGTGTTTATAGTCAAGTCCCTGCTCCCAGAAAAGCTCCCGGGCGGCAAGATCCAGATTGGAGCCCCTTGCTCCCTTAAGGAAGGTGAGGTTGAGGAGCCTCAGCATTCCCCGCAGAACCAGCGTAAAATGCGCCTTCATCTTCCCGGAGACATCGCCGATCGCCCAGGTCCTCGTTACATCCGTCGATCCGGTAAGATAATGTCCGCCGGAATCGATAAGAAGAAAGCTTCCTCTTCCGATGGGGCGGTCGCTCTTTTCATCCGGCGAATAATGTACGATGGCGCCGTGATCTCCGAAGGCGCTGATGGTCTCAAAGGATTCTTCAAGGAAGCCTTCCTGCTCCTTCCGGAAGGAAAGAAGCTTCTTTGCAAGCGCGATCTCGGTAAGGCCGGAGAGGTCTTCCTCCGTCCGGATCTTTTCGGAAAGCCATCTGGAAAACCTTAGGATGGCCGCTCCGTCCTTACGATGGGCATCCTCAAGGGCGCTAAGCTCGCTTTCGTTCTTTACGGCCTTCATAAAGGTCGAAGGTGCTTTCCGGTCCCGGATCCTCTCCTGATCCCGGATCCCCATATAGACCGAGTAACTGATCCTTCTCTTATCGGAGAGTATCCCGGTTCCGGTACAATTATTTACCCTTTGAAGCCCGTCTTTCCAGAAATCTTCATAGGGGAGCACCCCGATCCCGGAAAGATCCGGCCGGAAATCCGGGTCATCCTCCCGGAAGAAGCGGGACAGATCCGCGTCCGTATAGACAAAGGCTTCCCTGTCCGTAATGATCATATAGGCGTAGAAAAGGGGACAGTAGGCGATGTCGCATCCCCGAAGGTTCAGGATCCAGGCGATGTCATCCAGGGTCGAAAGGATGTGGATCCCGCATTCCTCCTCTTCCATCTTCCTTCTGATCCTCTCAAGTTTCTTTGCGGTATCCTCTCCGGAAACTTCGGAAGGAAGGGAAAAAACCGGGCCGAAGGTAAGGGCGGGGCGCCCCTCCCAGAGTCTCTTTGCGGGATCATAGCCATGATCGATCCCGATCCCTTTCCGGTCCAGCCCCTTCTTCAGCCGAAGCGTCCACTCCGCCCCGGCAAGGCGGCCGTCAAAGCCGGCCGTCAGGGGAGCTTCGGCCTTTTCGATAATATAATCCGCAAGCTTCGGCACACCGGGCTCTCCAATCTTCATAAGCCCGATCCCGCTTCCTTCAAGTTCCTCTCCGGCCTGAAGGAAATACCGGCCGTCCGTAAAGAGCGCCGCTTCCTTAAGGGTAACCACCAGCGTCCCCGCGGAACCCGTAAAACCGGAAAAGTATTCCCTGCTCCTGAAGTGGTCCCCCACATATTCACTGTCATGACAGTCAGAGGCAGGGATCATGCAAATCCCGATCCCTGCCTCTTTCATGTCCGAACGAAGTGTTTCCAGCCTTTTTCGAATCATGTTCATCTTTTTTCTCCCGTTATCCATTCAGTCTTCGGACAATACAGCCACAACCTCGACTTCGCAGAGCACGTTCTTCGGAAGTGTCTTCACCGCGACGCAGCTTCTCGCCGGCTTTCCGGTAAAATACTGCTCATAGACCGCGTTGAAAGCCGAAAAATCGTTCATATCGGCCAGGAAGCAGGTGGTCTTTACCACATCCCCGTATCCGGCGCCCGCCGCCTCAAGGACCGCTCCGGCGTTTTTGATTGCCTGATGCGCCTGCTCACTGATGCCGCCTTCGATGATGGATCCCGTTTCCGGAATGATGGGGATCTGCCCCGAGGCATAGAGCATGCCTTTTGCGATGATCCCCTGAGAATACGGCCCGATGGCCGCGGGTGCTTTTGTCGTGCTTACTGTTTTCATTCAGACTTCCTCCTCTTCAAATTCCACCGTTACATAAAAGCCGCGGGGGTTCTCCGTCACGGCGCTTACCACCCCTTCGGTCGAGACCAGCCGCTTATTGAACGGAATGTTCCCGGACATCGCAAGGGACGGATCGATCGTGTAATAATAGTTGCTCGGAAGAACGCCCTCGCTCACGGTCACACGGTCCCCTTCGTGAAGAAGCCCCTCCCTTTCCATCTTGAATTCCATTTTTCGCATAAAACTACCTCCCTACTGCTGCAAAAGCGGTTTCAGCATGAACTGCATCAGAACCGGATCGTGGTCGGAATAGGCATACTGCCAGTCCGCGTTCGCGTAATAATTCACGGTCACGTTGTCCGAAACGATGAATCCGTCCGCGGTCACGGTAAAGGATGTATCCGGATCATAGGGCTTGTCCGCGTTCCTGCAGGTATCGTGCTCCGTATTCGGCTGTCCGAGATAATCCACAATGGGAAGGACAAAGCCGGACGGAATCATATCCACCGGAAAATCCGCCGCCCAGTCCGGTACCGGAGCCCCGTTGTTGTCAAGTTTCAGATTGTGGTTGAAATCACCGCCGCAGATCACGTAGTTGCCCATTTTATACTCATTGGACATATCCTTAAAGAGCATTTCCAGCTGCTTCTGCCTTACCGAGGCATCGGATCCGTAGCAGGAAAGATGCACATTGTAAAGCACGAGGCTCTTGCCGTTGTCGACCCGTACCCTGGACACGCTGTAGCAGCGGTCAAGATCCCATAGCTTGTCAAAGGTCGAGTCGCTTAAGGGGAGCTGTCTCCTTTGCCCCTCCGTGATCTCAAAGGAGGAATAGGTGGCGATCCCGGCGTTGTTCTTCCCGTGAGGCTGATAAACGGGGTAAAAGATGAAATCAGAATGGTAATTCACGGCAAAATCATAATAGTAATCGGAGATCAGCCGGTTGATGAGTTCAAGTTCGTTCACATGATAGGTCCTTGTGCCGTCCGTATCCACCTCCTGGAGCATTACGAAATCCGGCGCGGTATAATTAATAACATCTGCTATTTCGCAGATGTTCGCCATCAGCGATTCCCGATCCTTTGCCCAGGAGCTCTTTCCTCCGTCCGCGAAGAAATCATAGTCCGCCGTATAGGCGCCGAAGCCGATGTTGTAGGTCATAATCTCATAGTATTCGGAGCTGTCGAGTATCTTTGAATCCGCAATCTTTGAATAATCGCCGGCAGTCTGAATTTCCAGATACTGCCTGTCCGGGAGCCGGTTGTAATGAAGGAACATAAAAGCAAGATATCCGGCCGCAATAATAACAACCGCTATTATTATAATAATTAAATTCCGAATTAATTTTTTCTTCATTCCTCCTCCTCTTTCACAACTCCGTGGCACATCAGGAATTCCTTCCAGACCTCCGCGGCGCTTCCTTTCAGATGCAGATGGTCAAAGGTAAGTTCGGGATCAAGGTTCCCGTCCTCGTCGCAGACCGCTTCGTTCACATCGATGTAGAAGATCGTTTTATTGTCCGCCAGAGTCGCGATGGCGTGATTTCTTCCGAGAATATTCGTATTGTTGAAGATCCTGTCCGAATCGTTCTTTTCCTTGTCCACATTCATGATCGCCTCTATGAAGATCAGGGCTTCGGGCTGAAGCTCCCTTAAATGATCGATCATGGCCGTATAGTCCTCCATAAAATACTCCGTCGTCCCGAGTCCCAGTTCATTGATCCCGACCATTACATAGATCTTTCCGAACTGTCTCTCCGAAAGGCGCTTTTCCAGATTGCCCTTCCCCTTATAGTTGCTCGTAAAGACTTTCTTCACCGTAAGGGAGGTTTCGCTGTAAAACTCCGCGTGATCGGAAAGATCCGTATATTTTCCTAGTCCGACGGTCCGCGAATCGCCGATGAAAAGGGCGTCATCGAAGTATTCGACGGGAACATCGCAAAACTCAAAGGAAGCGGCTCTTTGTGACTCTTGGTAAGGGTGCCCAGTACCTGAGCACGCTTCTGAATCTCGAAACCGTTCTCGCGGAAGTACTTGAGCTCCTGATGATCGGCAGGGATGGCTGGGGTATAGATAACCAGACACGACTCTTTCTTCTTGAGATTCATTGGAATAACATTGATGATCTGCTCACGTGCCTTAAAGAAAGAAAGCAGAATGAAAATCAGGCCTTCTACGAATACAGCGGTAAGGCAAATGGTGAATGGGTTTGCAACATCCTTAAGCTCTGTCTGGCAGACGATAACGAAATATGCATTTAATCCCAAACCGGCAGAAAGGGCAATCGGATAATTGGCATAGAATGCCA
>JAILLW010000096.1 GCA_024692955.1 Lachnospiraceae bacterium | reverse complement strand
GGGATACCAGGGCTCCGCGGCTATCGGCGGCGGATATTTCAGTGACTGCGGAACGGTCATCATAAACGGAGGAGAGGTCACCGCCCGGAACAATTACACCGGCTATACGGGGGCCGCCATCGGAGGAGGCGAAACGGGCTCCGGCGGCAGCATATTCATAAACGGCGGAACCGTATCTGCCGAATCCTTCTGGGGTGCGGCAATTGGCGGCGGCGGAGTGATATCCGGCAGCGCATGGCAACCGGGGAATGGAGGAACGGTGAACATAAGCGGCGGAAAGATCACCGCCCATTCGAGGGAGGGGTACGGGATCGGTCCCGGGACCGAGATCGCCGACCGGGATAATACAGGGGATCCCGGAACGATCACACTGAACTCGAATGACCGGAATGACAGCTATGATATCCTGCCTGTGAAAGCGGCAGAGTGCTTCATACAGAATGACTTCCGCTACATGAGAGACAATGCAGATATGGGACCGGTCACTCCGGAGAATATCTTCGGAAAGACTGCCGGGACGATCATATTGCCGGTTGATATGCATGATCTTGCATCATGCCGAATTGAAAACGGATCGCGGCTCTATCCTTATACGGGAAATGTGACAGCGGTGTCACTTCGGGTGGTGACCCCCGAGGGGAGACTGCTTAAGGAGGATGTGGATTATACACTTTCGCTTTCGCCGGAAACCGTGAAGGAAAAAGGCGTCTATACGGTTACGCTGACCGGGCAGGGCCTCTACGGGGGAAGCTCTTTATCGGGAAAGATCATTGTGGAAGATGTGACGGAAGGAACTCCTTCCGATCCCGTGATCATAAAGGAAGCCGCATACTGGGACATCTATTCCGCTTTTGTAAATGACGGAAGCTGGTCCGATATGTGCTTTGCGCTTTCCGATGATTTCGATAACGAAAATGAGCCGGTGACTGCCTCTTACGGAACCGCGGAGCATCCCTTTACCGGAGTCTTCGACGGAAAAGGAAAGGATCTTTACACGGAAATCTCCGATACGGAAGCTCCCGGCACCGCGCCTTTCAGGTATATAGAGGGAGCCACCCTGCGGGAGCTTAACGTTAAGGGATCCGTGACGGGAGGGACCTGTGCCGGAGGGCTTGCGGGATATGTCCTCGGAAGCGGAAATCTCATCGAATCCTGCATCGTAGGCACGTCGGTTTTCGTTCCCGGAAAAGATCGGGAAGGAACAGTCGGAGGCGTCGTCGGAAATGTCGGTAATTCCGGCCTTACGATCAATGATACTGTCTTTAACGGGACGATCGGCAATGAAAGAAATCTGATGGGCGGCCTTATCGGGTTCTGTACCGAAGGAGCGGTCATAAGGATGCGGAACTGCCTCTTTGACGGGCGGGCTTCCGCAGGCGCGGAACGTCTCCATCCGACAGGCATAAGGGAGTATAATGCTCGCATAACGGCCACCCTGACGGATGTTTTCCACACGCTTGACAACGGATACAGTCAGAAAGCCTATATAATTCCGGGCGGGGTGCATGCTTACCGGGAAGATGAGATCGGCGATCTTTCGGGAGAGAAGATATTCCGCGGCTTCATCGCTGCGGATCATGAGCCGGGTTATGAAGAAGTGACCCTTGCGGGACCGGAGTCCGCGTATGTCTACCGCGAAGAACCGCTGAAGGTGAATCCTTCCCTTATTTCCGCGTCCGGGAAGGTGCTTTCCCTGGGGACCGATTACAGGGAGAAGCTCATCGATCAGGAAGGAAATGAGACCGGTTCCGAAAAGGATGAAGCGGGAGCCGTCATCCTTAAGGATGCCGGCGAATATACGGTATGCTTTGAAGGTATCGGAGAATGCAGGGGATCCACTGTAAGAAACATCTCAATCGCGAAGGCTGATGTGAATGATCCCGTTATAAGACTCAGTATCGGGTGCGGAGGTAACAAGGCAGCGGATCTTTCTTCGAAGATCATGGAAGGCGGCAAGGCAGGGGAACTTACCGTTACCGGCAATCCGGACGGTGTGCTTAAAGAAGCGGTTCTTGAAGGAAACAGACTGAGTGTTTCCGTAAGTGATGATGAGGCTCTGCTTCGAAAGTCGGCGCTCCTTTCCATACCGGTCACAGATGCCAGAAACCATAACGATTATCAGATCATCGTAAAGGTCACGATGGTTGAATGCGAGCATCTTCATACGGAGATCAGAAACAGGAAGGTGCCCGACTGCATCACGAAGGGATACACGGGAGACATCTACTGCACCGACTGTCATAAGGTCATAAGAGAAGGAAGCCTGATCGCGAAGGATCCGTCCAATCACGTGGCGGACAGGGACTATCAGACCGTCTATGCCCCGTCTTCGGCCACTTTGGGAATCGGGATCCGGAAAGCCTTCTGCATATGCGGGCATTCCTTCGGATACGAGGCCTTCACGGAGGAGGGGGGAAAAGCCGATCCCGATGCGATAAGGCAGCTTTCCTCGGATGCCGGATCCGATTCCGACAGTATCTCCGTAAAGTCGACGGAGGAACAGGATGAGGAAGGAAAGACCGTAACAATAACCGAAATTCTGGTAAACAATAAGACTGTTCAGACGCTGAGGACGCATGAAAACGGAGAGACGACCCTTGAGACAAAGCTTTGGATCGGAGGCATAAGGGATGCTTATTCCTTCACCGGATCCGCAATAAGGCCCGTGCCCCATATCTATGACGGAATGAAGCTTTTAAGAGCCGGAAGAGATTATACCGTAAGCTATAAGAACAATAAGAATATCAGCAATGACAGGAAAAAGAACGGACTTGCCTCCATGACGCTGAAATTCCGGGGGGATTATAAGTCAACGCCGAAAATGACCATAAAGTTCAGGGTGGTACCCGCAGTTCTCGGAAATAACGGGGAAGAAGGCGTGAACGCAAAAGCCTCGGATCTTCTGATCGCGGCTTCGGGGAAAACCATGAAGCCTGCCTGCGCCGTTACCTATACGGAAAGCGGAAAGAGCATTGACAAAAAGAACTTCAGGTTCACCTATGAGGACGAGCAGGGCAAGGCTCTTACGGGCATCAAAACCCCCGGGATCTATAAGGTTACGGTGACTCCGAAAAACGGAAGCTTCACAGGATGCTCCTGGGCGTTCATAACGGTGGTCGCAAAAGCGGACGGAAACAAGCTGCT
>JAILLW010000093.1 GCA_024692955.1 Lachnospiraceae bacterium | reverse complement strand
CCCGATCCGCGACACACTTTCGTGCCGCCACAAGAATTCAAATGTGCTCAGATGTGTTGCGAAAGGTGTTTTTCCTGATCCGCGACACACTTTCGTGCCGCCACAAGAATTCAAATGTGCTCAGA
The DNA here is from genome assembly GCA_024692955.1 of Lachnospiraceae bacterium. Classification (GTDB taxonomy): domain Bacteria; phylum Bacillota; class Clostridia; order Lachnospirales; family Lachnospiraceae; genus JAILLW01. The sequence continues at coordinate 54,148 of JAILLW010000093.1, read as the reverse complement.
TGTGTTGCGAAAGGCGGTTTTTCCGATCCGCAACACACAGGAGGGAAGCAGGAGTCGGGAAAATCGCGAACAGACATTATCTTGACGCGAATCGGGCAAGGACATAGAATACTGATAGGTAAAAGAAGACTGCAGCCTGCAGGTATGCCCTGTGAAAGAAAGCAGACGGCGTTTTCGGGAAGCAGGCACTGCAGATACAGGAAAGCCATGTGGCAAAAGCAAATATAAGGGATTGTTCGGACATGGCACTGTGTATGAGGAGAAATTATGGCAAAAAAGATAGGATATGTACTGATCGGCGTGTTTGCGACTTTGGGCGTGCTTTTCCTGATCCTGATGCTGATTCCGGACGATGGAGAGGATACGGAGCGGGAAGAGACGACGATTTCGCAGTCGGATGACAGGGAGGAAGCGGATAATCCGGGGGTGACCAAGCCGGATACCGGAAAGAAAGAAGAGCAGGAAACTGCTTCCGGAAAGGATGAAGAAACTGCTTCGGATAAAGACGAGGCTGAAGATGCTTCGGAAAAAGACGAGGCTGAAGATGCTTCGGACAGAGATGATGCGGAAGAGCCTTCGGCCGGGGATGATGAAGAAGGATCTTCAGACCGGGATGACGCGGAAGATGCCGGGCCGAATGAAGCGGCCGCTTCCGGGAATACGGTGACCGTCAGCATCCCGAAAAAAGAGCTCTCGGATCAGACCCTGACCTTTAAGACCGCATCCCTCGATAATAAGAAGGTAACCGAAAAGGTATTTTCGGATTATGATCTTACGGTGGTTCATATGTGGGGAACCTATTGTCAGCCCTGCATCGGGGAAATGGACGAATATGCGAAACTCTACAGAGAACTTCCGGATAATGTGAACCTGATCGCGATCGTCTGTGATGTTTACGACGGGATCGACAACAATGTGTCGGAAGCATATCATATCCTGGATGACGCGGGAGCAGGCTTTACGAACCTCCGCATCAGCGATGATCTGTATGAGATTGTTGAGGATCTTCAGTATGTGCCGTCTTCGTTCTTCGTGGACCGGGATGGGCATCTGATCGGAGAAATGATGGACGGTGCGGGATTCGATGAGACGAAAGAACGACTTAATGGATATCTGAAGTAGGACAGAAGGGCATCAACCGCGTAGAAACAGAACAGGGCATCAACCGGCCCGTAGAAACAGAACGGGGCATCAACCGGGTACAGAACTTAGCCATCAACCGAGACCGGGAAGGATTATCAATCAGGAACGGAATGAACCCCTTAACCGAACACGAAACTGAAAAACGAAACGGCACCGGATGCGACCGGCCCCTGACCCGGGTATTCCGGGTGGCGCTTCTCATCCTTTCTGTCGCGATGATCGCGGCGGGGCTTTATCGGAACGACTTCCGCGAGGTCCTTTCCAAGGCGGTCATGATATGTATGGAGTGTATCGGGATCGGATGAGCGGAAGAAGATTTACGCAGCTTATTACGGCTGTTCTTTATAACTGCCATTTTGCAGGTTTTTTCAACGGAAAGATCTGGAAAGGAAAAACGAAAGGCGTCTGTGTTCCGGGGCTTAACTGTTATTCCTGCCCGGGAGCGGCGGCTGCCTGCCCGCTGGGAAGTCTTCAGGGGGCTCTCTCGAAATCCGCATATAAGATTCCGCTCTATATGCTGGGGACCCTGCTTCTTTTCGGGATTCTCTTCGGACGGGTGATCTGCGGATTCCTTTGTCCGTTCGGGCTCATTCAGGAACTGCTTCACAGGATCCCTTTTCCAAAGATCGGAAAAAGCAGGGCAACGAGAGCATTTTCCTATCTGAAATATGTGATTCTGCTGGTCTTCGTGATCCTTATCCCGGTCATAAAGCTGGTGCCGGGCTTTTGCAAGTACATCTGCCCCGCCGGGACGCTTGAAGCCGGAATCCCGCTGATCCTGCTGGACCGGGGGCTTCGGTCGAGGATCGGATGGCTCTTTTCCTGGAAGGTATTTGTGCTCGCACTCTGCATTCTGCTCTGCCTGCTTTTCTATCGCGGCTTTTGCAGATTCCTGTGTCCGCTGGGCGCAATCTACTCGTTATTTAATCCGGTGGCGTTCTTCGGGATCAGGGTGGACCGCGAAAAATGTACGGGCTGCAACGCCTGTATCCGGATCTGCCCGATGGATACCGGGAAAGCCGGGGATCACGAATGCATTCATTGCGGAGCCTGCAGGAGTGTCTGCCCCGAGGGGGCGATCGCGTACCGGGGCCTGCCTGGGACATCGGGCTCGCATAGAGTAAAGGCGGCCGGAGACCGATCCGATGGATAGAAAAAGGGTAAGAAATCCGGGATATTTCCATACTGATACAATAAAAAAAGGGGAAGAAACGATATGCAGCCAGTAAATCCACAGAATAATCCGCAGAACCCGCAAAGGCAGGTGCCGCCGAACGGACAGCCGCAGTACTATCAGCAGGTGCCGCCGAACGGACAGCCGCAGTACTATCAGCAGGTACCGCCGAAAAAAAAGAGCGTGCTTCCCAAGATCCTGATCGGGATCCTGGTTGCACTCGGCGTTATTTTCCTTCTTATCATGCTGATCCCCGGAGATGAGGAGGACAGCGAGGGGGATAGAGCGGAAGCAGCGGAAAACACGGGAAGCTCAGGCCCGGACAATAACGGCACCGGTGGAAACGGTTCGGGCCAAAACAACTCACAGGGAAGTGCTTCCGCGGGAAAAACTCCTGTGGAGGCGAAGGCTCTTTCCGTCGGCACCGACGCGAAATCCGCCACGATCATGGTCTATGTGAACGGCTCGGATCTGGAGTCGGAGGCCGGTGAAGCAACCACGGACTTTTCCGAAATGATCGCTTCCGGTATCGGAAATAATGTCAATGTCATCATCCAGACCATGGGAACGAAAGAGTGGCAGGATTACGGCATTTCTTCGAAAACGGCACAGACCTATAAGATCGAGAACAGAGATCTGAAACTGATCCGGGATGATCTGGGCCAGCTCGACTGCACCTCGAAAAAGACGCTTTCCGAGTTCATCGGGTTCTGTAAGGATAATTACCCGGCGGAACGTTATCTTTTCCTTTTCTGGGACCACGGCGGCGGCCCGGTTTACGGCTTCGGTTATGATGAATGGCAGAAGGAAGGGGAAAGCCTTACCATCGCCGAAATGTCGGAGGCTTTTGCCGAACATAAGGATATCCGCTTCGACATCATCGGCATGGACTGCTGTATTATGGCGAGTCTGGAAACCTGCTACGCGCTCGCGCCTTATTGCAAGTACGCGCTTTTGTCCGAGGATTTTGAATCGGGACTCGGCTGGGATTATACGGCCTGGATGCGGACCTTCGAAGAGAATCCGGGCATCAGCACGCCGCTTCTCGGGAAATACATCGTGGATGCGATCATTGCCGACAATGAGTCAAGTCCCGGGGGAGATTCCTCCTGTATGGGGCTGTTCAACGTATCCACCGCGAAGAATCTGTTTTCCGCATGGAAGGCTTATGCGTATAGGAACGAGGCGGCTCTTCTTAAAAAGAATTACAGCCGGGAGCACAAGGCGAAAGGACGGGGCTTCTGGGACCTTTGGGGCTTTGACGAAAGTGATGTAACGCTTTCGGATTATTATATCAGTGATGTCCTTGCTTTGGTGGAGAGTATCGATGACAGCAGCGCAGAGGCAAAGAGTCTGATGTCTGCACTGAAGGCTGCGGTGGCCTATTACGGGCATACCGAGGATAAGAACGAGCTTACGGGACTTGCTGTTTCGCTTCCTTACGGGGACGCAGACTTTTACCGGCAGCTTTCGGATGTCTACAGGAGGATCGGCCTTGATGATGAGTATATCGACTGGCTCGGAGAGTTCGTATCCGTTGACGGTTATGATGATTATTATGATTTCGGCGGCTTCGAGGACAGCTGGGGCGGCTGGGGCGCATATGAGGACGAGTACGGCTGCAACTACAGTGACGGCTCCTCCTGCGAATACGGATATGATTACGGCGATGACTACTGGGAAGACGAGGATGGCTACGCGGACGACTGGATCTACGACTATGAGGAGGATATCTGGTATCTCTATGATGATGACATCCTTTATCTGTATGACGAAGATACGGATACCATGTTCTATTATGATGAATATGATGATGAGATCTACTATTATGACGAAGACGAGGACGACTGGTTCGTGGTGGAAGACTGACGGAGGATGCGAAGCGGTATGACGGACAGTCGGAAAGAGTGGGTCAGCGCAAAGGATGAACTCGTCCGGGAAGTGATGGAACTCGGCTTTCCGGAGGAACTCGGCTATGAGATCGCAAAGCAGCTCGGAAGCCCGAAGGCCATGCGGCGGATGAGAGCTTACCTTTCCTACGAGAAGCCGAAGAGCGCCGAGATCATCGTGGATGAGATGCTCGCGATCCGGAGCGAGATCGAGCAGTGGCGGGAAAAGAAGGCGGCCGAGGAGGCAAACGCGAAGTATAACGAGCTGTTGTACCGGGGGCTTTGAAGAAAGAGGAAGAACCATGAACATTCATTTAAACGAACTGATCTTTGAAGAATCATTCCGAAAGGTCGCGCTTAAGAACCTGTCTTTCCGCGACATCGATCAGGAATTTCTGGTCCTGCATTCCGCGGATTCCCATGGATCCGAAGAAAGAAATGATCTTTACTACTGCTACATGAAGCCGTATGAGGGGCTTTTCTTTCGCCTGACCGGCATATCCGATGAGGAGGACGGGGCTCTTAAAGTCGATGAGGACAGGACCGGGATTGAGGATATCCCGTATGAGGAAATGGCCGGCGGGATCGTATCTAAGATCGTGGAAAACGGAGATCTTCTTTCGAACCGGCTGATCGTTGATCTTTCGGATGAGTATTATGACGGGGATGAATGGAAGGACCTTCTTGCCACGCGCCGCCTCGTATGGCTTGATGAGGTCCGGAAAGCGGGAAATCCGGACAGGATCATCGTTCCGTTCTGCGGAAGACCGTTGGAACTGAAGCTCATAAGATGCGAGAATGATGCCGTTCTTGCGGAAGATACCGAGGGGACGCGCTATCTGTACGGGCGTAACGGAGATATGATGAAGTACTGCCAGGGGGAATAACGACGTTGGGGAAGAAGGATTCCCTTCGAAACGTTCCCTTCGAAACCGGTTTGATGATGCATTTACGAAACTCCCACCGTCGAGGTGGGAGTTTTTGCGCGTAAAAACGGATATCATAGAATCGTCCCGTGGTTTTCGAAAGGAGGATTCATATGAGAAGGAAGATTATGAGAATGGTCGGAACAATGCTGGCGCTGGTACTCGCTCTCGGAATAACCGGTTGCGGAAAGACCCCGATCGATTATGGAGATGCGGAATCTTTTGAGGAGGCATTGAATGACGGGGAAGATCTGGAAGGAGCGGTTGTCCGCTTTGAAGCGCTCGAACTGCATCCGGATTCCGCGATGGGCTATGATATATGGGCCGGAGAGCATCTGAATTTCATCTCGAGCAGAAATCCCAAGGTCAAGGAGGGAGATACGGTCGTTGTAAGAGCGACCAGGATCGAGAACATTCTGGGGTCCTGGATCATTAAGTACGAAATCGTCAATAATGCAGAGGCCGATAAAAATACCATCACAAAGAAGGATAAAAAGACTTCCCGTGCTTCGGAAAAAGAAGAGGAGACGGATGATGAACAGGGAATAACCGAAGACGAAGAGGAGGATGAAGATAACGAAGAAGAAGGAATCCATCTGTCTTCAGGTAACAATGAGGAAATCGAAGAGCGCAAGGAAGATGAGAGTTCTCAGACAACGGAGGAAATCGATAAACAGCTTGATATACGCGCAAAAATGACAAAGGATCATCAGGCAGTTGTGTTTATTACCAATAACAGTCAGACGATCATCGATGAACTTGAGGTGCAGATCAATTATCTGGACGCCTCCGGGAATACGATCGATATGGATTCCGACGGCCACGATATGATCCTGCCGGGGTCGACGGTCGTATCTCAGATGGACGTGCCTTCATCGGGGTTCGATGATTCCGAGATCGAGTACAGATTCAGCATCGGAGATCATCCGGGTTATAAGAATCATGCGGAAGATGTGACAGTGGAGGCCAATCCGGGAAATGACTGCGTGATCGTGAAGATCACCAATAACGGGGATGTTACGATCGATGAGATCGAATATGATGTGGTTTTGTTTAAGGGGGATGATCCCGTGACCATCACTTTTCCGAATGATATCTATGATCTTGCGCCCGGTTCCTCAAAAACGGAGAAGGAAAGTACATTCAATATGGAGACCTTTGATGATTATGTATATGGAAAGGATTATGACCGGATCGAAGTGTACCTGAACCAGGCGCATACATTCAGATGAAAGAATGAGACAACATAAAGCAACCGCCCAATCCGGCCAAGGTTGACGGCTGCTTTTTGCGACTGAAAACCAAGGCCGAACCGTCTGTTGCGGCAGTGCCTCTGCAGATGTGGTATTATAAATGTGTATATTTGTCAATGCAAAGCATCAAGGAGGACACCATGAACTTCACCACAGACATTTTTAACCAGTTCGACAAAAAGTGGGCGCTTCTGACCGCGGGGGACGAGAAGAGCTTCAACACCATGACCATCAGCTGGGGCGGGCTCGGGACGCTCTGGAGCAGGCCTGTCGCCACGGCCTATGTCCGGACTTCGCGTTACACCCATGACTTTATGGATGCGAATGAGTACTTCACGATCAGCTTCTATCCGGAGGAGTGCCGGCAGATCCTCAACGTGCTCGGCGCAAAATCCGGCCGCGAGATGGACAAGATGAAGGAGTCCGGACTCACCGCGAAAAAGGTCGGAGAAACCATGACCTTTGAGGAGGCGGAAGTTACCCTGGTCTGCAGGAAGCTTTTCATGCAGCAACTGGAGGTGGAAAACATCCCGGACGATATCATAAAGACCTTTTACACCGGTCAGGAACCGCACGATATGTACATCGGGGAAGTCGTGGAGATCATATAACCCCGCAGACCTACATGGAATAAAGAAGAATAAAAACAGAATGATCAAAGCGGAAAACCGCCGGACCCGAACGGGAACGGCGGTTGCTTTTTTGACAAAAGAACAATCCGGTCACCGAAACGAACCGGACTTCCTAAGCGAAGAAACACTCTCGTAATATTTACGAGACGCTGCGAACACATACCGTATAGTATTACCTGTAAGGCAACGGTTTATCGCTCCCTGATAAACAAGGCAGGAAGAGGCGTCAGGAAACGCTTCGGGAAAGGAGTACAGTATGATGTATTTTATCGGTTCTCTCTTATGGTTCGTATTCGGTGTTGTTCTGGGACTTGCCGGCGTGTTCGGGCTTTCCGAGTCGGTGCCCGTCGGGGCCGTTCTTCTTATCCTTGCGCTTTGCGTGTTCAGGCACATGAAGAAAAGGTCCGAAAGGCATAAATGTGAAATCCTGAGAGAATACAACCAAAAGAGCGACTATGAACATATGATGGATGACTTCGACCTGCAGGAAAAATGCGTATTCTACGAAGGCCTGATCAATATCCTGTTTGGTCCGTACTCGCGCCGGTAACGGTAACGCTTGTGGCAGCGCGGCCGGAGGATTATAATATTATTCACGAAGGATTGCCTCCGGCCGGAAGAAAAGAAAGTCACTGCCATATGGGAAAGGAATCTGAACAGGAACGGCCCGGTTTCAGGCAGGGCTGCGTAAGATGATAAAATACGGTAACAGGAGGAACGAAAATGAACGAGAAAGTAACGGTATTTGTTTTGTCGGAGGATGGCACATATCTGGATAAGGAACTGATCGATCTTTTGCAGGACCCGATCAGAAAAAGGGGCTTTGAGATCATGAATGCCCCCGAGCTCAATCACGTAATGCTGAAAGCCATGAGTGAAAAGGGAGCACGGGTGAAGAATGCGGAGAACGAAGCGCCTTATCTTCTCGAAAAGATCGAGGAGTCGGAATATCCCGTGATTGTGATCGCGTGGGATGAGCCTGATGAAGGGACGCCCAGACCGAGATATTTTGTCGGCGATTATGAAATGAGCATGCTTGTAAAGGGGCTTTCCGAAAATCCGAAGGAAGACGCATGGGCGACCGCGATCCGCGTGATCACTGAGATAAGGAATGCGGAAAAAGCGGGCAATTGAAGGAAAAAGGAGACAGCATGGCAAAAGTAAACGATCCTGTTACGATCAACGGAATTACACTGAAAAACCGCCTGACGGTGGCACCTACCGTGAAGTTCGATTATGCCGGCGAAGACGGGAAGGTCACGGAAAAGCACATCGCGCATTATGCCGAACGCGCGAACGGGGGTTACGGCCTCATCTGCGTGGAGGCCACTGCAGTGACACCGGAAGGAAGATTCGGAAAGAACCATCTGGGTCTCTGGGAAGATGCACAGATCGAAGGCCACCGGAAGATCGCCAAAGTCTGCCATGAAGCCGGAACGGCAGTGATTTTGCAGATCAATCATACGGGGATCACCGGGAATCCGGAATTCGGACCGGCGAAGGGGCCTTCCGCGGTACCCACAAGAGACGGCGGAATGTCCGTTGAGATGAGCCCGGACGAGATCCGGAATATGCAGCAGGCTTATATCGATGCCGCGAAAAGGGCCGGGGACGCCGGGTATGACGGAATACAGCTTCACGGCTGCCACGGATACCTCATCAACCAGTTCGTATCCCCGAAGACCAATCTCCGGACGGATGAATACGGGAAAGACCGGTCGCTTTTCGCGTCCGGGATCATCCGCGGGATAAGGCAGGCCTGCGGGAAGGATTTTCTGATCTCGATAAGAACCCCCGGCATTGAGCCGGATATCGAAAATGCCGTTGCCGTTGCGAAAAAGTATGTGGAGGCGGGCTGCGATTATCTTCAGGTATCACACGGGATCGAAGGCGTCAAAGTGGTGCCGCAGGATGAGCCTTTCAGCGATCTTTGCTCTCTTGGCATTAATTTCCGCAAGGCGTATGACTGGAAGGTACCGGTTTCCGCGGTCGGCGGTCTGCTGACGCCCGAGACCGTGCGGTATGTGATCGAAAACGATCTGATCGACACCGTGGACCTTGCAAGGGCGGCTCTGGCGGATCCGGGATTCGCGAAGGCGGTGCTTGAGGGAAAACCCTATGTGAAATGTTTCGAGTGCAAGGCCTGCCAGTACGGTCCTTTCACGAATCATATCTGCCCGGCGGCGCTTCAGAGAAAGAGAGCAAAGCAATGAACGATCAGGACCGGCGCGCGGTGGAGAATATGGCAAGATGCGGGCTGGGACAGGAGGCCCTGCTCTCGGCTTTCCCGTCTTTTCCGAAAGAAGAGATCGTGCGCATTTTTGAAGAGATAAAAAACGAAGCGGAGCATTTTGACGATCCGGGAAGCGGGATCAAGCTGAACTGCTCCTGAAACGGCGGATATGAAAGGTTCGGAGAAGAAAAAAACAGGTCCCTGGACGGTCATACTCTGTGTCTCTCTTGCCATTCTTCTTTTCATGGCACTCCTTAACAGCGCTCTGGAGATGGGAGAAAGGCTCGGGAAGGTGCATATTTCGCTCGAGATCGCGTTTTATGTCCTGATCGCGATCGTGGTCGCGGGCGGCATTGTCTATCCGATCGTCGGGATTTTTTTCGCGCCGATCTTTTCTCTCGAAAAGCTACACAGGGCGGACGGCTCCGCCCGGCAGAAATGGTGCAGGCGGCTGGTCAGGAATCTTACGGAAAACTGTGAACTGACGGAAGAGGAGGAAGAACAGGTCCGGGGATATCTGAGGCTTGAAAATGAGACGGATGACGCGCTGATCGAGTTCTTCGACCGGAAGATCCGGCCCGAGCTTGACAGCGAGATCTATGATGCCGCAAAAAGAGTCTTTATCATCACGGCCGTTTCCCAGAATTCCGTATATGACATGCTCGGCATGGCTTCCGCGAATTTCTCGCTGATAAAGCGGATCACGGAGATCTGCGGCTTCCGGCCGAGCAACGCGCAGGTCTTCAGGCTCTATATCCGGGTGCTCTCCATGACGCTTCTTGCGGGAAATCTCGAGGATATCAATATCGAAGAACTGCTCCCCTCCTTTGCGGAGGGCGCCCTCGGGAAAATGATCGGCGTGGTGGCCGCTTCCGTGACCCAGGGGGCCGTGAATGCACTGACAACCCTGCGGATAGCTTCCGTAACCAAGAATTATCTGCTGAACGCGGATGTTTCGAAGACAAGAAAGGAAATCCGGAAGGAATCCTATAAAGAGGCACTGGATATGATGAAGAGCCTTATGAAGCAGGTGATGAACGATAAGGTCAGGGACCCGGTGATGAATCTTTTCGGGAAAAAGAAAGAGGCAATGCCCTGAGGGATCGGGCGGAAATAAACTGCCGGCCGGACGGGCCGGAATATGGGAAGGAGAAAGGTAATGAGCATGAAAGAGGGTTTTCAGAAGTTAAAAGACGGCAACTGCACCACTGCGGAGATCATACTGACGGGGATTTGCCTGTTCCTTCTGGGGGTGGTGATCGGGATGAAGATCGCTCCCTCAAGATTCTCTACGTTTGGGAGCTTTAACGGAAATCAGGGGAGCGTCGGGACTCCCGAAGAGATCATGAAGGGGATAAAAAAATAACGGGAAGGGCCGCCGGTCAGGCGGCCTTTTTATTGAATGTATACGATGGCGCTCTTCCGGAAAGCCGTGGCGATCCTTGCGAGGGCTGAGCCGAAAAGCCCCGCGCAGTAGAGAACAACGAGCAGTTCCTCGGACCTGAACACTATTCCGGCGGCCAACGCCAGAAGCGCCATAAGGATATTTACGATCCCGACGGCAAGCTTGCTTTTCCATCCGGGAGATTCGTATCTTCGAGCCTCGAGGGCCCGCAGGATATCGACGAGTCCGGAAAACAGGCGGAAAGCAAGAAGATAGAGAAGGATGTATATTTCCATATTATCCGCGACGGTGAGCGTGAAGATCCCGAGGTCGAGGACCACGATCCCGATGTAGAGAATGCCTCTGCCTCCGACCATATGCCGGGCAAGGGTAAAGTAGTAGATCAGTGTCCTGATCCCGTAAAGGAGCAGAGAGATACTGAGGATCAGAGCAGCCACAGCGTAACCGATGTCCGGAAGGCAGAGCATGAGCACGCCGGAAAGGATCATGACGAGTGCGATTATGACACTTCTTATACGCTGAAAGATCGTCACCGGTGCCCCTCCTTTTTGATAACGGCATCAAGAAGGCTTCTGTAATCCCGTATTCCCCGGAAGCCTTTCACCGAATAATCCACGGAATAGCCCGCAAGTTTGTTCCCGGATCTGTAGATCGCGTTCGTGACAAGGCTCTTCTGTGCCATTGCGGCCAGAAAGAACCGCCCGAGAAAAGTTCCGTCTTTTGCATCGCCCCGGGCGCTCATATATTCTTCCTGATATTTTTCCAGATCAAAATCTTCGATCACCTGCCCGGAGAGCTCCTCGCCGAAAGCCTTCCAGTCTTCACAGGCGTCTGCCCTGCGGGTCTTTATGATCCGGTCGATCCTCTCCCGGTAAGGCTCGATCGCGGCAAGATCATAGGTCTCCGGGAGGAAAGCTTCCCGTTCTCCCCTCAGAAATTTCATCGCTTCGATCATCTGCGTAAAGGCATGAAGATAATCGGAAGGATTATCCTTTGTGATCGCCTCATATTCTCCCCAGGCGGGCAGATACTGATACCGGATAAAACTGTAATCCGGAAGATGTCCGGCCCTGCCGTGTCCGAGATTCATGATGGAGTTTTCGTTATTCTGAAAAAGACTGTTCTGATAGACGGAATTTTCAAGATCATCCTTCATGGAAGGATTCGGCCGGAAAGTGATGCGGCGCCTTTTATAGCCGCCCTCACCGGACGCATCATCCGGCAGCAGTTCAAAGAACCAGCTGTCCGTATTGTTGATGACAAGTGAAGGAGTTCCCGCAAAATTCTGGTGCGCCCATGTATCCGCAAGGACATGCATTGCGATGCCGGCGGCCTGGAGGGACGAGCCCTTCGCGCGTTCCACGGTGCGGACGAGAAGTTCGCCGTTCGGACGGCAGATCAGGCGATACTTCTGGAGATACGATTTGGAACACTTCGGTTTGGCCGCGTAGAGATCTCCCGGAAGAAAATGAAAAGAGGCCCAGATCCTTGTGATGTTCTGAAGGCTCAGGATATCGGCAGGAGAATCCATGAGCTCCAGCTGCAGCTGCGTAGTGGCGGCAGCCTTCGGTCCGTTCAGCTTCGTGAGGAGCGATGCGGAACAAAGGTCGACAAACTGGGCGCTGTAACAGAGCTCCATGCACTCTTCATGGGAGAAGCCGGCAAGATATGCGGCACAGTAGGTTGCGTAGTAGTGGAAATCTTTCTGCATGGTCTTTATATTTTACGCTTTTTACGAAAATAATCTCATGCTGTCCGGGCCGGGGGCGTGTTTCTTACTGCGATGAAAAACTCATGCTGTCCGGGCCGGGGGGTTCAGGCGCCGGCCTGCAATGCCCTCTTCAGTTTCCGCAATTTTATCGCGGAAGAGACAAGTTCCCACAGCATGAAAAATGATGTGAGGTCGACAATGAGCGACGCGATAAAGTCAAAAACTGTCTCGGTTTTCAGGTTCAGTCCGACGAAATCTATCACAAGGAAGGCGAATTGCAATATCAGGAGAAAGATACCGAGCTTCGGGTATCCGGACCGGAACGGAAGATCTCTCGCTTCACGGATCGCGGCTCTTCCGATCCACAGGCGGATGAAAAGTCCGATCAGGGCGACAAAGATACAGAAAACATAGGACAGGACGAACACCAGCTTCTCGCTGACGCCGGAGTCCGGATCATAACCGGCCAACACTTTGTCGGGTGCCAGAAAAAAGTAGAGATTGATCTTTATGAAATTCCACAGGCCGAAGAAGATGACGCCGATCCCCGTGATCGACAGGATACTCTGCCTGCGCCGGATCTCTTTTTCCATAAATACCTTCTTGCGAAAATGTTTTGATCAGCGGATCTGAAGTTGTCTACAACTCCAGCCGCATATACATCAGTTCCTGATATCCGGTTGTTTTCGAATTGAATCCTCTTGGATTTCGGCCGAATTCAACGAAACCAAGACTCCGGTATAAAGACAGAGCTCTGTCATTATCGGCCACGACATCCAGTTCCAGCTGAGTATATCCCGCATCTTTTGCGCATTGGATGCAGGCTTCTGTCAGCGCTTTGCCCAATCCGAGTTCCCAGTACTCCTTTAACACACTGATGCCGAATTCCGCCCTGTGCTTTACCTTATATTTTTCTCCGACAGACTCGATGCCGGCAAGGCCTGCGATTTTTCCGTCAACAATTGCGACAAGCTCTGCTTCATTGGAACTCATCGCTTTTTCTTTCAGGAACCCGGCCTCCTTTTCCGGGGTAAAACTGTTTTCGTCCGGATAGGACAGCAGATAATCCGTCTCGGCATGTGTCCGGTTGAAAACCTCAAAAACGGCATTTCCATCCGATTCATCGCCGTTTCGGATCAGGGCTTCCTTCCCGTTTTTAAGTATGATCGTCTGTCTGTATTTCAACTCGTTCTCCTCATAATTCCCAATCTGCGTCAGCCTGCAGCAGACAGCGCGGACACAAATGAGACTCATGAAATGGATTATAGCATATTCATCCGAAAGCGACTACTTTTCTCAAATGTGTTGCGGCGTCCATATTGAGGCACCCGCCGCGGATCCGATATGTTCCCCGGCACGATTTGCGTGAGGCAGAAAGACACACGGAAAAAGGCTTCCGCATATGGGCTTTTTCCGTCGCTGTGGCTTTCGTCGCCGGTAAGCATGTGCCGGGAATATATCGTCCGCGGCAAGGAGCCATCCGTATGTCAGAGGAAAAATGAGCCACTAACCCCGTCCCCGGGGGTCATTTTTCTTGTGACGGCACGAAAGTGTGTCGCGAATCGGGAAAAACGCCTTTCGCAACACATTTTCCTGCCCCCTGCGCCCCTCCTGTGTGTTGCGGATCGGGAAAACCTGCTTTCGCAACACATCTGAGCACATTTGAATTCTTGTGGCGGCACGAAAGTGTGTCGCGGATCGGGAGAATCGCCTTTCGCAACACATTCTCCTCCCCTGCTCCCCTCCGGTGTGTTGCGGATCGGGAAAAACGCCTTTCACAACACATTCTCTTGCATATCTCGGACCAAGACTTCCCCGAAATACAAAAAAGACCCCATAACCCCGTCCCTGGGGGTCATTAAAATGACCCCATAACCCCGTCCCTGGGGGGCATTTACCCCGTCCCCGGGGGGGGCATTAAAATGGCCCACTAACCCCGTCCCCGGGGGTCATTTTCGCGATGTTCGCATGCGGCAGCAAAAAGTGGTAAAATATCGGTAAAGCACCCCGCAGATGCGATAAATACTGAATTCGCAACCGCCGGTTGACAAATTGAAAAGGCGGGTTTATAGCCTGCTACCGGCAAAAATCTTATCCTTGAGTTGTTCGAACAGATAACCCGACGGATTGGTTTTCAAAGGGAGCGCTTCGATAAAGAAGGCTTCGGAAAGGAAGAAAAATGATATTAGCTGACAAGATCATCAATGAAAGAAAAAAGAACGGCTGGTCCCAGGAAGAGCTTGCGGAGATGCTCGATGTATCAAGACAGTCCGTATCCAAATGGGAGGGTGCCCAGAGCGTTCCGGATCTCCAGAAGATCCTCAGGATGGCGGAGATCTTCGGAGTAAGCACGGATTACTTATTAAAGGATGAGCTCGAACCGGATACGGCCCCTGTTGCTTATTATGAAAAATCGGATTCCGTTTCCGAAAAGATCAAAGTGACTCTGGACGAAGCCTCCGAGTTTATTTCCTTAAGGAAGCAAATCCTGCCTTCGGTAGGCATCGGAGTGTTCCTATGTATCACCTGTCCGGTGATCCTTCTTATCCTGGCGGGGCTCCAGAATTCCGATATGATCAACATTTCGGAAAACGCGGCTGCAGCCATCGGGCTCCTGTTCCTCTTCATCCAGATCGGGATCGCCGTATTCCTTTTTATCACAAAGGCAGGGAAGCTGAGCAGATTCGAATATCTCGAACAGGAATCCTTTGAGACCGAATATGGCGTAGACGGAATGGTTAAAGAACGGATGGCGGAAGGCGAAGCGAGAAACTCCAAAGCGCTTACGACAGGGGTGCTGCTCTGCATCCTCGGATGTGTTCCCCTCATCCTGACCTCGGTCCTTGGGATGGAGCCCTGGGTTATCACCTGCATGGTTGCTCTGCTCCTCATCCTTGTCGGGATCGGCGTATTCCTCTTCATTGCGGTTTGCGGCGTGCATTCCTCCTACAAGATCCTTCTGCAGACTGACGATTACAAGCCCGATTCCAAGCGGATCAACAAAAAACTCGAGATGCTCTCAAGGATCTACTGGATGCTCATCACGGTTGTTTATCTCGCCGCCAGCTTTATTACCGGAAAATGGGGATATACCTGGATCATCTGGGCCGTATCGGGCGTACTCTTCGCACTTATCCGTGTGATCGGAGAGGCCGTGGTAAGGGCGCGGGACTAAATCCCGGGGCAGATCCTTCCCGACTCATATTGCCGGAAACCAGCGATCCCGGGCGCATCGCGCACCCGGGATCCTTCATTCTTTCAATAATTCAATGGCGAAAATGTAATGAGTACATGCTCCTTCGCACCGCGCGAGGCTTTTCTCAGGTATTTAATCCCCACACGACTCAGATTTCCGAAAACCAACAATCCCGGGCGCATCTTGCACCCGGGATCCTTTATTTTTCAATAATCCGGCAGTAGAAAAATGAAAAGTATTTACAAGCGTATGTACGTTTTCACACCATGCTGGGCTTCCTCATATTATCAGGTCCATCCGCCACGGATGCCCGAAAATCAGAAAGTAAGGAAGCGCCTCACGTATCCAATATCTCAGCCGCCTCCTTCATCAGTTCAATGATGGGGAGATGCTGAGGGCACACGCGCTCGCACTGGCCGCAGCCGATGCAGTCGGACGCCTTGCCGCCTCTTTTCGTAACCCCGGCATAGAAATTTCTGGACCGCCAGTCGTTCGGATAACGCCGGAGCGTATTGATGGTCCGGAACACATCCGGAATACTGATCTTCTTCGGGCAGCCGTCGCAGCAGTACTTGCAGGCGGTGCAGCCGATCTGGGGCATTCCGAGGATCTCATCCGTTACTTCATCAACAAGCGCGAACTCGTCCTCCGAAAGCGGCTCGAAATTCCGGAAGGTCTGAATATTATCCTCCATCTGCGCTTCGTCGGACATCCCGGAAAGGATCGTCATCACGCCGGGGAGGGATCCCACGAACCGGAGTGCCCAGGAAGCTATGGACTTCTCCGGCCGGCGGGCCTTGAACTTCGCCTCGATCTCCGGAGCCATATTTGCCAGCATGCCGCCTCTGACAGGTTCCATTACGATGATCGGAATATTCCGGTCACGAAGGATCTCGTAGAGTTTCTGTGAACGGACCACGGGATTCGTCCGGTCGAGATAATTCAACTGGATCTGTACGAATTCCACCTCATGATGCTCATCCAGGATCTTTTCAAGAAGTTCCGGGCTTCCGTGGAAGGAGAATCCGAAATGCCGGATCTTTCCCTCCGCTTTTTTCTTTACGCCCCAGTCAAAACAGTCATATTTGACATATGTGTCATAATTGGATCCGTCCTCAATGGAATGAAGAAGATAGAAATCAAAGTAATCCACCCCCGCACGCTCGAGCTGTTCGTTGAAGACTCTTTCGATATCTTCGGGCTTTCTCAGCTCCCAGGCCGGCAGTTTCGTCGCCAGCATAAAGCTTTCCCTCGGGTATCTTTTTACCAGGGCTTCCCTGGCCGCAACCTCCGATCTTCCTCCATGATACACATAGGCCGTATCGAAATAGTTCATACCAGATTCCATATACCGGTCCACCATGGCGCATACCTGCTCATGATCGATCTTTCCGTCCTTCTCCGGCAATCTCATCAGCCCGAATCCAAGTTTCGGCATATTTTCCATATCGATCCCCTTTCACTCTATACACTGGCGCGATAGATTGCCAGCATTGCCTCTTCGTTAAGTACCTTCGCGGAGCCCATTTCACCGCCGACACCGATCGCGCATTTCTTCGCCATATCCTTAAGTTCCTCTTCGGTGGGCTCAACGCCGAGCTCTCTTAAATTCGTCGGCATCCCGATACTCCGGTAGAAGTCCTCAAGGGCTTCAATCCCGCGGATCGCGATCTCCTCATCACTACCCGAATCCTCAACCTCCATCACGTTCAGAGCAAACTTCTTGAAGCGGGGGAGGCAATTCTTATATACATATCTCGCCCAGCTTCCCCATACCGCGGCAAGTCCCGCGCCATGGGCCACATCATAGAGACCGCCGAGCTCATGCTCGAGTTTGTGGGTCATCCAGTCGCCGCCGTCATTTCCGCAGCCGGTCAGTCCGTTATGGGAAAGGGAACCGGCCCACATTACCTCCGCCCTTGCCTCATAGTTCTTCGGGTCATCCCTGAGGATTAGCGCATTCTTCTTTACCGTGCGGAGCAATCCTTCCGCAATGGCATCCGTGATCTCCATATTGCCGCCGTTTGTAAAGTATCTTTCCATGGTATGCATCATAATATCGGTGCATCCGCAGGCGGTCTGATAATCGGGAAGCGTCATGGTAAGCTCCGGATTCATGATCGCAAACTTCGGCCGGCAGTAATCGCTGCTGTAGCCGCGTTTCACAAGCCCCTCCTCTTTCGTGATCACGGAAGAGTCACTCATTTCGCTGCCCGTGGCCGCGATCGTAAGAATAACACCCAGGGGAAGGCATGCCTTCGCCTTGCGCTTATAATCATAAAAATCCCAGACATCCCCTTCGTTCGCTACGCCGTAGCCGATCGCCTTCGCGGAATCGATGGCGCTGCCGCCGCCTACCGCCAGAAGGAAATCCACGTTTTCTTTCCTGCAAAGCTCGATCCCTTCGTAAACAAGGCCAAGATGCGGATTCGGTACGGCCCCTCCGAGGAGCACATAGCCTATGCCCGCCGCGTCAAGGGAATCCGTTACTCTCTTGAGAAGTCCCGAACGCACCACGCTTCCGCCGCCGTAATGGATCAGGAGCTTTTTGCCGCCGAATTCCTTCACGAGTTCGGCGACCCTGTTCTCCGTATTTTTTCCGAATATAACTTTTGTGGGGGTAAAATAGTTGAAATCAAACATAATCATCCTCCTTGCCTGCTGTTACATACTACGCTACATTATATTTCAGCCCCGGTTTCCGGGGCATCTTATATTCTGTCATGGCTCAATCATTTTTTGTATGTAAGGAACGCGCTTATGACAGTTCCTTCAGTTTTTCAAGGGCCGGAGGATAATCCCCGCATTTTCGGAAAAACGAGATGGCATTGTCGCGGTCATCCAGAAGTTCACTGATGCAGCCCATATTGTAGAAAGGGATGAAACTGTTCGCGCCTTCCACATGGGAAACCTCCATTGTGGTGGCCTTCAGGAATTCCTTCAGGGCCTCCATCAGACGGCCGGTCCTGAGATAGACGATCCCCATCATCACCACAAAATCCGCGGAAGTCGCAAACTCATCATAGACATTCGCAATGGAAAGAGCTTCTTCAAAACGGTTAAGGTGCGTAAGAGCATAACCATAGGCGATGATCATCATCTGCACGTATTCCAGTTCCGGATCCACATCGCACTCCAGCCCTTTCCCATAATAATACGCCGCCTTCTCATCATCAAAGCCGTTATGGCACTGCCCGAGCTGAAACCAGATATAAGGATCTCCGGGATCCTTTTCCAGCTGTTTAAGTAGCAGCTCCTCGTTCCGCTTTTTCTTGGCAAGCCGCTCCTCAAAAGTTCCTTCATATCCGGAGTGCTCGCAGACGATGCCGGTATCATGGTAGATCCCGCAGTCCGGGATCGCGTAAAGACGCATCGGGCGCACCTGCTCGTGGATGATCCCCTCGTAATGAAACACCTTCCGGTTGAAAAAGCGTTCGACTCCGTCGGTATAGACCGAGGCCACGCCGTTATTGTCATAATGATTCCGCCTGGAGATCATGCCGATGCACTGCTCGGGAAGCTTCATGATCCTGCAAAGCGCATCCGGATCGATCTTCGTAATGATCTCGTCGCAGTCAAGCACCAGCACCCAGTCATTCGAAGCAAGGGAAAGAGAATAATTTCTCGCAGCGGCGAAATCTCCGATCCAGTCGAAATGGTGGACGGTATCCGTATACCGCTTTGCGATGGAAACGGTCTCATCCGTGGAGCCCGTGTCCACAAGCACCAGTTCGAACCCGCAGTCCTTAACGGCATCCAGGCATTTCGCAAGATTCTTTTCCTCATTCTTCATGATCATGCAAAGAGAGATGTCCATTCTTTCTCCTTTTTCCTTCTTCCGGGCGTGTGATACACGAAAATCTCCATTTCACACGCCCCACTCGCTCCTTCCGGGCGTGTGATACGCAAAAACCTCTATTTCACACGCCCCACTCGCTTCTTCCGGGCGTGTGAGCTGCGATAATCCTCTTTTCACACGCCCCACTCGCTTCTTCCGGGCGTGTGATACACGAAAATCTCCATTTCACACGCCCCCGCCGTATTCAAAACCCGGTCCGGCTGGGGTTTCTCAGATCCCGGACCTCTTTACCGCTTCCAGCACTTCCAGGAAGGCCTTCTCATCCACCTCATGGTCAAGGAGCTCCAGAAGCGCCCGGTGAAACTCCTTAATCTCACCGTTCCGGATATAACGGTTGTTCCGCCAGTCCGGAATGCGGTCCTTCACCATCCGCCGCATCAGCAGAAACTGATCGTAAGGAGGCCTTTCGTAACGGTTCGCGAGAATCTTCAGAAATCCGAGATAAAAGGTATAAAAGTAATTATACTCGATCTCATCCCGATACTCCGGGTAGAGTCCGCGCTTATGATATTCATCCCAGAGGATCGCGTGCACGGCCAGAAGATCCGTATGATAGTCCGCGTCCTTCCGGAGCACCGTGGAATCGGTATTTACGAAATAATGATAAAGCTCCGCATCCACGTAGGTGATCCGGTCGACGTAATAGTAAAGCAGGGATCCCCAGCAGCAGTCCTCATAGGCAAGTCCTTCCGGAAAAAGGAGTTCATTCTCCGTAAGAACGGACTTCCGTATGATCCTGCTGTGCGCAAGAAAGGAAATGTCCGCGGAAAAAAGAAATCTTCTCCTCTCATCCACCGTTGAGATCGCCCGGGAGCGAACCGGCAAAGGCGCATCCGGTCGCGGCGATCCATACCGCAGGGTTTCGGAGGGATCGCGGATCAGCCGGCAGACGGTGACATCACTGTCATTTTCCGTCGCCGTCCGGTATAGCAGTTCCAGATAATCCGGTTCCACCCAGTCATCCGAATCCACAAAGGCAATCCGGTCCGCCGACGCGTAGCCGAGCCCGATATTTCTGGCCCGCCCCTGCCGGCCGTTGATATCACAATGCACCGCCATCACGGATTCCGGATATTTCTTTTCCCATTCAAGGATCTTCTGCCAGGTATCGTCCGTCGACGCATCATCTACCGGGATGATCTCCAGATTCTCCATACCGATGGTCTGATCCGCGAGAGACTGCATACAGCGGTCGATCCAGCGGGATACGTTATAGCAGGGAATAATAACACTGATCTTCTTCATGAGCCTGCTCCATGCGGCTTCACCGCCACATACGGGTTCCGGTATACGAAAAGATCCGTTGTGTCATAGAGAAAACCGTTCTTCCAGCAAGCGTAATTGAAGCTCAGCTGATCCCTTACGGAACGGTCCCGGATCTCTCCCCACCAGGTCTCCATCACCCGGATCACCTCCGGATCCATATGCTCCCGGACCAGAAAGCAGCTGTCGATCAATCCGTTATGTACCGGATAGCCCTCCTCCCGGTAGTGATCCATCTGGCTTCTCATTACGGCCTCGTTGTCAAACCTGCCCGCCGCGATGCAGTTTTCCATCTCTTCATAGGCACAGTCTTTAAAATAATGCGGAAAGCAAAGAAGAGGCTGCTCATTCCGGTATCTATTCACAAACTCGGTAAGGTCCGTCTTCATCTTCAGTTTCCCGTCAATGTAGATCGAATAATCATATTCCGGAAGATACCGGTGAGTCAGGATTTTCACCTGCCGGGCGAGCCGGACCCGGTCAAGGCCGTCCGGATTGTCGAGAAACCGAACCTCCCAGGTGTCTGACCGCAGCTCCGGATTATCCGTGTAAAGGATGTAATCCAAAGCCGGGTTTTTAAACTCCGCCTCCGAAACCTCATCATATCCGCCGGTTATGACGGAATAAACGACGCCCTTTCCTTCAAATCGCGGAGAATTCCCCGGATCGGGCTGAGACGGCTTCTTTGCTTCAAAGTGCAGAGATTCCTTTTCTTCCGGACCCGAAGCGGCCTCTGTTTCCGGATGGATTTTCCGCATAAGAAGTTTCTCCCGGTTCATAAGATGCGCGATCCTGCACCGGAATTCAAAGGCATCATATTCATTCTGAAGGAGTTTCCGGTCCGTCTCTCCCTGCTTTTTCAGCAGCTGCCTGACCGCTTCCGTCAGTTCCGAATTCTCTTTTTTCAGTCCCTCGATCAGGTCAAGGCAGGCGGAAACCACGCCCTGAAGCTCGCTTACATCCATTATTCCGCTCTCTCCATCCATGTCTTTCCGTGCACCCCTTACCTTTTCCGGTCCCGTGCATCCGTAATCCAATCATTCCCCCGGGTATCCCTCATCATATCCCCGATCCGTCCGGAAAACTCTCACATCCTGCGATTCCGGTTCAACTTCGCCTTACCCATATCCTCCCGGAACCTCCATGTTCATTCATTCCCCCGGCCGTCTTCATCCTGCCTGGCTGCGGCTCGTCCCCTATCGTAATCCCGGCCGTCCGTCATCCGGCTCAACCCCGGTCTCACTTCCGGCCATCCACCTTCTCACTTCCGGCCATCCACCGTCTCAATTCCGGCCATCCGCCGTCTCAATACCGATTCATTCACCGTCTCAATCCCGGCCATCCGCTGCCGCAAGCCGCGCTCTCGCCGATTCCGAAAGATAATCCTCCGGTTTCGCCCGGTCCTTTCCCGCGATCTCCCAGTAATAGGCATGTGTATGTTCCGGGTCGCAGTAACGGCATGTTTTTATCGGTGCCGCAAGCTTCTCCATAATGTCCAC
Organism: Lachnospiraceae bacterium; assembly: GCA_024692955.1. Classification (GTDB taxonomy): domain Bacteria; phylum Bacillota; class Clostridia; order Lachnospirales; family Lachnospiraceae; genus JAILLW01. The sequence continues at coordinate 31,965 of JAILLW010000093.1, read as the reverse complement.
TCCCGTCAGACCTTCTTCATAAAGATCGATGATATCTCCCTCGGGAACCGGCAGAGTGACACCGTACAGCTTCTCATACTGTGGAAGCAGGAAGGGCGTGATGCAGTTTGACAACCTGCCGTCCTTTAAAAAGGTACAGTGTGTCACATCACAATGCCGGTAGGAGTTCTCCGGATCGTTTTCTCCTCCGGGATCAAAGGTCGTCCGGAAGATCCGGACGGGATCCGTAAAGAGGCATCTTACTCCGTATAAGGCGCAGACTGCCTGAATGCGGTCCTTCAGTTTCACCGCCGGAGGATAAAGACTGATATTGAAGGAGCAGTGATTCTCCCGCATTACCCGGAAAAGCTCCTGCTGTCCGGGATTTATGAGAAGTCCGTTGGAGACGATATGCATATCCGCGTCCGGAAAAGTCTCTCTCACCAGCTTCACATATTCCGGAAGTTCCTCATTAAGGAGCGGCTCTCCGCCCATGATGCGCACCCGCTCGATCCCCCAGAAAAGCTCCCCGAGGCGGATAAGGTCCTTCCGAAACTGTGAAAGGTCCGTAAGATGCGGTTCCGTTATGTTGGAAAGATGTGCGCAGCCTTTGCAGTTCAGATTGCAATGGTCCGCCAGATGAAACTCCAGATAGGAAAGGCGGGGTTTTCCGACTTCGATCCTCTCAAGAAGGTCATAGGAAAAGCGATCCAGCGTATAATCATAGGTATAATGCGGGAAATAATAAAGATCCAGGATTCCCTTCAGCATAAGCGCGCTCGAGACCGCGGCCAGTTTGCTGTGATGCACCGCAAGGATCACCGCGTGTACCTCGCCCCGGGCATAGAGCGATGCCAGTTCCTCAGTTGTGACCACCTTTAAGCCGTCCGCAGGCATATTCTCCGGCAGTCTGTCATCCGCGCGGCAGACGAGTTCCAGTCCCGCGGGTTTCGTAAGGTCAAAAGCCGTTTTCAGGAATGTCTCATACAGCCCGATGCCCCAGATCGCAAGTTTGATCGAATCCATATCCTGACTCATAAAATGCCCTCCGGAAATACCTTTTCGAGGAGAACGGGAAGCTGCTTTTCCGGAAGGAATTGCGCCATCACCTTTTCGTGACCCTTTTTCGCGATCATCGCGCGCTCCTCTTCATGTTTCAGATAATAATCCGCTTTCCGGTAAAGATCCTCCATCGAGGTATACATGACGAGCTCCTCCCCGTCTTCAAACAGTTCCGCGACCCCCTGCTGATAGTTTGTAAGACAGAATCCCCCGGATGCGAGAATATCCATCACGCGAAGAGGGATCCCGTGCTCGATCGTCTTGGAGGTAATGTTCAGATTGATCCTGCTGTTGGCAAAGACTGCCGGCATCCCGTCTGCATAAGACACGGTCCCCCTAAGGCGGATCCGCTTTTTCTCCCGCAGCCGCTCCGGAAGCTCCGAATAGGTATAAAGGTCAACATCCAGCCCCTCGGAAAGGATATCCAGCGCATCGATCCGCTCCCTTGCGGATACTTCCATCCCCACCGCGTCCGCGGCGAGCCCCAGGGGATCCTGTATATACATATCACTCAGTTTCAGTTCGCAGACCTCCGTGATCTCTTCGACCAGTGTTTCATCCAGCACTTCCCGGAGGAAATTGTAGCCGTATACCTTTTCCTGTGCCGCCATGATCCCGTTCAGGAAGCCCTTCGTCCGTTCCGAAAAACGCCCCTCCAAAAGACCGGCGCGTATCCGGTTTTTCCCCTCGATATAGAGTCCGCCCACCAGAGAGATGTCGGCCCGGTATTTTTCTTCCCCGATATGGCGTTTTGCCGCCTTCGCGATCCGGGCACCTGAGCAGAGCGGGAAATAGATGCTGTGCGGACAGCCGTACTCCGAAAGTCTCCCGGCAAAGATCCGGTCGAAATTGAATACATGATTGCAGGAATTCGTGATGGTTTTGGAATAAGTCCCGTATTGCGGGCAGTCATAGACCCAGGAGATATAGGGAATGTGATTCAGTTCGCAGAGCATCGAGGGAAGCGGATAATAATCGTAGCTGATGAGCCCGTCGATCCCGTGTTTATGAATGAGCTGAACGATGGCGTAAGCCGCCTCCGAATCCGCATGATAGTCGGTCAGCTCCTTTTTATAGGTAAAAAGCGTCACCCCCGGAAGCTCTGTCAGGGCATCGATCAGATCCTGCTCATTATTGGCTCCCCAGCCGTAGAATAACAGATTCATCCGTTCACTCCCGCCCCGTTTCGTTAAGCAGTTTCACCGCCGGCGGATAATTCCCGCACATTTTAAGGAATACCCGGGCATTTCCCGGCTGATTCGCCTTAAGCAGAAGCTTTCCGAGTTCGAAAGCCGGCAGATAGGAATTTGTGCCCTCGAGCCGGTAGTTCCGGATCGTAAGCGCCTTTTGAAATTCGTCCGCCGCCTGCTGGTATTTTTCGTTCACAAGATAGATCCGGCCCATCAGATAGACAAAATCCGCGGTCTTTTCGAACGCCTCCCGGATCCCTTCAAAGGAGAGGGCCTCCTCATATCTTTTAAGAAGAAGCAGTTCATTTCCGTACTGCACCACCAGATCATTCACATAATCAAGTTCCGGATCAAGGTCGTATTCCAGCGCCTTTCCGAAGCGCGCACAGGCCTCTTCATCATCCCCGGTCATCTGATAACCCTTCCCCAGCTGATAAAGGATGTAAGGAATATCCTCTTCCGACGGATCATCCGAAAGCTGCTTCAATAATAAGCCGATATTCCTCTCCGCCTTCTTCTTCCGCGTTTCCTCATCCATGCAGTAGCCGCTGTGACCGAGGACCGAATTCAGCTGCAGATTTTCGAAAAGCACCCCTTTGTGTCTCGGTGCCAGCATTTCATGGATCGGGGAAATATAATGAAACTTTCGTCTGTTGTAGAACCGCTCGATGTGGATCCGGCTGACGGGACCTTTCCGGTCCGGGGTCCCGGTCTCATTGTCCATAAAGACGCTTCCGAGGCAGTCCGGATACTTTTTCATAAAATAGCGGAGTTCTTCAAGATCCAGAGATTCGATCCACTCGTCCGCATCCATCATAAGGATCCAGTCGTTGGAGGCCCGGGCCGCCGCGAAATTCCTTGCCGCGGAAAAGTCATCGCACCATTCGAAATCATGGATCTTATCCGTATAACGCGATACGATCTCTTTCGTCCCATCGGTGGATCCGGTATCAACGACCACGATCTCAAAGCCGTAAGGCTGCACCGATTCCAGCATCCTTTCGATGGTCTTCTCTTCGTTCTTCACGATGGCACATACGGAGATCCGGCTCACTTCATACCCTCCGCCGCCTGCAGTTCATACATCATGATCTGTTTTACCTGAGGAAGAAGCCCCGAGCGCTCCGCCCGGTCGAAAATGTCCTTCGCAATGGTATCGAAGAGTTCGTGTTCCCGGATTTTCGACAGATATTTGGAGACCATTTTGCACCTTGCCACATAATAATTCGATGTGGAAGAGGAGATTCCCCCCTCTGTCGCATCCACATCCACCAGGATCTCATCCACGAAGCCGATGCTGCCGAGCTGCGAAAGACGGAGTACAAATTCCCAGTCCTCCAGGGCCGGGAAGGAATCGTCAAAACCGCCCGCCCGGTAAAACGCATCCTTCCGGACAAGGATCGTCGGAGATCCTATGGTATTTCTTAAGAGCAGTTCCGTAAAGATCCGCCCCTGAAGGCGCTCAAGAGGCTGCACATTCGGCACCCGGATCGTCCTGCCGAGTCTGGTGGTTTCATAGGCCGCGTAGATCAGAAGGTCTTCGGGTCTTTTTGCCCAGTAATCCATCTGCTTTCGAAGCTTATCCCGGTGCCATCGGTCGTCGCTGTCGTTAAACGCGATGATATCCCCGTTTGCGATGCGTATCCCCTCATTCCGCGCGTAATGGCAGCCATGGTTGCCCTCAAGCTTCAGAAAGCGGACCCTGTCCCCGTATTTTTCGCGAACAAAGCCTTCCGTGCCGTCCGAAGATCCGTCATCCACGACAATGACCTCGAGTTCCGTATAGTCCTGGGAAAGGACGCTGTCGATGGAGGCCGCGATCTCATGGATCCGATTATAGGTTGGTATGATCACACTGACTAATTCCATATTATTCATTATACACTAAACGGGGACAGGTTGTAACCTGTCCCCGTGGGTTTGTTCTTATGTTGATCCGGCTTTTCCCGATTATCCGAGGAGAGAAAGCACTCCCTGGTTGGACTGATTCGCCTGTGCCAGCATTGCCTGTCCTGCCTGCTGCAGAATGTTGTTGTTGCTGTAGCGAACCATTTCGGTTGCCATATCCGTATCGCGGATCGAGCTCTCAGCACTCGTGGTGTTCTCAACTACGTTATCCAGGTTGCTGATCGTGTGCTCAAGTCTGTTCTGTACAGCACCGAGATCTGATCTCTGTTTCGATACCGCGTTCAGAGCGATCTTGGTGGCCTTGTTCAGGGAAGCGAAGTCTGCCTGCGTGATGGTCTTGGTACCGCCCGCTTCTAACTTGGAAGCTCCGTCCGTATCATACTGATAGAACTTGTCAACCGCATTCGCGAGAGTCTCATCGTCAGCGTTGGAATAAATCCCGCCGCCATTTGCTGCTGTCTGATCCAGACCTTTACCAAATACACCCATCGCCTTGATCGTGATGTCGATGTGCTGATTTGCTTCCGCTCCTACCTGAAGACCTGTCTTGGTAACGGAGCCGTCGAGAAGGCTTAATTCGTTGAAAGTGGTGGTGGACTGTACGCGGTCGATCTCGGAAAGGAGCTGCTGTACTTCCGATGCGATGTAGCCGCGGTCCGCGGAGGTCAGGGTTCCGTTTTCACCCTTTACGGAAAGCTGGTTGATTCTCTGGAGCATATCGTGAACTTCACCGAGCGCACCTTCTGCGGTCTGTACCATCGAGATACCGTCCTGTGCGTTTGCGGATGCCTGAGTGAGACCTTTGATCTGTCTGCGCATCTTCTCGGAAATTGCGAGGCCTGCTGCATCATCGGCTGCACGGTTGATCTGATAACCCGAAGATAACTTCTCAGTGGACTTGGCCTGTGCCTGGGTGTTCACGTTTAACATTCTGTTCGAGTTCATTGCCTGTAAATTGTGCTGTACTACCATTTTATTTCCTCCTTGAATCCTGACCGAGTCCGTTCAGTCTTAAGATTAAATCCTTTTCTGATGTCAGCAATTCCGTTTGCTGCAGTGTTCTGTTGTTTACACCTAATATATCGGAGCCCTTTCGGAATACTTAACCCCTGTTTTTTATTTTTTTTGAGATTTTTTTGAAAAAAGTCCGAAAGTGACGGATTTACGCGGTTCTTCGCATTGCGCGGAAAACAAAATCAGATATGACAGCAGAAGGCAGAATCATTTCCTGATAAACAAAATAAAGAGGACAGGCCGTAAGCCTGTCCTCTTTGTTAAGAATCCAAACCGGATCCGGATTATCCGAGGAGAGAAAGAACTCCCTGGTTTGCCTGATTCGCCTGTGCCAGCATCGCCTGTCCTGCCTGCTGCAGAATGTTGTTGTTGCTGTAGCGAACCATTTCGGTAGCCATATCCGTATCGCGGATCGAGCTCTCGGCACTCGTGGTATTCTCTACTACGTTGTCGAGGTTCTTGATCGTGTGCTCAAGTCTGTTCTGAACAGCACCGAGATCGGATCTCTGCTTCGATACTCTGTTAAGAGCGATCTTGGTCGCCTTGTTCAGGGAAGCGAAGTCAGATGCGCTAATCGTCTTTTCCGCATCACTGGCGCCAATCTTGGACTTGCCGTCAGTATCATACTGATAGAACTTGTCAACCGCATCTGCGAGAGACGAATCTTCATCGTTGGAATAAATCCCACCGCCGTCGGCAGTCGAAGCAGTCTTATTGCTGTCTTTCCCGAATACGCCCATGCTGGCGATCGTGATGTCGATGTGCTGGGTCGCTTCCGCCCCAACCTGAAGACCGGTCTTCGTAACGGAGCCGTCAAGCAGGCTCAGTTCGTTGAAGGTGGTCGTGCTCTGTACACGGTCGATCTCGGAAAGAAGCTGCTGTACTTCCGATGCGATATAGCCGCGGTCGGCAGAGGTCAGGGTTCCGTTTTCACCCTTTACGGAGAGCTGGTTGATACGCTGAAGCATATCATGCACTTCACCGAGAGCTCCCTCTGCGGTCTGTACCATCGAGATACCGTCCTGTGCGTTCGCGGATGCCTGGGTCAGACCCTTGATCTGTCTGCGCATCTTCTCGGAGATTGCGAGCCCTGCTGCGTCATCGGCCGCACGGTTGATCTGATATCCGGAAGATAACTTCTCGGTGGACTTCGCCTGTGCCTGAGCGTTAACGTTCAGCATCCGGTTTGAGTTCATTGCCTGTAAATTGTGCTGTACTACCATGTTTTTTTCCTCCTTGAAAAATATTTCCGCTTCCTTGCGGATGTGTGTGGTTTCGGAATGTTTAGGGACTCGTACGCATCCTTAAATCATATCCGTAAGTTACGGGATTACCCCTGTGCCGTATATATCGGATCGATTTACATAAAACTTAACGGCATGGGGACAAATTCCCTATGATTATTTACTCTATCACAGTTTTTTTCGTTTGTGAAGTACCTGATCCTTATTTTTCAGCTTTTTTGAAAGCAAAAGGGACGGGAGTAAACTCCCGCCCTTTTGTTTGGTTGTACGTCCGGTACAAACTCTAACTGTTTATTACAGAAGAGACAGAACGCCCTGGTTGCTCTGGTTAGCCTGAGCCAACATCGCCTGACCTGCCTGCTGCAGGATGTTGTTGTTGGAGTACTTAACCATCTCAGTCGCCATATCCGTATCACGGATTGCGCTCTCAGCACTCGTCGTGTTCTCATCTACTTTGTCGAGGTTCTTGATCGTGTGCTCAAGTCTGTTCTGAACTGCACCGAGATCAGATCTCTGCTTGGAAACGCTGCTCAGAGCGAGCTTGGTCGCCTTATTGAGGGAAGCGAAATCCGTCGCGCTGATCGTCTTTTCTGCGTCAGTGGAACCAACCGTGGACTTGCCGTCCGTATCATACTTGTAGAACTTCTCTACTGCGTCTGATAAGGAAGTATCCGTGCTGTTGGTATAGATGCCACCCTTCTCAGTAACAGCCTTGCCGTCACCAAATACGCCCATGTTGGCGATCGTGATGCTGATGTGCTGTCCAGCTTCCGCACCAACCTGAAGACCAGTCTTGGTGACGGAACCATCAAGCAGGCTCAGCTCGTTGAAAGTGGTGGTCGACTGTACGCGGTCGATCTCGGAAAGAAGCTGCTGTACTTCAGATGCGATATAGCCGCGATCTGCAGAAGTCAGAGTTCCGTTTTCACCCTTTACGGACAGCTGGTTGATTCTCTGAAGCATATCATGTACTTCACCGAGAGCACCTTCTGCCGTCTGCACCATCGAGATACCATCCTGAGCATTCGCAGATGCCTGGGTAAGACCCTTGATCTGGCGACGCATCTTCTCGGAAATCGCGAGACCTGCTGCATCATCTGCTGCGCGGTTAATGCTGTAACCGGAAGATAACTTCTCAGTGGACTTCGCCTGTGCCTGGGAGTTAACGTTTAACATCCTGTTAGAGTTCATTGCCTGTAAATTGTGCTGTACTACCATAGTTTTTTCCTCCTTGAAAGTATTTATCCCCTCCATGGGATAAAGTGATTAAGTTGTTTGCAATCGTCTTAAGGGTTCGTACGCATCCTTAAGAAGGATCGCGGTTACCGCAAGAGCTTTCACATTTACCCTTGCTCTATATTAAGTATCGGAGCGTTTGCCCGATTACTTAATACCTGAAATGAAAAAAATTTACTTTTTTTTATCCATCTTCGAGGAAGTGCCGTCATAGATGCCGTTCATCTGCTTATAATAGTTCATTGCGACACTGACAGAACGCTTGCTTTCCTTCGCCTGACGATGGGCTTTGGCCAGAGCATCCGCGATTCCTTTGCGGTTTCGCTCTTCCAATGCTTCGATGGAAGTGCTCCTGTCCGTGATCTTCCGGATCAGATCCTGCATGACCCGGATCTCTTCCGCGTAACTCTCCTTCCGATCCCGGAGAACCTCTCCCACTCTATTATATAACAATTCGAAGCCTTCATCAAGTTCATTTAACTTTTCGATGCAAATATCCTTGTCATCGAAGTAGCGGTCGAAACTGTCGAAATCCATTTCCTCTTCGGAAAGCAGTTCCTGCTGGAGTCTGCTCAGTTCATAGATCTCGTCCAGAATACCAAGCTTCTTTTCAAGGCTTTCGCGCATTGCGATGATATAATCCCGTTCCATCAGGCACCCTTCTGCTTGTTGATCCGCATTACTTCCTTCCAGGTGTCGCGAACGGAGCGTAAATGCTCGTTCACTTCCTCAAGGATCTCGGGATCCTTCTGAACGTTCGCCTCCGTAAGCCTTCTTGCCAGATAACTGTAGATCCGCTCGAAATCCTGGGCTACCGGATACTTCATATCCAGTGTGATCCGAAGGTGGTCCACGATCCTTTGGGCCTTCACGATATGGGTATGGGCCTTGGGAATGTCCTTCTCATTGATCCCTTCGATCGCGATATTGCAGAACTTGATGGCGCCCTCGTAGAGCATCAGCGTCAGCTCCGCCGGGGACGCCGTCAATATTTTGCTGTTCTTGTACTGCGCATATGCAGCCGGTAATGCCGACATACGAATAACCTCCTGAGAGATAATCTGATTAATTCATTCCAAACATTCCGGAAACGGCATTCTGGTTTGACTGCATCTTCGCCATTGCCTTTTCCATCTTGGCGAATTTATCATACCACTTATCTTCGTAATCGGAAAGTTTTTGTTCCATATCTTCGATCTTGGTCTTGTAGTCATCATACTCGGATTTCATCCGGGTGTCCTCGAAAAAGCTTCCGTAGGAACGGTATCCGGGTACTCTGGAAGAAAGATCCGTCATCTTCTGATACATGGCATCCGACAGCTGGGAGAAGAAATTCGTGATCGCGTCCGGATCCGCGGCGATGGCCTGCTTCAGCTTGTTCGTTTCGGTCCCGAATAAGGTGTCGTCTTCATCGCCCAGGATATGGAGCGCGTTCTTCTCATTATCCGGAGCATTGAAGTAACCCGCGGTCTCGATTCCGAAATCAAAGAGATGCATGGTCTTTCCGCCTACGGTGAAGCCCTGATTCATGATCGCCGTGAAGGAGCTCGTCAGATTTCCGAGCGTCGCGTCCTTGGAAAGGAGCTGCTCCTTCATCTTCTCTTCCCACTTTTCGATCTCGTATTCCGACATCGCGGATTTCTCTTCATCGGTCAGAGGATCGTACTTCGTCTTCGTATCGGCGTTGTAGAGCTTATCCATCTCGTTGATCAGTTCCGAATAGGACTTGATCACATCCTTTACCATATCATAGATGGCGCTGGTGTCCTTCGTGGTATTCAGGCTTACGGATCTTCCGTTGGTCTCGGCCTTCGCCGTGATCGTAAGTCCGTTGATATTGAAGGAATTCGAAGAAGACTTGTAAACGGCATTGTTCAGTTTGATCTCCGCATCCTGTCCGTCGATCTTGGTCGCCTTCTCGTAGTTGCCGTAGGCTTCCTCCGAAAGTCCGAGGGCTGCAAGCGCTTTCTTTCCGCTGTCGTCCGAAGCGGTAAGAGAGAAATCATATTTCTCGCCGGTGTCTTTCGATCCGATGAAGAACCGCTGCGTCGACGCGTCGAAGTTCGCGGTCACTCCGGCTCCCGAAAGCTTCTTCGCAAGTCCGCCGAGAGTCATGCCTTCCGTAATGGTGATCTCCGTGTTCTTTCCGCCCACTTCGATATTGAACTTGCTGCCTGCTTCAATGCCCAGTTCCGAAAGCTTCGTTCCGGAAGTCAGTTTGTCGGAGCTGCCCGGCTTTTTGATCTCGGCGCCGGTCATATATCCGGCTTTCGCAAGCTTCGTAACTTCAAGGGACTGTACGGCCGTCATTGCGCCGTCGGAAGTTACAACGGAGGCAACGCTGCTGTCCGATACTTCCGTGGTCATCTTGGAATATGCGCTGGAGTACCGAAGGTTGTCAAACTTTCCCTTCAGATCCTTCAGTTTTTTGTTCAGGTCCGTCCATGCTTCCTGCTGATAGGTGATCCTGGACTGATTCTTCGTCTCCTTGGTCACCTTGGTCCTTCTGGCTTCGACCAGCTGCTGGATCAGACTTTCCGTATCCATACCGGAATACATTCCGGTTACTCTTGTCCGATTGCTCATATCTGCCTCCTATCGTTTCTCGTCAACGAGAATGCCAGCCATCTCCCAAACCTTGGCGATCATATCAAGAGTCTTTTCCGGCGGGAGTTCCTTCAGGGTTTCGTGGGTCTTCTTGTCTACGATCTTGATCGTCACGCGGTTCGTGCCGTCGTGGATCCCGTAGACCGCCTCGGAATCAGCCATCTTCTTGTTCAGCTCTTCCACGGCCTTTTTGATCTTTTCGTTCTGAGCCTGAGCCTGCTCATCGGTCAACTCCTGCTGTTTGGACTCCCCGCCCTTCGCATCCGGGTCATAGCCTTCGGCTTCGGCCACTTTCGCGGTCGTCTGATCCAGATTGGCGGCATTCTCCTGAGAAGCAACCTCCGTGTTCACATTCTCAAGCGGTGTCACTGGCCTTGCGGCCTGTGTCGGCTGTGCCATAAATGTCATAGCACTGTTCATAGGTTCTACTGTCATCCCAATCACCTCCATGTGATGTTAGCCGCACCGTTCGGTGCCATTAAAGAGTTACTTTGGCCCGCGTATATGTATTCGCGCGTTAGACATATACGCAGACAATGTTGCATTTTCATAGTATCTATCGGCAGATATTTAGAAAACTTTAGAGTATATGAGAAAACTCTTATGATAATTTTAAAAAATCAGCAGTGTTTTTGCAAGATTTCTTTCAGCCTGCTGCCCCAGGTATCATTCTCCGCCTTTCGAAGGGCCTGCCCTGCGATCCTGCCAAGCTCCTCCTCATCATCAAGGAGCTGTCCGACCGTATGTGCGAAGTCTTCCTCTTTTTCCGGATCATAATAAAGGATTTCCTGCCCGGAAGCGAATCTCTCTTCCAGGTAGCGGCTCCGGTTGGTGGCTACCACCGCTCCCCGGAGCATTCCGTTGAAGATCCTCTCATGGGCGCCGTCTGCAAAGAACGGATGATCGTTCAGAAGGATCTTCGTCTTTGAAATAAGTTTCAGACATTCCGCTGCCGGGATCATTCCTCCGTAGATGATCCTTCCCGGGCGGGCATCCGCCGTTTCCTTCCAGTCCCCGTCTCCGAAAACCCGGACAGGAATGCCGTTATCCGCCAGGCTTTCGATCAGTCTGATACGACGTTTCCTTTTTATACGGCTTTCGATCCCGACCATCAGATTCCGGACGAGAATGTATTTCTGTTCCGGCAAAAGGCGGATCCCCCTGTATGCTTCATATGCATTGACGGCATATCCGGATTCCGCGTAAGGCTCCTTCTCGTAATAGTCCGTGCAGAATCCGTAAAAGTCCTGCATATCCGGAAACGGAAGCTCCGGGAATACGGGGCTCTCCTTTCCCCGAATGCTTCCTATATAAAGGACATCGATCTCGCGGGCCCCAAAACCCGGAACAATTCCGTCTTCTCTTTCGGAAAGAGCAGAGGGATCTTTCTCACCACCGGGATTTTCGGGAGCCGCGCCGCCGTGGGGTAGGAAAAAGAAAGACTCCCGGATAGGCGAAAGGATCTCCTTCAGGAAATCCACATGGCCTTTATCGATGCAGATCACCCGCATTCCGGGATAATAATGCTTCGTGATCTCATCCACATAATATACGGGATGATCCACCAGAATATTGTAGAGGCGGACGTTTTTGCTCTGCCAGTATGGCACTTTGCCGATCGCAAGCTGAATGCCGGCGTTATTGAAGGTGACGACATCGGTGGTTTCATCAATAAGCGGATCAAGCGCGATCAGTTTATCCGCGAGGGCGGTGCTGTCCCGGAAGTCCAGAATTTCCATGGGCTCCGGCAGTCCGTTTTCCGAAGCCGGCAGCTTCTCCCGCATCATCTCATCGATAAAAAGATTCAGTGTATCCAGCGTTCCTTTCAGAAAAAGAATCATAGAAATGCCGCCTCCAGCATCGTTGCCAGCCGCCTTTCATAAGTATGCTCCGCCTTTACTCTCTCATACCCACGCTCCGCGACAGCGGTTCGCTCAGCTTCATGAGTAAGATAATAAGCCGCAAGATCGATCAGCTCTTCCGAAGAAGCGTAGGCTGTCAGGTCTTCTCCGATCGTAAAGAGTTCCGGAAGCTCGCTCTGGAAGTTCGTGAGCACGAATCCCCCGCAGCTTAAAATATCAAAGATCCGGAGAGGCAGACCCGAGCGGATCCCTTTCGAAGTGATATTCAGATTTATCCTGGAATTATGGAATACCAGAGGCATTTCCGTAAGCGTCTTACAGGTTCCCATGTTGCGGACTTTCGGGAGCGAAGCGGTGTCGCTTGCCGTATACAGGCAGGGGGCCCATTTCGAAAGCTCGTCTTTGCCCTGTCGGCCAGTATCGGAATCTGCCAGGAGACCGGAGTCTGTGCCGTATGCACTCATTCGGGCGGGAAGCCGTTCGGACAGGGTCCGGATAAGGTCCGTCCGCTCCATCGCCGCGATCTCGGGAGAAAGATAATACCTTGACACGGTTTTCAGATCATCCCAGAAGTGCCCGGTGCCTTCACCGAAGGAAAAAAAGCCGGGTACGGAATCTCTGAACTCCCTGAGGATCTCCTCCGTAAGGGTTTCTTCCATAAAGAAATAACCGTAAATCCGCTCCTGTGCCCGCATGATCCCGTCCAGATAGCCTTTCGTCATTTCCGGAAGGTGCTCTCTGATCTTTCGATAACGGGTTTTTTCCGAATAGAGAGAACCCACGAAAGAGATCTCATGCCGGTAGTTCTCATGGACTTCAGCCGGGGTATTAAAAAAGAGTTCCTCCTTCGGCCTTATCTTAGCGGCAAGGGGCAGATAGAAAACGTGAGGCCTGATCGAGTCCTCACAGATCGCACTGACCTCCCGGAAATCCTCCCGGTCGAAAATAAAGGTCCGGTTCCATTCATTACGGATCGCGGGGTGATAAAGCTCCGGCACCGGAGAATCCACCGTCCATGAAATATAGCGGATGCGGAACAGGTTGCAGACTTCCGAAAGAGCCGGATAGAAATTGATCGAAAAGACAAAATCCACCGGCTCTTTCTGAAGCAGTCCGCTGACGGCCGAAACGATCTCGGAAGGCTTTATGTCCTTCCTCGTCATTTCTTCCTTATACTCGATGACCTCGTATCCGAATTCCCGGAAGGTTTCGAGTATATCGGGTTCGCATATGTTGTTGTATCGATAGAAAAGAAGTTTCATCCGGCAGCTTTCTGCAATTCCATCTCTTTTTTGATCTCAACAACACTCTCTTCCAGATCGCTTATTTTCCGGCCAAACGTATTCACCTGCACCTGATAATACAGATTATCATCGCGGATCTTTATCGCATCGCTGAGCTTATCACTCAGCATATGATGTCCCTCAGCAATCAACTGTATATTAGGGCAGATCTCATTCTCAAGACGCAACTCAACCTTTCCGAGTTTCTCATCTATCGCCGTAAGGTCTACAGACATTCCGGCAACGGTGTGCCCGAGAAGCTTTATGTCGGCATCCATGCTTCCAACCTTCCCTTCCACCAAAGAGAGCCGCTCGTCGAGTTGCTTAAATCCGTTCTTCATCTCATTATGAAGCGTTTCGATCTCAGCGCTGAATCTCACTTCATGCTCATCGAGCGTTTCCTGCATTTCGTCCATCCGCTCATCCATTCGGTCCATCCGCTCATCCATTCGGTCGAACCGCTCATCCATCCGGTCAAATCGCTCATCCATCCGGTCAAACCGCTCATCCATCCGGTCAAACCGCTCATCCATCCGGTCCATCCGGACATTCAGCTGATCAATCAGCTGCTCCATCTTCTCCGATAGTCTGTCTATTTTGTCATCCGTTGTCATAATCAATCCTCCTCCGTTCTGTTGCAATGGTTCACTTCGAAGTGATTATGATTCTACCGCCCCGCTTTTTCTGCCGTCAACAGGAAATATGCAGCCTTCGGGAAGGCTATGCGCATATTGCACAATACCATATATTGGGGGTTGACAGACATAAATCCGCAACGGAAGAAGAGTTCGGATACAATATATAGCCGGCAGCCTCAAATAAGCCGGAAAAAGTTCTACACGGGTTTCCGTTATGTAATCCTGATCTTCTATTCCCATTTCGGGATCTTCTTTTCACCCTCCGGAAGATCCTCTCTGCGTACCACCCGGTTTCCGATCTTTTCATCGAAATACCTGTCGAGGTAGACGTAATAATCCGTTATCCCCATGCACTCAAGCTGGCGGCCGATCTCCTGATAGTAGAGACTCACGATGATCAGACTGCTGTTCTCATCATATGATTCCGGGAGCTTCGAAGGATCGCGGACTTCCACGCCATACGATTCCTTTCCCCAAAGCTTCGGATTATTGTCAAAAGTACAGACGATCCGATCCTTCATGCCGAATCTCTCGACAAAGATCCGGAGGCTGTCGCCGGCACCGAACAGAAAGATCTTTTTATCCCGGATACCCTCAAGCATCCCGGTATAGCGTCTGACATAGTATTCATATCCGCGTTCCGTATCGAAAAACCAGTTCGCGGGCCGGTATTTCATCACTCCCTGGGGCCATGCCCAGTCAACGTAAATCTCGTTCAGGATCTTTCGGGGTGTTGCCGGGATCCTGACGGGAATTTCCTCAAATTCAGCGGTTTGTGCAGGTTCAAACCAGGATTTCAGATAAACCGCATTCTTTTTCTCCACGGACGAAAGGGTCGGTGTGGAATAACAATCCGCTCCCGGAATCTCATTCAGCGGGATGATATCGATGTAGATTCCCATATGTCCCCCGCGCTTCAGCTGATCCTCCAGGCTCTCCTGAAAGGCACATGTTCCGTTCCTTCGAAGCTTCGCGAAGGTTCGAAAACCGTCATCCAGAGGGGTCTGCAAAAAGCAGGCCTTCGAAAACCATTCCTTATGCTGGCAAAGCATCCGATAGTCTTTTGGCGGCATCACCACATCGATGTCATCATCCCAGACGGGGTACCCGCCGTCCCTTACGGTCCCGAGCAGGGTTCCGAAAAACGCATACCATTTCAGATCATGCTCCCCGCATACATCCGCAAATTCCTTCAGAAGTTCAAGCTGTACCTCTCTCAGTTTTGTTATGCCGTCCTTCATTGAATACCTCCGTCAAAATAAGCCTTATGATCCCTTACTGCACGGTCATTCCCGGCGCCGAACCGCGTAAGGAAGATCTCTTCTTTTTCCGCATTTATCTGTATGATATCAAAACTCTCCTGAATCCGGTCGCCGAGTCTCCGGAAGGGCACCTTCGCCCCATCCGGCTTATGATCCGTGAAGCATTCGCATTTTGCGCAGTTGACCGATATAAGCGGAAACATCCCGTTATTCAGTTCGTTGAAGAGCTGATCGCAATGATTGTGCCCGTTAAAAAAGGCCAGGATCCTGTCCGCGCGGGCATTCAGCACATCCATCAGCTTATTCCGGTTACGGATCTCCTTCGTCCAGACCTGAAGCCGCACAAGCGGGGTGAGGTGCGAAAAGATAACCGCACGGCAGTCTTCGGGCATCTGCTTTAGCGCAGCTTCCAGCCAGTGAATGCAGTAATCGGTAAACCCGTACCTTGCCGGTTCCTTCGGATCAAAGGAATCGATGAAGAAGAAGCGCAGCCCGTATTCCGGAAGATCGATATAATACTGCGGAACGCCGGGATATTTGATCTCCGGATTCCCACGGAAATAGTTATAATCATGGTTCCCGGGAGTTAAAAACACGGGAAGCCCGAAGCTTTCCATATCACTGAGACATTCTTTTTCGATCTTCCGCGTCTTTTCGGCAGGAAGCAGCCCGTCCGTAAGATCTCCCAGATGAATGATGCCGGAAAGAGGGATCCTCTTTGCCACGGCTCTCATGGAGGCGACCGTATCCTCCCAGGTACCGTTCACGGTATAGTGGGAATCCGCAAGGAGCAGAAAGGCCAAAAGCGAAGGATTCTTATCCGGTCCGTCCGAAGCACGGAAAACCGGCGCAGCCGAAGCCGCATTCCCCCTGACTCTTGCCGCTACGGCATCCGCTTCCGCGCCGATCCAGAGCGGGATCCCGTTTTCATCAAGCCCCTCTCCGTTCGGATACACCTCCTCCCGCCACGGCTCCCAGAGACTGTCCGGCGCGTAGTCATAGGTGTAGATCCATTTATGGTTTTTGTCTGTCAGAACTTCTGAATTATCCAAACAATTCATCTCCGATCATACCGCATACAGAATGGTCTCGTAGCGGCTGAGCTGATAATGCCGAAGGTAGAAGCGGTATTCATCGGAAAAGGATAATACCAGTTCCGGAAGGGTAAAGATATCCTCCGGCTTATGATAGATGCTGATCGCCATCCGGGGATGATACTTCCGGATCGTATCCGCCGCACCCGTGAGTGTTTCGTATTCCGCGCCTTCCACATCCAGTTTTATGAATGTAGCCGGAGCGCCCTGCAGGGTTTCATCGATCGAAGCCACTTCGATTGAAATGATGCCTTTGTCCGCATCCCGATCCGTGCCATCCCCTTTTCCGGGCCCGTCAACAATTCCCGACCCCTGTGTCCCGGATGAGTTGAAATACAGCGTCCCGTTCTTGTCCCAAAGGCCCTTGTTGAAAAGCTTCACATTCTTCACAGGATTCTTTTCCAATGACGCAAGTGTCACTTCATAATTATGCCTGTCGGGCTCGAAAGACCAGATCGCATCATAGTTTCCGCCGCACCACTTCGCGAACCGCCGATATGTGGTGCCGTCATAGCATCCGCCGTCCACAAACACTTCGTGCTCCTGCGGACTGATGATGCCGGGCTCAAAGTACTGCTCCGTGCTCCGGCTTAAGTTCCCGAAATTGAATATATGCTCTTCCGGGATCCCGTGTTCCATAAGTTCCCGCATGATCTCTTCACTGAAAGCCGAGGAATTCACGATAATATACGCATCCGGATATTTCTCATAGAATTCGCCGGGAGATATGATCCTGTGTCCGTCAACCGCCCCCATTGCCACCTTCACCGGATCGCGGTCGACAAAACCGAAGAATTTAAGATCGGGATAGAACTTTCGGATCGTCTGATACTCGTTTCCGAGTCCCCGGATAAAAAGCCGGTCAGAAACTGCCGCGGCCTTCTTCATCATCTCATCCGCCGCTGCACGGTCAAATACGGAATCAATGATATCATCAATATACCTGTCATCACCGGTAATCGCCCACATACAGCGTTTTTCGTAGAGGAAAC
This sequence comes from Lachnospiraceae bacterium, assembly GCA_024692955.1. Lineage (GTDB taxonomy): Bacteria > Bacillota > Clostridia > Lachnospirales > Lachnospiraceae > JAILLW01. Next base: position 14,594 of record JAILLW010000093.1, on the reverse strand, counting down.
GGCTCTCTTCGTCCTGAAGACGGCGATATGCCGGTCGGGTTGTTTGGATCATAATGTTTCTCCTATCTTTTTTCTTATCGCACTGGAACTGGTTTCTTTGGAATATGAAACGAAGACCAGATCCGAGCCTGATTTTCTGAGTCTTTCCCGCTCAGACAGCCAGGATTCATCATTTGCATGATCGTCTCCGGAAAACATGCAGTCAAAATGAAATCTGTTATATGCGTCCATAATTCCGGCCCGATCGGCTTCAAGAATTTCGACCCTGTCCGCGTATCTGCATCCTTCCACCACTTTGACTCTCTCATCGCAGGGAATGACCGGATACCTTTGCTTCAGATCGAAAATCCTCTGATCGGAGATCACCCCGACGATCAGATAGTCGCACTGTTCCTTTGCGCGCCGCAAAAGATTCAGGTGTCCGACGTGGAACATGTCGAATGCGCCAGCACAATAACCGATGTGATAGGTTTTTTTTGTTTCAGGAGATATGGCAAAACTTCTTGGATAGACTTTATATTTACTATAAATGCTGTAATCCGGAATCCTCATATCATCTAACTGCCTGACAATATCGGAATAATCTTTCACACAAATAAACACCCTGGTCCTGTTCCCGTCGATCTCTTTCAATATATCAGGCGACACGATCTCGATTCCATATATCATAGTCCCCCAATGTTCCGGATCGTTATCAATGATCTTGGTGATTGAGTATTCATGCTGGTACTTTTCAAGAAAATCCTTCGCATATTGCCCGGAGCCGAAGACATAGCATTCCTTATTCTCTGCCCCCCTAATGATATCGACATACTTCGTCTCATAATAGCCGGCCGGATAATTCATGTACGTTCTGTTTCTACGTGTGAACGGCGTATCCCGTCGGATGCGGTCACGAAACGGCTTCAGCACATCTTCCGACCAGAGTTTTTCAAGGAAAGCCCATTCCATCTCCATATAGAGTGTTTTCTGCTCCGACAAGTCATAGCGCTGAAAGAGTTCTTTCTCGACAAACCGCAGTTCGTCATGATATGCAAAAAAGGAAAACAGCGCCCTTGCCTTCACGACATTGATCGGATAATTCCTTACGGAAAACTCCTGATCAAAGAAAAGATACCCTTTCTCCGTCTTAAACGCATTTACCGGAACCATATCCGGGTATACGATATCACCGATGGCTCCGGTGATCGGATCCGTTGAAACTACGGTCGACACCCGGTCGATCTCCGCCATGAACGCATCCATTTCTTTGAAAAACATTTCTTTATCCGAGATCAGCAGGTCCTGCAGATATTTCTGTGCAGTGGGCGCTTCAATATACGGCATGGATATGGAATGATCCGAAGCAGATCCTTCCGTGATCGCGATCACATCCAGCCCTCTTTGGGCCAGATTCCTGTGGTTCTCCTCGATATTACGCAGTCCCTCATTTCCTTCATCATAGAATGCCTTCTTAACGACGGTATCATTCTTTCGAACGATCGTGGCATATGCGTTGTCTCTGGTTCTTCCGAGGGATAATGTAACATACAGAGCATCGGAAAGATCGTTTTCCTCTTTTGTCACTTCGATCAGATATGAATTGGCGAGCGCATGGATCAGGTTTTCCTTCTTCAAAGAATCATAGAGCCTTTCCTCCTCCAGAAAAACCGTCGGGGGATAATGATAAACCGGAAGAATGCGATTGGCCAGATCTTCACGGGGAATATAATTCTCCGCGATCAAATGTGTAGGATAATCAAGGCCGGAAAAAACGCCAAACATCCGATGATTCAGAATCCCGATATCATCCAGCATGCTCCGGATCTCTGATCTCGAATAGCAGCGTCCCCGCAGTTCTGTCTCTGCCCTGTAATAGTTATCTATGCCGTCAAAAACCCGATCCGTATAGGGATCCCGGTCCCCGCAGAAATACCGGATACCGAGACGGTTGCTCATCGGAAAAAGCAATACTCCGTGCTCGCCCAAAAGATCATAGCATCTCCTAATGTATCCTTTCGGATCGTCCATTCTCTCGGGGGAGATCAGAGAAATGACAGTCTCAAAGCCGGATTCACGAATTCCCATCGGATCCTCGGCATATGTGATCTGAGATATGCCGGAAAAGGCATCCTCATCGACCGTCTCCCCCGGATCCCGGATGACAAGCATGCTGTCCGCCCCGATCCGCCGGAAATCATACCATGCATAGGGAAATGTATTGATCTGCGCTTTGATGTCCATCATGATCCCACTCTTCTACAGCAAAAAATCTCTGATCGAAATGATCTTCGCATCCGTCTTTTTCTCTAACAGTTTCCGGATCCCGTCGAATTCCGAAAGGATCGATACAATGATCACATCCACCGGCTCCAGCTCATCTCCGGGTCTTACCACTTTCAGTTGACCGTCAACCTTCTGCGGTCTTTTGTCAATAGCATATTCCACGGGGATGGAAGCGGACTTCATTTTTTCGTAAAGAAGCCGTCCGACTTCTCCCATTCCGTATATGGCGATCCTCTCATATCCACATTCTTCGACACGGTTTCTCAGCCAACCGACAGGATCCGGTTTCTGCATCCACCGGAGCAGGACTTCGAAGTATCCGAACCATTTATCGATCTCGTTTCTGTTTTTTGTTTTCGCAGCCCTGTGAACCGCCACAGTGAAACCATGCTTCAGATAATCCTCGTAAAACCGGTCGCGAAGAGGTGACGCAAAGTTTCTGCTCTGCTTTCCCGTATATCCGTTTCCGCCGAGCCAGGCCAGCGGTACTTCTCTCAGATAGTCGCCTTCCCTTTTTCCGAATCTATCGAAGAACTCCTGTCCTTTTTCACTGTTGACCAGAATGACGGAAACTCCGTTCTGCCCCGGTATCGAAGGATCTGTCCGCATGATCCCCCAGAAATCTCCGATCGTAAGATCCCCCTGTCTCGGAACGGAGTGAAAACAGCAGTTCTCACAATGCGGCGGGCACATGGTATGATCGTGGTATACACTCTGGAAGTCATCCTCAAACCTGCCGGTAAACACTTTTTCTTCGCCGTTCTCCAAAGTTATGCATACACAGTCACTTCTCCAATCATTTTCCTTATGCCTAAACTCGTATCTGATCGCCCCGTCCCCAAAGTTTTCCGAAAGATAGCCTCGGAAAAACTGTTCGGAAGGGGAGTTCCCACATAAAAGGTCAATCGTCAGCAGATTGGGATCTTCCGTCCCCAAAAGCGCCTTTAATCCTGCCACCTGACACGGACAGCCCGTAAACAGAACCTGCCGCCCTGCCTTAAGATCATCCTGTATATCACGGTATGTATAGCCGATATAACTTTGCAGGTATTTCGATTTTTTCAGTTTTCCGAGTTCCGTTTCCGTTTCAGCCGCTTCATGGCGTACCAGATGATCCTCTTTCAAGGTTCCGCTCCAGGCAGCGCCGTAGACGATCCCTCCCTTTTCAAACACAGCCTGCGAAAACCTGGTAAATATTCCTCCGGAACTGCTGGCGTTCAGTTCATCCGCATTGCCGCTGATGAACGCATGGCATCGGGGCTGTTCAAAATGCCCGTTCTCCTTACGGTTGTACACCGGGCAGACCGAAAGACACTTTCCGCATCCGATACACTTTTCCTTATCCGCAACGGGAATATAATAACCCCAGGGATCACGCCCGTAGGAAAGCGCATCCACCGGACAGCAGTTGATGCAGGCACCGCAGCCGGTACAGCATGATGTCTCAAGCTTATCGGTAATGCAAGTCTTTTCCTTATTCATTCGCAGCCCCGATCTCTCTTCTCAGATAATCCAATGATTCGTCCCGCTTTTTCTGCAGTGCGGCATTCACCTTATCCCATGGGATCTCCCAGTCCCACTCTTCCTTCGGAAGCGAATCCTCAATGTAGCGTTCCTCTATTCCCAAAGAAGTGACCAGATCTTTCATACGGTTCCCATTGTCAGGAACAAAAAATGTATAGAATGGTTTTTCATAGATCAGGGAAAATGCCGTTCCATGGAATGAACAGCAGACCACATATTCCGCATGGTGGAAGAGCCACAGTATTTCCTGTGGTCCTTCGCAATAGCAGTCCTTCGAATCTTCCGGAAACCATTCCCTCAGCTGTCCGAAATAATAGTGGATCACTTTCAGTCCGTAGGTTTCCGCGATATCAGCCGCCATTTGCGCCGCTCTTCTTTCATATTCACGGCACCACCCATAGCCCAGCGCATACATAAATACATATTTTTCGTCACCCAGTCTCTCCGGTTTCTTCTCATAGCTTTCCCAGAAGGATCTGTCATGTAGCAGACTCGGATCGACGCAGACCGTCATGGGCAGATTCGTCTTCTGTTTCAGCCGAAGAAAGGAACTCTCTTCCCTTATCGATATGGCATCCATTTTCGGAAGCCATTCCAGGAGCCATCCTACTCTTTCCTCATCATCTGCTGTTCCACCGACACTTGCCGCATAACTGATCTTTCTTGTATCATTCCCGGCAAAGGTTAAAAAGTATGCCCTTTCCTGCCCCCGGACAAGTTTGTCATTCCATACCTGATCGCTGCCGACAATGCAAACATCATATGGGATCGGATCCAGTTTATCAGGATCATAAACCGTTTCACCCGGAATATTCATATAATTCCGGCGAAAGCGTTCGAAAACTCTGGCTCTTACGAACGGAGGCTCATCCTCACTGCCGGCCGGAACAATCCTCGGTCCTTTCCCCCGCCCGTAGTTGATGATCTCGACCTCTGCCTCGGGAAACAGTTCTTTTACCGCCTCCTGCAATCCAAAGCACTGGGCCGCGCAACCAAAATTATTCGCATCATGATATGTCAGTATTCCTATTCGCATTTATCGCCCCCACTTTCTTTTGGTCAGGGTAAAATCGGATACATTCCCATTCCATCAAACAAAGTCTGATCCGTCCCGTCAAATATCATCGTGCTTTCCTCAGATACACCCAGTTTTTGGAGCTGTGCCCGTATCTGAAGTCCGGCTTTTTTGTTCGCTATCAGGTAAAAGCAGTCGCCCTGTCGAACTGCATCTGCCGCACTAAAAACATTCAGTCCAAAATATCGCGTATTATGCTTTCCTTTTTGATTATCCACAAGGCCATCGACCCACACGCCGTTTCGCATTAGAAAGCGGATCAGCAGCTGCCCATATTGACCGACTCCAAAAACGAACAGGCTTCTCCCTCCGACCGCTTCTTTCAGTCTCGCTAGCCACTCGTATAACGCTTCAGCCTTTTCCTTCCATGTTTTGACATAACATTCCGTATCTGTAAAAAACAAAGTCACATCCCTCTGGTTTACCTCGCTCAAATCACCGAATCTGAAGACCCCTTCACGGATCCCATTCCCGATCTCAGCCCTGTACCAATCCACTGCTTCAGGACATTCCAAATTCTCGATTCTGTATCCGCACATGCAAAGGGCTTTTCGAAATTCATATAAAAACGCCGTGGACATTCTCATATATATGTACTTTCTGTGACTATCCTTTATCCTTGGATCTGCCAACAGCCCTCTGTATGCATCATAGATATACCGAACACATTTCGGATTCCAGGTGGAAGCACCGGGACGGACTTTACGGTAATGATAAAAATGCGCATGAAGAAATGTAACTCTATTAGCTTCATTCAAAACCATTTGCTGAAATGCGATATCCTGATAGGAGGCTCCCGGAGTTTCCTGAAACCAGATTTCATGATTCGTCAGAAACTCTTTTCTATATATTCCGTTCCAGATATTACCATCCCAGTCATGTACGTCCGGTTGCTCATCAGGCGAAAATGTAATATCCGTCATGTACCTGACAGGAATATAGTCGGAAAGGATCTCATTTTCTCCGCCGTCCTCCGTTGCATAAACTTCATACAGTACGCCTTTTGCCATATCCGCATTGTCTTTAGACGCCCTTCGATAAAGGATCTCGAACATATCCGGATCCACAAAGTCATCCGTCTCGACAATCCCGATGTATTCTCCTTTTGCCTCCCGGATCCCGAGATTCATCTGATAGCCGTAACTCTTTTTCTCCGAGTGTATCAGCCTGATCTTTGGATTGTCATCAGCCAGTTTTTCCAGTTTTTCCAGCGTTCCGTCCGTAGATCCTGCGTCCACGCACAGAATCTCGATCTCCTGCAGCGTTTGATCCAACACACTCTTTACGCACTGTTCAATGTAGTTCGTCACATTGTATGACGGAAGAATAATCGAAACTTTGATACTCATTTTTTCCCTTTCTGTAATTCAGACAGCTTTCTCCATCTGATATCGACTTTCAGAATCGCTATAAACACATTTCCAATTATTTATCGGCTCATATCCGGTTTTTCTTCAGTATACGATCTTGTTTTCATCCACGCCCATTCCACAAATCTCCCTTATCGCCTCTTCGCGATCGGTTTCATTGAATATCGCTACCACAATGCAATCAAACTTCGCCTCGGAAATGCATGAGATATCCTCAATGCCGTTTCCCATCTGCTGATATCTTTTGTCAACCCACTTAACAATCTCACAATATGCAGAAGCATCAATCTGTTTTTTGTAGACAGCCCCCTTGCTTCCGGCTCCATATAGAATGATTCTGGACCCTTTTTTCACCTTATCATACGGGAACCGGATCTCACTTGATTCTTCACAGTTTAAATAACTCAAATCCTCCCACAATGTTCGATGCTGCAATTCCCAATGTCCCTCCGTTCGCAGCATGGCCCACGAAATTCCGATTATCGCAAAAAACTGTCTGAACGGGACATACCGGTTGCTATTCATATGGATTGTCGCGTAATTGTACAATTCCTCTGAAAAAGCTGAACAGAATACCTTTTTCAGCCTGCCGTTTTGTTGATGGCATATGGAAGATATTAACTCATAAACAGTTCGTGAGGCGCCTCGATCAATGTTCCAGGCCAAATCCGCTTTTTCTGCCGAACTCACCAAAAACTCCGCTTGATCATACATCTTTTTACAATCACTTCTTGTATATCTGTCGGATATTTCTTTAGCGCATGAGACCGTTTCCGGATTGATCATCCGATTCCCCTGAATCTCATAATCAAGAAGCCCCGGGCAATAACGCACAAAGATCAGGGCCATCAACAGATCCCGATCCTCACAGTCCGGTGAATTTGTCTTTAGACGATATAAATCCGGATCAATCAAAGGCTGTAGCCTGTATACATTGCTAAAGAAGCTTTCCACAGCATTTTTCCCGAAATGACTTCTATTCCAAGTATCCTTATATAATGCGAGAGTACCATCGACAGAATCCGCATCTACATGATAATTCTCATTGATATAATCATATCCGGCCGTCAGAATTCTTGTATTTGAATCCCTCAGTTCATCAGCGACCTGCTTCGAATACCTTTTTGCCGGAGAAGATTCCATATTAATAAAGCTTTTCCTGTCATAATTCCACTTGGCTCTTATCGCCTCGCCTCCATCACCCGTAACTTTATATCGCTTTTTTCGGTATTTTCGATCTTGAAAGAAAAACTCCTTATGAACAGTCAGTTTCGTATAAAACGATTTTTCCAACAATTCTTCTGTGCTAAAAAAGTATGCATCTTCTGAAAAACCCGAATCATTCAGTCGAAAGCCATAATCGTTAGAAATCCGAGAAGCAATCTGGTAATCTTCCTCGTGTGTATGGAGCCCATCCATGTATGAATTAATTCGCACCCCATCCCAATCGATTTTAGACCCAATAAACAGTGCCAATGTCATTCTGCTGTCAAATCCACCGCTGAGATCTGTAGATATCTGGGCTTCTTCTTTTTTCAACCCCGTAAGTATATCGATCCATTTTTGGTACCAGGCATCCAATATCATCATTCCCTCGCAGGAATCCAGGGCAACTGTGTTTTCTTCGTAATCCACCACACAAAACTCAAGTTCTCCGTTTTCATGAATTAGAACTTCCTTATTCTTTTCAATCAATTGAATCTCAGATATAATCGTTTCTGAGAATGCTCTGGTACAAAGAGAATTTGTCAGTAGGTTGTTTGCGTAATCCCTGTTCAGTGTAATGGTTGTCTTATCTTTTAAATAATCCATTAACATCAAAACCGAATTGCTGATCGCGAAATTTTCATCTTCTTGATAATAATATAGCCCCCATGACCCGTTAAAATCCTGCTTTATTGAAATAACATCCTCTATCCGTCTGATCAATATATATGCACCATTTCCGATGACATCGTCATCTTTCAACATGGCAAAGTTTTCACTGTCAAATATGCCATTCGGGCTAACAACAAAGCCTAATAGCGCATCCTGAATTGCATCTTTGTTATCGTTGCTGATAATAAAAAAGTCCTTCATATTTTCATTCCTGTAGGATCAAAATAGATATACTCCCGGATTCCCTTTCTTCTTAACTCATCTTCTACTTCATCCCTGATACCATATCCGACGGCCACGATTATCTGATCAAATTCATTTTTTACCAGATCAACTACTTCAATCACCGGAAGCCCGAAGATAATTGCAGTAGCGTCTTTTTGAGTGACAACAAATGCTTTAACCTTTTCGTCATATCCCATATCCCGCAGAACGCGATATATCTTCTGCCCGATCTTGCCCGCTCCGTAAATAAATAACCTCTTACATTCTTCAATTTTTTTATCTAATCGGAACAGATGGAGATAATATCTGTTCCCTAATGCTGCCGAATCCTTTGTGTACTCAGACCATACTCTGAATACATCATCTCCTTCATATCTGACAGGTCTGCTGTGCAGCATTGCACACATCAGATAAATCGTCTGTTTTCCCCGGAACAGTGTATGATTGATCTCGTTCCGACTGATCGCATCATCAACATCTTCTGTCAGATACCCATAGTATTCCTTCATATCTTCATCAGCTATCCGCCTCTGTTGTCCGGTATAATTAACGAATCGGTAATAAAAGCAGTATTCAAGCAATTCCCGTTTATTGCTCAAGTCTGATGAAATGATAATATCGCGGATGAAGTCATATTCTTTTTTTATGGCATCGATCTTATCTTTGGCAAAGAACGAAGATTCCGGATTATCCCTTCTTAAGAAATAATATGCTTCATCGACAAATCTGACGCGTTTCGCAAACATTATTGTTTGAAACCAGAATCCGTTATCCTGATAAGCCGCACCCGGAGTTTCATTATGCAATATCCTGTTTTCCGTCAGGAATTCTCTGCGATATAAGCCGGTCCATGTATGCATTTTTGCACGAAAGAGTTCTTTCAGATCATGATCGGTATACAATCCGTACTGTTTCGGATCACGCAAAAGGGGAACAGATTCAACAGAGTAATTCCCTCTCTCTCCCTTCACCATATAGTGATTAGATTTGACAAAATCAGCTTTAATATCCACGGCATGTTCATAAAGCGACTTAAACATATCCTTTGAGACAAAGTCATCTGTTTCAACGATCCCGATATACTCTCCTTTCGCCGATAGTATCCCGAGGTTCATCTGGTATCCATAGCTTTTCTTGTCGCTTCGGATGATTCGGATTCTCGAATCATCTTTTGCGTATGATTCCAGAATCTCGTATGTACCGTCATTCGAACCCGCATCTACGCATATGATTTCAATGTCCTTAAGCGTCTGACTAATTACGCTATTTATGCACTCTTCAATATAATGAGCAACATTCAACGAAGGCATTATTACCGATACTTTACACATTATCCCACCATATTCATTATACTTTTCCATCTTTAAAACCGCATTACCATATCATGCAATAGTGAAGCGGAACTCTCCACTCCATCCATGTTATCGCATCAAGCAACAGGCATTCGGCTTTATACGATCTGATCTCACGCAGTGCTTCCTTAATATGTTTATGTTTGTCCCTTATCATAAGAATGACCATGTCAATCGTATCCCAATCAAAATCCTCAAGCCCAGACACGATTTTCCCATCATATATTCCTCGGTTCTGATCCAGAATTCCGACAATTCCATAACCATGATCCGTAGCCGTCTCGCAGAACCGCCTGCCGTATTTCCCATATCCCCATACCGCACATCTTTTATTAAGTTTCTTAAGCTCCATAAAAAACGAAGCATTAAACCAAAGCTGATCCTCAGATCTCAGCTTCGTGCTCTTCATTTCTTCGAAACAGCCAAGCTCCTCAAGCAACTCGATATAGGCACGGTAACCGGCACCGCTTAAAAAACTGTCTCTCCCCGCACCCCATAATCCATACTTTTTTATTCCGCATTCCGATAATGAATAGGCCGTAAATCTGGCAACTCCCTCATTCGTCCTCAGTTTTCGGAATGCATGCAGAAGATTAACCGGCACTCTGTCAATGAACGAGATCTGTCGTTCCGAGATTTTGGGTATCTCTTTTATGATCCTCTGCGTCTCATCCATCGCTTGAAATACCGCCAACGGGTCACGGTCAATATTGCTTATGATCTGGTTATCAACATTCGTCCTGTAAAACAGCAACGGCTCCTCGGACGTCACATAAGTAATCCTATCAGCCATCAGCATTGCATAATTGCTGAAAAACACATCGTTTGATGAACTGATCTGCTGAAATTTTGCGCCGATTCTTTCAATAAAGGAGCGAAGGTATAGTTTGTTCCATGTAGCGGGTGAATTTGTCAGGAAAAACCAAGGATACAGATCATCGGGAAGGACGCCTTTATTGTTCCTGATCGCATCAACGATCCACCAACGCTGTCTGGGATACATTATGTCTCCGTTTTTGTCATCTTCTTCCGCAAAGTCAAATGTTACGATATCCGCTCCGACATGTTCCGATGCACATACTGTCTTCTCAACCAAATTTTCAGAAAAATAATCGTCTGCATCCAAAAAGATCAAATACTTCCCTGTGGCTGTTTCCATCCCTCTGTTTCTTGAACAGGCGGCGCCTCGGTTCACTTCATTCTCGATTATATGAACTCGATCATCCCGTCGAGCATAGTCCTTCAGGATTATGATTGAATCATCTGTTGAAGCATCGTTAACGCATATAATCTCAATATCAGTCACGGATTGCCCGACTAATGAATCAAGGCATTTCCTCAAATACCTGCTCTTGTTATAAACCGGTATGATAATTGAAACGATCGGCTGATCCATACTGTTACTTCCTTAATATGTTACCGTTTTCATATAAAAGGCGCGTGGAAAATGGAGCATAAGCCATTATCTTCCGCTCCTCTACTCCCATCTCAATCAATTGCCTTCTTACCTGTGACCGCCCGGATTCGCCGGATATAGCAATCCATATGGCATCATATTCCGTTTCATATATCTTCGCCGGGGCGTGAACCGTCTCACCAAATATGTTTGTCTCAGCCCGAGCATTATCTACCCATAATACACATTTCTTCTCGGGAAACAATTTTAAATACTTATAATAACTTTTTCCCACTTTCCCCGCACCAAACAGAACGATCCTCTTATGTTGTGAAATCAAATACGGAAATATAAACGGAATAAGAAAGCCGTTTTCATACCCCAACTTATACTGCATTCCATGCAAGTATACTTCACGCATCTGTTCATTAAGTTGCGGGATAAGCGTATCTTTCAGATGATGCATTGAAAATGCTTTTGTCAGCGAATCTCTCAGACGATTAGCATCTATAAAAAACTCGGGATCATATTTATAGGTCGATGATCCGTCTCTTACATAATAAATATACTTGGCGAAATCACACATTCTAACGCCATCGCATTCCAAAACATATCGATATAAAAGATCCCGGTCCTCTCCGTACCGAATCCTCAGATCCAAATCATTGGCTATTGCACAGATGATCTTCTTTTTAAAAAGTTTTGCATATGGTGCAATAAACAATCCCCTGTCACCGTGATCATTCTTCAACATCATATTTGCTATGAAATGATCCATCTGTTCTCTTCCGGAATAGTCTGCGCCTTTCATGGCAGATGAATAGATCGACTGTGAGCCGTTATATTCTTCAATAGCATTGGAACATACAAGATCATAACTTCCGAACTGCATCAATGATGCAACAAGATCAGGCATCATTTCATCGTCAGAATCGCAGAATATGATATGTTCCGCGGATGCGTTCTCCACCCCCGCCATTCTGGCAAATGCAGCACCTTTATGATCCGTCTCCATATATCGGATGCGGTCATCTTTTTCTATAAACTCCTCACAAATGTTTTTCGTATGATCAGTCGATCCGTCATTAACCAGAATAATTTCCATATCGGTGTGCGTCTGATTCAATACGCTTTCCAGACAATCACGCAAATATCGTTCAGAATTATACATCGGAATAATCACAGCAACCATCGTATCATTCATTCAATCTATTTCCCCCTCAGAATCAGCATTCATCTATCAAGAAAAAATCTATACTGTGATCATATCAGCGTGATCACAAATGCTTTTAAACAATCGGCTCCATTTCTCCCCAATATCTTCCTCCTTATAATCGTCAAAGCTCTCGATTGCTTCATTTGAAACGCGATTATAAATATCTGAATCGTTTAGCAGTTCTATGATCTTTTCAGCGGCACCCTCAGCATCTTTCTGATTAACTGTCACAATTCCTCTTCCGTCTCTCACAAAAGGCAAATGCGGAATATCATACATTACTACCGGGATACCATAGGATTTCGACTCAAGCAATACCATAGAGAACCCCTCGTCCTCAGAAGTAACAAGTACTATATCGGCCTTCTTGTAGTATTCTTCCGGATCAGGTGTGAATTCACAAATTTCAATATTCTCTTTCAATCCACTATCACAGATTGCTTTGTTAAGAGCTTCATAATCATTTTCATTATACTTTTTTCCAAGAATTGTAAGATGGGCATCCGGAATTTCGGCGCAAAGCGCTTTCATGATCCGGACGGTTTCCAATACCTGTTTTGCTTCCTGCATAATTCTTCCAACCCATAATATGCTTCTTTTATGGGATTTCGCTTTTACAAGCATCGTATTATTATTCATCTTGTCCACAGGATTTCTAATCGCGACAGGAAGAAGACCCAACTGATTCCATTTTGTCTTCTCATTCTCATCGAGAACCACAAAGGCATCCGAAAAGCTGTATGCTACCGAATAATCCATTCTTTGAGCATATACCTTCATAAATCGATTGAAACTTGTATGGCATTCTGTAATTACATATTTCCGCATTATGCGCAGGATGATCACTTCGCATAAATACTCAACCCCAACATACGGATTATGAAAACAAACAGCATCTATATCGCTTTTTTCAATTGCTTCTTCAAATTTTCTGAAGTTCCATTCAGGATTGAATATGTTGATCGATGAAAAAACATTGAGCCTGTTTGCCCTTGCATCCAGTTCATAGTCATCTTCAGTTTCATCACGTGAAATCAGGCTTACTTCATATCCTTTATCAATAAACAGTGGTATCAGATTGGAAACTACTTTTTCGGCTCCTCCTAATGAAAATGTAGCACTAACCATAGCAACATGTTTTATTTGACCTATATGTTGCTTGAATAAATCTGCCTTTTTTACCATTTCTAACAGCTTGTTTCCATCTGTCCCATAGAGAAAGATAAATGCATCCATTATTTCATATGGGCTGTAGTCTTCTAATTCTCCGCTGTATCTTTGCTGGTTTTCAAGGCAACTTTTGATAATTGATGCGACCGAAACCTTTCTTCTAAGAATAGTATCATGGATCTCAAATCGTTCTTGAGAATATCTATCAGCCAAAGCATTATTAATACCCATAAATACTCTACGGTAATCAAGCAGGCTTTCCGCCGGAATGCCATAGCTGTTTTTCATCTCATTTATGACAATTTCGCTTTTTGCCACAGCTACGATGCATCTTACATCTTTTTTTAGCCAAATTGTTTCATCAGGTTTTTTAACCGGTTTTCCAAAGAAAACACTCCCCGTTTTTGCTGCATCTATATCCAAAAAAAACTCAATATTTGGGATCAATTGTTTAACAAACGACGGAAAAGCACTTTTATACCTCTCCATCGTTTCACAAAACCGTGTTGAAATCTTTCCTGTTCCCCAAACTAAATCCATGTTATTATAGACAATCTCCATACAACGCTTTTTTTACAAACCATGCAGGCAGAGTGTAAAAGCTTATTTCCTTCTCAATCAGGTTTTCCAGTATTTCCTCAAATATCGATGTCACAACGATTGTTTTATCTGCAACGCTCACTTCAGAAACATGATATTCATTATGATCCTTTATTTCCTGATCATCCGAAACTATAAACAAATAATCTTTGCTAGAATGGGTCAGATAACTTTCAAACTTTTTCCCGATTTTTCCGGCTCCATACAAGGCCAGCGTTTTTCCATCGGAAAGATTTATGATATTCTTGATCAATTCCTCAACAGTATCTCCTTTTATGGTACGAAGCAGTTTTGTCTGTGACAGTAATATCTTGTCAAACAGCATCATGCAATCGTTTTCATAATTCTTCGCATAAAAATCTCTGTACTTCTTCATTCCATGGAAATCGGGAAGATACGCCCAATTTACTGACAATGCTGAAAAGACATCCACTATGTTTTCTCTACTGTCTGGAGTAAGTTGTATTGCGGCAATATTATGCAAATCAGAATCTACATTATAGTATTTTTTTCCGGTTGCCGC
>JAILLW010000091.1 GCA_024692955.1 Lachnospiraceae bacterium | reverse complement strand
AGCGAAGTCATCGTGACCGAATACTCTTCGCCCTCTTCAAGCGGGATCGTCACGAAATTGATATCGCTGCTCTCATCAACCATGTATTCCGCGCCGGAAGCATCCGTATCTACGGAAAGCAGATAGGCGCCGTCCGCCACTTTGAAGGACAGTCCGTTATCATCCGTCGTTTCGACCTTATTGTTCGACATCGGTGTATAGATAAGCTTCGGGCTCTCCGCCTCTACGCCGTCCGGCATGAATTCCAGAGAACGCGGAATATATACATCTTCTTCCATCCCCTCCGGGATCGTGATATTGCCGTCCTCTGCCGTAAGCAGGGTCTCTCCGCTCTCGTTCGTTACCGTGTAATTATCGGAATCCACAAGCATGGACCGGAAGCGGAAACGGAACCGGAACCGGAAGCGGAAATCAAGATCGGGATCTTCCGGATCCGCCACATCACGGAAGCGGAAATTCAGCGCGTCGCGGAATCGGAACCGGAATCGGAAGCGGAACCGGAACTGCAACGCATCCCGGAACCGGAAGTTCATCGCATCGCGGAAGCGGAAATTCAGCGCATCACGGAATCGGAACCGGAAGCGGAAACGAAGGTCATAAGGCGCCTTCGCCATATTGTATTTATACTGCTGATAAAGCTCCTCATCATCTTCGGTCCATTCACCGGTCTTTTCCGGATGGTCCTGATAATACTGTCTGTCCTCATCGGTCCAGTCCCAGTATTTCCGGAAGTTCATTTCATCGGTCTCATCCCAGGTGTTCCGGAAACGGAACCGGAAGCGGAACCGGAAACGGAAACGGAACTTCAGATCGTCCGGAACGTTATCCATATCCGCTTTGTAAAGCTGATAGAGTTCCTCATCCTCCTTGGTCCAGTCGCCGCAATCTTCCGGATGGTCCTCCGCGTACTTCTGCTCTTCCTCGGTCCATTCCCCGTATTCGGAATAGTTTTCCTCATCCAGATCATCCCAGACGATCCGGAAACGGAACCGGAAGCGGAATTTCAGGAGTGCGGGCGCATCCGCCATATTGTCTTTATAGTTCTGGTACTCTTTTTCATCCTCCGCGGTCCATTCGCCGCAATCTTCCGGATGAGCCTCGGCATACTGCCGATCCTCTTCCGTCCATGTGGAATAGTTCCGATAGTTTTCGTTATCCTTATCATCCCATTCGACATCGAGGTGATCGAACAGGCTGCTGACCCAGGTCTCGTCATCATAGATCCCGTGATCGGACCATACGGCACTGTAGATATCATACGGGACATAGGAGATCCCGCACCCTTCCGTTTCCGAGTCCCAGCCGATGCTGCCGGTGAGGTCGTAGTGCCAGCCATGCCAGGTGCCGTCCGGCTCTTTGCCCTTCAGGATGAGCCGCCGCTCCTGTCCGGGATAGTTGCTGTCATAAACCGCGATATAAGCATACGGATCCCCGGTGTTTTCATCCGTACCTTCGCCGGTTCCGTAGGCCAGAAGCGCATGTCCGCCCTGCGGGCCGAAGATGCCGATGATCACGGGCTTCGCGTCCGCCGCATTGAGGTTCATCAGGATCTCTTCCACGCTCGCGCTCTGGCAGAGACAATACTGCACGCGGCAGTCATACTGGGAGATCTGGATCGCCTCGATGAATTTCCGAAGATCGGAAGAAAGTTCCGCGCGGGTATCATCATCCGGCACCTCATCGATCGCGGGGAGATCAAGATCGCCGATCTCCAAAGCCGACGCGTCATAATCCGTCACATCCACATCATCTTCAGACGCGATCAGGGCGCTCGATCCGGACATCCCGTAGCAGCTTCCGTTCCAGCCGTCCCGGTCGGTCTCTTCATACATTTTGTACATCGTCTCCCCGAGGATGCCGTAGAGCGCGTTATACCGGCTCTTCGGAATATGATATCCTGCGGGATAGCCCTGATCCGCCCTGCTGTTTTCAAAGGAATAACTGTATTTAATGATCTCATCGTCCGGAGCCGTCAGATATCCCGGTACGGTCACGCTGTCAAAGCGCGCATAGGTTTTATCCGTATGTTCGGGATCATAAACATGACCGAATCCGCCGACGAGGCTCGTACAGCCCGTGAACATATCCGTACTGTTCGCGATCGCATTCTGATCAAAGGCCTTATCGGGATCCATCAGGATCCGTTTCAGGCTCGAGCAGCCGTAAAACATCTTTGAAGTGTCCGTGGCCTGATTAAAATACCAGTCAGAAAGATCCGCCTTCTTAAGGGAGGTGCAGCCGCTGAACATCTCGCTTAAATAGATGCAGCTTGCACGCGGGATCGTGAATTCCTCAAGAGAGGAGCAGCCCTTGAACAGGCCTTCATAAGGACGATGAGGACCGTTCTCTACATATTCCGCGACATGGTCGAACCAGACATTGCTTCCGATATCAACCTTTTTAAGCCCCGTAAGTCCCGCGAACAGGCTGATCCCGAGCTGCTGATCCGTTTGATAAGTAAATGTTACAAACGGCTCTATGGTGATCGATGTGATCTCATTCTTGATAGCCGGATCATAAGTGAAAAGACCGGGGCCGACTTCGATCTTCGTTCCGGCAATGTTAAGATCCCCGCCAGGATTCTGTATCCAAAATTCTCGCGGAATGACGAGATCCTTTTCCGTTCCGTGATATCCGGTCAGAACGATATCGAAAACCCCCGCCGACCCTGTCTTCGTCAACAGATGGTAGTCCCAGATCTCCGCAAGTTCCGCCTCCGTCCAGCGCTTCGTTTCTCCATCGTTAACGGGATCCTCGCTCCGATCTTCCGTATCTTCGGAAAATTCCTCATCAGGGATCTCTTCTTCCCCGATATGCTCTTCTTCCTCGATATACTCTTCTTCCTCGATATTCTCGTCCGGCTCAGAATACTCATCGGCCCCGATCCCGGGATCCTCTTCGTATATCTCCCGGTTCTCCCGGTCCTTCGCGGCATCATCAAACGAATATCCGCAGAGCAGTTCCGCGGACATTGCAAGACCCAGTATGGTCGCAGTCAGCTTAGAAAATTTCCGGTTTTTCATACATTCTCCTCACTCATTCTAAACCTGTTCCCTGTCCTTTACATCCTTCAGCAGGTTGTAAGTTTCCCGGTAGTTGCTCTGGCGGCCCTCGGTGAGCAGGAACTCCACATCCGCATGCACCTTCGGATCCTCGAGCAGTTCGTGAAGCCACGGCGCATAACGCGTACTGCTTCCTTTTTTCAGCTCCTCCATGAATTCATCGAGCGTTTTCCCCCGGCTGTAGCTCCTCCCGACGGAGTCCGTCGCGGCATCCATGCAGTCCGCGCACTGAACGATGTCGATGATCGTCTTTACCGGGCTGTCCACGGTCTTAAAATCCCCCGGATATCCGCCCTCGTCATTGTACCACTTATGATGTCCGAGAGCCACATCCGCATAACGCTTCGTCGAATCATGTTTCTTAAGTAGCTCCGCGCCGATCGTCGGATGCGACTTGATGATGCTGAACTCATAATCCAGAAGATTCCTGCCGTATACGAAGATCGTATCGATGATGCAGATCTTTCCGAAATCATGGCAGAGCCCCGCATGATACGCATAATGAGCGATCCCGTCCCGTCCGGCGGTGATCTCATCGACGCTCATCCCGAATTCCGACCCGATAAACAGTTCCGGTGATTTCCGAAGCAGATGATAGGTCAGCCTCTCCGCGATCTGTCCGACCATGCGTGAATGGATATAGGTCGGCGGATGGATCGCAGCCAGACACTGGATGATAAAAGATTCGAAGGAAATACCGCTCGGAACCTCAACGTATCTTTCAATCAGGTTGGTGAAATACCCCATGATGTAGGAAAGGATCCCGCCGCTCGGAAAGCGGAAAAGATACGCGCAGATATTCGTATAGATCTCTTCGAGGAGCCGGCCCTCTTCGGCGGTGAAGTTGCCGGGATCCAGCATGCAAATGAGATCCAGCGGAATAACGATATTGAAATAGGCGCCGTCAATGCTGAGATCATTCTTGTCTCTGTTTTTATAAACCCTGACCAGTTCCTTCCAGTACGCCTCGCGCTCCATCCGGCCTGCCAGATACCGGCAGCGTATCAGATGGATCGGAAAGAAATCATAGCCGTTTATGATCTTGAAATACTCCGGATCGGTCTCACAGAAGCCGGCCATCTCTTCCGACCGGTCACAGATATGCTGCAGCTGCTCTTTGTTGAATCCCCTCAGATTGGAGATCTCAGTGCACTGCATGTAGTATTCATAGATGCGGAAGCGATTATATGCCCAGTTGTAATCCGGAACCGCCTCGATATAGAACGGATCGTCCGCGATCTCGAGCATCCGGTCGAGGATCTCCAGATTCTTCCGGTTGGACTCCTCATCACAGCAGCTCTCATAGAACGCCGTCATGAAACGCGCATTGATAAGAACGGTCTCCCTGCTCTCTTCATCCGGGATCGTAAGGAAAAAATCCTTATCCAGCATTCTAAGGAACCGGTATCCGATCTCGAGCCCCTTTTCATTGAATTTCTCAAAGATCTGCGGCTGGCTCGTCACCCGCGCGATCGTGTTCGAGAGCGAATAATAGATCGCGATATGCTCATCCATCTGACGGATCAGCTCGGAGATGTCGCCGGATTCTTCCGCCCGCTCCATGAGCTTATCCGAAACCATCGCGGCGATCGGGAGATCGAGGTTCTCGTAATCATTCGTTTCGCCCGCGACCGTGACGAGCGTATCTGCGAAGTCGTAAAGATCCTCCCGCAGTTGTTCGTCGGGATTTTCATCCGATTCAAGCTGCGGATAAAGCTTCTGCTTCAGCATCTTTCGGTTTTCCGCGGCGAGTTCGCCGATCCTTCGGAAATTGTTCGTAAGCCGCTCGCTGTAACTGTCCGCGTCATCGAAACTGCGGATATCCGGAGACGAGAGCATACGAATCTCAAGCATACGTTCCGTATACTTCTGAAACTCTTCCGCGCTCATATCCTGTTCGTTCAGAGAATCTTCCGATATGTCGAAATTTTCACGAGATTCGCCCATAGGGATACTATATCACAAACGGGCAGATTTTCCCAATGTTATGGCATGATTTTCTCAGATCACATACATATCCCATTTCCCGCCGGAATCGCGGCACTGTGCCGCAAAATCGCTGAGGGTCAGATTCTTCGCATACGCGTTCAGACTGTTGTTGATCTTCTCCCAGAAGCAGGCGTTTACCGCGCCGCCGATCTCCCCGTCACTCTTCTCATCCATATCCGTCCGAAGCTTTGCCGGATCTCCCTGATCGTATTCTTTCCGAGGGCCTTCTTTGACTTCGAAGCTGACACCGCCCAAAGCGACCGTGTCCACCTCACCGGTATGATAGATCTTCGTAACATCCCGAAACGAAATAAAAGGTTCCATCATAAACCCCCGTTCACCATAACGGCGCCGTCCCGCCGTATCTTTACTCAATAGAATCTGTAGACCTCCGCGTACATCGCGTCGTAGAGTTTCTCGTACTGCCTAAGGGACGGATTCGAGCGTTCAATAAGATCCGCGTAGACACCGAAATCCTCCTCATTCAGCGTAGAAACATAGACAATAAGCTCGTCCGCGCTCCGGATCGTTTCATCCGTCAAAGGCTCCCGGTTCTCAGAGCAGACGAAATAGACCGAATCGTAGAGCCAGAGCTGCTCGGAATCGTTCCAGAGGAGGTATTTCGAGTCCTCGCTGTTGTAGATATATACGCAGGGAAGATCCGCATATTTCGCGGCCGTCTCCTTCATCATTGCCTGCTCGGGGTAAAGATAATAAACCTTTTCCCCCGAAATCCCCGCGATCGATGAACTTACCAGGCAGAGAAAGGCCAGGATCGGACCCACCCTCGCCCATTTTTCCGAGGTCGTTCCCTTCCCGGCCGGGATCTTTGAAGAGGACAGAAACCGAGGGGTAAAGTGAAGCTCCTCGAAGCTGCTAAAGAGCAGGAAATATCCGCCGAAAAGGATCATTCCGTAGACCGGAAGCTGATAGCGCATCATCGCCTCATCTCCCACGAGGGAAGCCTTTACGGACAGCAGATAGTAGCCGGCGGAAGGGATCGCGATCGTTTTAAGAAATCGGAAGATCCGATCCGGGATCTGCCGCTTTTCCTTCCGCATCAAAACATAAGCCGTAACCAGCATCACCGCCAGGAAGACCGCAAACAGAACTCCCGCTCCGCCAAACACATAGCGATTCAGAAGATCCCCGAAAAACTTCATGCGGTATCCGAAATCGGAAAGATTGAAAAGATAGCTCTGTACCTCTTTTCCGCGGTAGCCCGAATGCACGTGGCCGAGGCACTGCGGGAAGCTTACGACGGCGAGGATGCCGGCTGCAAGCAAAGCACCGTAATAAATCAGGAGTTTTCCGAACTCTTTTCTGAAACCGCTTTTCGGTTCTCCTGCTTTCTTTTCTTCGCTTTCCTCATTCGCTTTCGTACCGTTCCTTCTCTTCAGACCGATCAGATAACCGGCCGCAAACGGCAGCTCGATAAAGAAAAGGAATACCAGATAAAAGTAATGCGTAAGAAAGCCGACATACGCAAGGAGCGCGTTGAGAACGATGTAAACGGGACGGATCCCCTCTTTCTCCATCCGAAGATGAAGATAGGATACGATTGAAAACCAGAGCGTCAGCAGGCAGTACATCCGTACGAACATCACATTGGAGACCACGCCGGGATTGACGATCAGGATCAGTGTCAGCAGAAAAGCTGCCGCTTCATTTTCCGTCAGTTCTTTTGCGATCAGATACCAGAAGATCGTCGTAAGCAGCGCAAAAAAGATGTTCAGAGCGACTCCCTGCCAGATGCTGTAGACGCCCGGCATCAGGGAACAGAGCGTATGAAGGAAAAGATAATAGACCGGCGGATGGACGTCATAGCCCTGAAGCTTTACCACATAGGGATAATTGAACTGTTCTCCGGGCTTTACATAGAAATCCTGAAAGATCTGCTCCGAGGTCACCCGGCTCCTGTCGTAGGCTTCCCGGCCGGCGGAATTGTTCGTGTTGAAATAGGAAAAGAACTCGTCGAAATGCATCCCCTTCTTTTGTGCTCCGAAGTAAAGGAGCAGAAGAAGCTGGAGAGCAATGAGGATCAAAAGAAAAACAAAAGTCATCCGGCCGCCGTGAGCGGTCGAATGACTTTCGGATTTTGCCGTTTTACTTTGCATTAATGTAATTCACCAGACCTTCGGCATCAATGATCTTCTGCATGAATTCCGGAAAAGCCTGTCCCTGATACTTGGTCCCTTTCGTAAGATCCCGGATGATCCCGGTATCGAAATCGATCTCGACTTCATCCCCCTCTTCGATCCCTTCGGATGCCGCTTTGCATTCGATGATGGGAAGACCGATGTTGATCGCGTTCCGGTAAAAGATCCTGGCGAAGGTTTCCGCGATCACGCAGGAGATGCCCGATGCCTTGATCGCAATGGGAGCATGCTCTCTTGATGAGCCGCAGCCGAAATTCTTTTCCGCCACCATGATATCTCCAGACTGCACCTTCTTTACGAAGTCTCTGTCGATATCTTCCATACAGTGTGAAGCCAGATCCTTCGGGTCCGAAGAGTTCAGATATCTTGCCGGAATTATGACATCCGTGTCAACATTGTCGCCGTATTTTATAACTCTGCCTTTCGCGTTTTTCATTTCCCGTCTCCAAGATTAATCAAAGTGATGAAGGATCGCAGATCACTCCTTTTACGGCAGATGCCGCAGCTACCGCGGGGGATGCAAGATATATTTCCGATTCCGTGTCTCCCATGCGCCCCACAAAGTTCCGGTTTGTCGTGGATACACAGCGCTCACCTCTGGCGAGAACGCCCATATATCCTCCGAGGCAGGGTCCGCATGTCGGTGTCGATACCACGCAGCCCGCTTCCACAAAGATCTCCAGCAGCCCCTCTTTTATGCATTCAAGATAGATCTTCTGGGTGGCAGGGATCACGATGCAGCGAAGCCCCTCCTTAACCTTCCGGCCTTCCAGGATCGATGCCGCGATCCGCATATCGTCAATCCGTCCGTTCGTACAGGATCCGATCACCACCTGATCGATCCCGATCTCTTCCGTGATCTCATCCACTGTCTTCGTGTTTTCGGGAAGATGCGGGAAGGCCACGGTGGGTCTTAAAGTTGAAAGGTCAATGGTGATCGTCTTGTCATATTCCGCATCCGGATCCGCTTCATAAACGGTAAAGGGCCTCTTCGAATGCTGCTCCATATAGGCAGCGGCAAGTTCATCCACCGGGAAGATCCCGTTTTTCCCGCCCGCTTCGATAGCCATGTTCGCGATGGTGAAGCGGTCGTCCATGGAAAGGCTCTTAATGCCCTCTCCGGTAAACTCCATCGATTTATAGAGCGCTCCGTCCACACCGATCTTTCCTATGATGTGAAGGATCACATCCTTTCCGGATACCCATTTCGGAAGCTGACCGGTCAGTTCGAAGCGGATGGCGGAAGGTACCTTGAACCAGGCCTTGCCCGTAGCCATTCCGGCCGCCATATCCGTGGAACCCACGCCGGTGGAAAAAGCCCCCAGCGCGCCATAGGTGCAGGTATGGGAATCCGCGCCGATGATCACATCCCCCGCCACGGTCAGACCCTGTTCGGGTAAAAGTGCATGTTCGATCCCCATCTTTCCGACTTCAAAATAGTTGGTGATCTCATTCTTCTTCGCAAACTCGCGAACGCACTTGCAGTTCTCTGCGGACTTGATGTCCTTGTTCGGAACGAAATGATCCGGAACAAGGGCGATCTTATCTTTATCAAAGACACCGTCCGTGCGCATCTTCGCCATCTCCCTGATCGCCACCGGGCTCGTGATATCATTCCCCAGCACCAGATCAAGGTCGGCTTCGATGAGCTGCCCCGCTTTCACCTCGGGAAGGTGCGCGTGAGCGGCAAGGATCTTTTGTGTCATCGTCATTCCCATACTCAAACTCCTTCGCAGTGCACGACCGGCTCCGCGGTCATCAGCGCTTAGTTATTGATCAGCTTGTCATCCTCATTGTTCCAGGAATAAAGCTTTCTTACTTCTTCTCCCACCTTCTCGGCCGGATGTTCCGCAGCCAGCTTTCTCATAGCCTTGAAGTGAACCTGACGGCCGGCGGGCGACATATCGAGCAGGAACTCCTTTGCGAAGGTTCCGTCCTGAATGTCGGAAAGGATCTTCTTCATGGTTTTCTTTGTTTCTTCCGTGATGATCTTCGGTCCGGTCACATAGTCACCGTACTCCGCCGTATTGGAGATGGAATAGCGCATTCCCGCGAATCCCGACTGATAGATGAGATCCACGATCAGCTTCATCTCGTGAATGCACTCAAAGTAAGCGTTTCTCGGATCATAGCCTGCCTCGACCAGAGTCTCGAAGCCTGCCTGCATCAGTGCGCATACACCGCCGCAAAGGACAGCCTGCTCACCGAAAAGATCCGTCTCGGTCTCGGTACGGAACGTGGTCTCGAGAACACCGGCCCGTGCTCCGCCGATCGCGAGTGCGTAAGCGAGAGCCTTTTCAAGTGCCTTGCCGGTGGCATCCTGATAAACAGCCACAAGACAGGGAACGCCCTTGCCCGCCTGATACTCGGAACGAACGGTATGACCGGGTCCCTTCGGCGCGATCATCGTTACGTCCACGTTTTTCGGAGGCACGATGCACCCGAAGTGGATATTGAATCCATGGGCAAACATCAGCATATTGCCTTCCTCCAGGTTCGGCTCGATGTCCTTTTTATACATATCCGCCTGAAGCTCGTCATTGATGAGGATCATGATGATGTCGGCCTTTTTCGCGGCTTCCGCAGCAGTGTAGACTTCGAATCCCTGCTCTTCTGCTCTTTTCCAGCTCTTCGATCCTTCATAAAGACCGATGATCACGTGACATCCGGATTCCTTTGCGTTCAGAGCATGGGCATGTCCCTGGGAACCGTACCCGATCACCGCGATGGTCTTTCCTTCAAGGGCGGCCAGATTGCAATCCTCCTGATAATAAATGTTTGCCATGGTAATACTCCTTTCGATCAGTTAATTTATGAATGATTTTATTGATTACTTTACATGCGGTCTAAAGATAGATGACTTCTTCGCTTCCCCGCGCAAGTCCCGCAATCCCGGTCCTCGCGACTTCCAGAATCTCGTAATCCCTGAGGATATCGATAAAGGAATCGATCTTGGCCTGATTTCCGGTAAGCTCGATCACGAGAGAATCATAACTGACGTCGATGATCTTCGCTTTATAGAGATCCACGATGGATTTCACGAAATCATCCCTCTCTTTCGGGGATACCTTCACCTTGACGAGGGCAAGTTCGCGATATACCGAATTGTCGGGAGTCAGCTCCTTGATATTGTGAACATCCACGAGCTTTGCCACCTGTTTTTCGATCTGATCCAGAATGTCGTCATCCCCGGAGGCCACGATGGTGATCCTCGTATAGCGCGGATCCGCGGTCACGCCGGCCGTGATGGACTCGATATTGTAGCTTCTCCTTGCGAAAAGCCCCGAGATCCGGCTGAGAATACCGGACGTATTATCCACCAGGATCTGAAATACTTTTTTGTTCATATTATCCTCTCCCGGGCAAAAACCCCGTATTTACGCATTAAATCAGATTTTAGCACGAGTATCCCGAAAATACAAGTTTACGCGCCCTTTCTTTTTCGGAAGGTGGATACGACCGCGATGCTTCCGGTAAGAAAGAGCGTCACGCAAAGGATCATCTTCGCGGCGTCCCCGTCCCCCGTTTTCGGCATATCATAGGCATTGCCTCCGTTACGCACCACGGCATAGGGGTTGTAGAAGCTCCCGGGTGTGCTCCCTCCCGATCCGGCGGAAGCTCCTCCGGGCGTCGCGGAAGGGGCCGGCGTCGATGAAGGTGTCGGGGTCGATGCGGGAGCGGCAGTCGGCGCCGCGGTCCTGCGGGCGGTGGCTGTGGGCGACGGCCTTGCGCTCGCGCGGGAAGTGGCCGTCGGAGTAGCGGATGGCGATAA
>JAILLW010000090.1 GCA_024692955.1 Lachnospiraceae bacterium | reverse complement strand
TGTCTGTCTTGCCGAAGGAGCCGAAAGCCGCATACAGATCGACCGGCTGCGTGACCTTGGCTGCGAGATAATTCAGGGTTACTACTACAGTAAACCGATCCCCCTCGGAGAATATGAGGAAAAGTTTCTTTTATACTCGCGAACATAATTAACTGCCGATCTGAAATCTGCGCCGCGGTATATACGGGTAACTCTAAATCGTCTGCCTTCGGCAGCCAATTAAGTTACCCGGTATATAACGGTGGCGCAATGGAGTGCTTGAGACCTCGTCGGAATGTCTGGACTTTGCAAAGAAAACAGCTGAGCAGGAGAATTGCTGTAAAATGATGCTGCTTACCGGTTCAAAGAAACCGGAGACACTGTATTTTTACGAGCAGGCCGGATATAACAGCAGTGACAAGACGGCTTTTATACAGTGGATAGGAATGGATAATGTTTCCGGATTGCAAGGAAATAACAGAGAGTCCGGAGAAAGAGGTTCATTATGAAAATGGAAATGGATAAGGCAAAGCGGAGATGGGAAGGATCCTGAAGAGGGATACTATGGCTACGGAGTATGGATCATCGACAATCCGGATGCGCGGGACTATGTGTATATGCAGGGTTGCGATGAGGGGGTTAGTGCAATCTCAGAATACAATCCGAATAACGGAATGATCACAGTCATGCTCAGTAATTACGGGGATAATGTGTGGTCGCGGATGAGAAAAGTCCGGGAAGAAACGTATTAGGAATAGCTCGGTTAGAGAGGCTTTCTGGGATGCAGAATAAACTGTATGAGCTTGGATTTACCGGAGTGCAGACGATTATAGAGGGGCGGAAAGGCTGAAGAAAAAACAGCAAAACGTGAGTTTTAAGAGGGCAGGACGAAACGTGTGGGGAGGAGATATAAGTGGGGAATAAAAGAGTCGTAGTTATGCCTTATGATGAGGCCTGGGCGGATGATTTCATAAGGATCCGGGATGAAATAGAAGAAGCGCTGGGGGAACTGGCACTGAGGATCGAGCATGTGGGCAGTACTTCCGTGCGGGGGCTGTCCGCAAAACCGATCATAGACATCGATGTTGTTATCCGGGACAGACAGGCTTTGGAGGAAGTGGTAAGCGCGCTTGCTGAAATCGGTTACCATCACGAAGGGGATCTGGGTATTTCCGGGCGGGAAGCATTCAAATATGATGGGAAGGAACATCTGAGAAAACATCATCTGTATGTGTGCACGCGGGATTGCGCCGAGCTTAAGAGACATATCGCGTTCCGGGACTATCTGCGATCACATCCCGAAGCCGTACGCGAGTACAGCAGGATCAAGGAAGAAGGAGCAAAGCTTTATCCTGATGATATGGATAAGTATATAGAATATAAGTCACCGCTGATACAGCAGATCTATGAAAAAATGAATACCGATTTCCGGATAAGAAAAGCGGATGCAAATGATATACCGGCACTTCGCATTCTATACCGATTGTTGGAAGAAGACGGAGTGCGCTATCAGCCGGAACACTTTGTGATCGGTGAGAGAACGGAGGAATTTTTTCGGGGGATATTTGACAGTGATACGCAGGATATTCTTGTGGCAGATATCGACGGCGTGGCAATCGGCTTTGTACACTGCATGATCATTCCACAGAAAAGGGTTTCCTGCTTAAAGCCACAGACGGTTGCTTATCTGCAGGATCTGTGTGTGCGGGAAGATCTGCGTGATAAGGGAATCGGAAGTATGCTCATGCGCGCGGCGAAGAATTACGGAAAAGAAAACGGCGCCGATTTTATACGCACGCAGGTCTTTCCCGGAAATGTCGACGGAATGCGGTTCTATGAACGAAACGGTTTCTGCGAGATGATGAAGACCATAGAGTGCCAGTCATTGGATTGAGGGCGGGGTGAGAACCGCCCCCGCGTCTTCATTGTCATATGGTGTTGAAACTTTGCCGGACTGTCCTGAGAGGAACGAGAAGGCAGGTGTCGTCTATCATCGGGAAGGGATTATGGGTGAAATTGCGTTAATCAATATTCGCGTTTTTTTGACATACGTGAAACGGTAAAGTATATCAATGCGCCGATCGAAAATCCTGTAGTATTAAGGAGGAAGTCATCTATATCTGAACAGCGGTCGAAAAACAGCAGCTGTGATATTTCGATGAGCACCGTGAAAGCAGTTCC
This sequence comes from Lachnospiraceae bacterium, assembly GCA_024692955.1. Classification (GTDB taxonomy): domain Bacteria; phylum Bacillota; class Clostridia; order Lachnospirales; family Lachnospiraceae; genus JAILLW01. Next base: position 210 of record JAILLW010000090.1, on the reverse strand, counting down.
GGCAAGTAAGGTCTTCGGGATATTATTTAATTTCTTAAAGCAGACAGGCCAAACTATCCCTACCGGAATGAACATGGTAATGTTTCCGATAATATTTATTTTCCATCCATCGTATCTTTCCCAAATAAATGTAAAAGGTCTTATATTCGCCCAAAACGGAAAAACTCTGTTTTTGTCAAAGTTCAGAGTTCCTATGTGTCCGTCCACATG
>JAILLW010000010.1 GCA_024692955.1 Lachnospiraceae bacterium | reverse complement strand
TCACCGGCGTATCCGTCTATAATATGAAAACCGGTGAGTTCGAATATCGGGAAGGAGCGATCATGAAGGAGATCATTCTGGCGGACGAGATCAACCGGACCTCTCCGAAGACCCAGTCCGCTCTCCTCGAGGCCATGGCGGAAGGAAGCGTTACGGTAGACGGCCAAAGCTACTCCCTCCCCGATCCCTTTATGGTGATCGCCACCCAGAATCCCGTGGAATTCGTCGGAACCTATCCTCTTCCGGAAGCCTCCGTCGACCGTTTCATGATGTGCCTTCGCATCGGTTACCCCGGCGAGGCGGAAGAGATCCGGCTGGCGCGAAACTTCGTGGAGGGGAAAGTCGCTTCTTCCGTAACGCCCGTATGCGGCAGGGAGGATCTCCTTTCCATGAAAAAGCAGGCCGGCGCAGTGATCATTACCGATCCTGTGATCGGTTACGCGAGAGAGATCGCGGACCTTACGAGAAAGGAGCCCCGCTTTGTCCTCGGTGCCTCCCCGCGGGCCCTTCTTTCCATGATCAGCGCCGCCCAGGCGAAGGCCTTCCTCTCGGGCCGGGACTTCGTAAAGCCGGATGACATCAAAGCCGTGGCAGTAAATGTGCTTCACCACCGGCTGGTCCTCACCCCGGAAGCCAGGATCGCGGGAGAGAAAAAGGAATCAATCCTTTCCGGTCTGCTCCTTAAAGCAAAAGTTCCCGCGGAGTAACGGTATGACCGCAAACAGGATCATCCTAATCGCATTATGGATCCTCTCGCTGGTTTCGATCTCCTTTTTCGGAGGTCCTTTGAGCTACGGCTTCTTCGCGGCCGTGACCCTTGTTCCTTTGATTTCCCTCCTCTATACCCTGATCGTCCTTTTCCGCTTCAAGATCTATCAGGATATGAACCGGGTAAATGTGGTAGCTGGCACGGTCTCCGATTTCTATATCACCCTTCAGAACGAAGACTTTTTCCCCTATTCCGGTGTCAGGATCCGCTTTTTCAGCCCATTTTCCTCCATCGGAGGTATCGAGGAGGATACGGAATACGAGCTGCTGCCCCATTCCGGGATCAGAAAGAAAACTTCTCTTGTCTGCAGATACCGCGGAGAATATGAAGTCGGTGTAAAAAGCATTATTCTGGAGGATTATCTCAGGATCTTCCGGATCACTTTTACGAACCGGGAGCCTTTCCGGCTGAACGTCCTTCCGAGGATCATCCGGCCGGATTCCCTTAAGACCCTGGGGCAGACGGATATCTCTTCCGTCGAATCCCGCACGGACCTGAGGGAAACGGATGTGACGGTAAGGGATCATCAAAACGGCGACGGTATCCGGCGGATCCACTGGAAGGCCTCTGCAGCCTCCGGAAAACTTCTTGTCCGGAATCTTACCGGAGAGGAAAAACAGGGCATCGGGATCCTGATGGATTCCGGAAGGTACTCCGACGATCCTTCCGTTTATCTTCCTCTCGAAAACAGGCTCTCGGAGGTCACCATCGCCCTCTCCTCCTATTTTCTCGATCACAATACACCCGTAAGGGTCTTTTTCCTTTCCTCCGGATATGCGGAATATTCCATCCGGGAGCCCGGTGATTTCCGGCAGTTCTATTCCGACCTTTCCGCGCTTTCCTTCCGCCCGGAAAACACTCCGGAAAAGCTTATGGCCCATCTTCTTTCCGACCGGAACGTATACAGCTTAAGCCGTATGATCCTGATCCTCCATGATCCGGATGAAGCGGCCGCAAGGGCCGTGGATCAGTTTATCCGGAACCGGATCCACGTAACGGTGTATCTGGTCACTGATGATACCCAAAGAGCAGGCGCGGAAAAGACCTTCCCCGGCGATGAGCTTTTCGTGATCCCGACGGAAGCGGATCTTAAGGAGGTGCTCTGATGGTACCCTTCCTTTATGATCTGATCTTCCTTTTTCCCTTAAGCCTCATCCCCTCCTTCTGGATCGCCCCGGTGATCGATCCGGGATCCCCGGTCCTTCTCCTTTTTGCTGCCTGTGCCCTGCCCCCGCTTACGGGGATCGTTTTCACTCATCTTAAAAGCGGCGGAAAGCTGATCCTCGGAGGGTCTCTTTTCACCATGGCAGTCTTTACCCTGCTCCTTATTCCTCCGGAAATCCTGAAAGGCTTTTTCGAAGATCACCCCGCCCTGATCCCGGCGCTTTGCATCTCCTTCGGCACGTTTCTGTCGGGCCGGCTGATGCTTTCTTTTCGAAAAGCAAGGCTGATGCTTTCGGCCGTCCTCATCCTTGTTCTTGTCCTCTCCCTGTTCCTTCGCTTTTCTCCGGGCAGGGTCGTTGTCGCCTGTTCCTTCTTTTTCCTCCTCAACGTATGCGTGGACGGGATCCGCCGCCGCTGGAGGAAGCATGCCGAAAAGGATCCGCGCGCACACCTTGTTTATCTTTCGCCCTTCCTTCTTCTGATCCCGGTCCTGCTGCTTACCTTTCCGTATCCGGACAAGCCCTATGACTGGGCCTTCGCGAAGAAGATCTTTGAGACGATGTCAGACCGGGCAGACCGGATCGCGGAATATATTTCCTCCAGGAGCGGTTCCGGGAAGGACGACCGTTTTATGGGCTTTTCCGATCAGGCACTCCTTGGGAAGCGGATAAAGAGCAATGACAGGAAGGTTATGGAGGTGACTCTCGGAGCGGGCGCTTCCTCGCCGGTCCTTCTTAAGGGCAAGACCTTTGATACGTTCGACGGACGAGGCTGGACCAAAACCTATGAGGAAAAAGGCGATGACACCCTTCTGGACTCCCTGGAGACCCTGGCCGGTGTATCTTCCTACGCGGAAGATTCCGTTTCCGATTATCTGAAAAGATCCATGCTGACGGTCCGTTTTCTCAGTCTTCATTCGTCCCATGCCTTCGCCCCCGCCAAAACCTCCCTGATTACACAGGACAACCGCATTTTCCCATATTATTCCGTGGGAGGAGATCTTTATTTCGAAAAGAAGAAAAAGCCCGATGATTCCTATATGGTTGAATACTACCTGATGAACAGGGGAAATCCCGTTTTTTCGGAGTTTCTTAAAAGTCCTCACCCGGATGATCCGGATGCCTTTTCAAAAGTTTCCCTGCAATCAGGGGCAGATTCCTCTTCCGCTCCCCGGTATGAGGATCTTCTTTCGTATCGAAGGAGGATCCGCAGCGTCTTTCTCCCCTCGACGAAGTGTTCCCCGAAGACCGGGGCTTTCCTTGGCGAGCTCCTTTCGGACTGCGAAAGCGATGCCGAAAAGCTCTCAAGGATCGAAAAGATGCTCTCCTCCATGAAATACAGCACGGAACCGGGAGCCCTCCCGCCCTCCGTCAGATCCCCGGAAAGCTATCTGGACTGGTTTCTCTTCGAAAAACAGGAAGGCTATTGCGTATCCTACGCCACAGCTTTCGTGCTCCTTGCGAGAGTCGAGGGGATCCCCTCGAGGTTCGTTCAGGGATACCGGGTCATTCAGACGGCCCACGGGCCTGTGACCGTTACGGAAAAAGACTCCCACGCCTGGCCCGAATGCTACCTTGATGGAGTCGGCTGGATCTCCTATGAACCAACCCCCGGATTCGGAACCGTCCAGCGCTGGAAGACCTCCGGAGAACTCCTAAGCGAGAAAGAAGCATATGCCGTTCGAGCAGGCATCCCGGAGCAAGAAGAAGCCACTCTTCTTCCCGAAATGGAGGAGGCAGAGGAAGAGGAACCCGGAAAAGGCATCGGACTGCGGTATCTTGTTCCGATCCTCGGAACCGGCGCCGCGGTCGCTCTCATTCTTCTTCTGCTCAGTCTCCTTGTCCGGAATCTCCGTTATCAAAGATCAGCGGACGATAAGAAATTCCGGATCATGTTCCGGAAGAATCTGAGTCTTCTTACGATCCTTCGGCTTAAAAGAGCCGAGGCGGAAACCTATGAGGAGTTCTTAGACCGCTGCAGGGAAAAGGTGCCCGCGGAAGCGCTCTCCTTTCTGCCGGTCTTCGAGACCTGCCTCTACCGGGGCGGGAGGGCCGGAAAAGAAGAGGTGGCTTATATGGAAAACGGCAACCGGCTTCTTAAGGAGCATATAAAAGGAACCGGCTCTTTGAACCGGCTCCGTCTTATCTTCCGTGAATACTTCGGCATGTGAGGACGGTATCTTCGCCTACGCAAAGATCCCGTTCAGCCTCTCGATATGATGCTTTTTCTCGGAGACAACGATGACCCTGTCCCCTTTTTTCAGACTCGAATTCCCGTCCGGAAGGATCACCTTCTGATCCCGGATCACGGAAGCGATGATCACGTTCTTTTTCAGGGCAAAGGCCGGATCCTTAAAAGGCATGTCCGGCTTCAGGAAATCTCCCCCCACAGTAAACTGCAATACTTCAGCCATATTGTCCGCCACCGTACAGTACTTTTCGATCTCGTTCGGAGCATCCCCCGCCTCCGCGTTCCCGACGAAGCGGATCAGTTTGTTCACGGAGATCTCCGAAGGGGAAAGGGTGATGTCGAGATTGACTCTGTGCAGCAGATTAAGATGTCCCGGTTCGTCGATCCTTGTCAGGATCGAAGGCACATTCCTTGACCATGCGTACATACTGGTCACCAGGTTGGTCTCGTCCCTGTCGGTAAGAGACACCAGCGCATCGCAGGAAGATATCCCCTCTTCCTCGAGGATCTCGGACATCTGTCCGTCTCCGTAGGATATCTTCGCCGAAGGAAACTTTTCCATAAGTTCCCTGCAGCGCTCAAGATCCGATTCGATCACGGTCACGCTCTTTTTATCCTCAAGGAGCATCCCGACAAGATACTGAGCCGTCACGCCGCCCCCCGTGATCATTATCTTTCTCGCGGGATGCTTCATCACGCCGATCCGCTGGAGCGACCTGGCGATCCGGCTTTTCTCGGCGGCGATCCCGATGATATCACCCTCTGCGATCCTGAACTGTCCGTCCGGGACATAGAGTTTTCCGTCCCGGAGCACCGTGGCGATCAGGATCTCCTTATCGATGTCCTTTCGGATCTCAATGAGATTCTTATCCCTTAACGGCGAATCCGGAAGCACCGTCAAAGAGACCATCCGGATCTGTTCCCCGAAGAGCCCTTCAGGCTTGACGATACCCGGAAAACCGATGTTTTCCGCGGCCTCTTTTGCCATATCAGACTTCGGGCTGATGATATAGTCGATGCCCTGCTCTTCATGAAGGGCTTTTTTCTCGGAGGCGAAGTCGGGCTGAAAGATCCTGGCCACAGTCTTTACCACCCCCAGAGCCTTTCCCCGGAGGCAGCTTAAGATATTGATCTCATCCACGGGCGTAAGTGCGATCAGGATATCCGCGGTATCCGCACCGGCCTTGAGAAGCGTTTCCTTCGATGCCCCGCTTCCCGCGATCCCGCTTACGCTGTACCGGTCGGTCACACTCTCCACCAGATCCCTGTGCCGGTCGATCACCGTGATATCATAGTTTTTCTTCGAAAGGGCGCCGATCAGGGAACAGCCCGTCCGTCCCGCGCCCACGATAATGATCTTCATCCGGATACCCCTTCCTTTTCCCGTCTTTCTTTGGCCGTCCTTCCGGCCTTATGCTTTTCCAGGGCAAAATACACTTTCTTTACCGTAAGGCCCTGTACGAGAACGGTAAAGAAGATCGTGATATAGGTCACATTGATGAAAATATCGTAAACATCCTTCGGAAGAAACTCCCCGGTCCCGAGCGCAAGGGCAAGAGAAAGCCCTCCTTTCAGAGCGGACCAGGTCATAAGGGCAACATATTCGGAGCCGCAGTAATTCCCGGGGATATTCTTTTTTCCGGTAAGGAAGCAGCTGGCGGAAACCCCGAAAGCCCGCGCCAGCGCGTTGATGAGTATCGCCGCGGGAAGAAGGATCAGGAAGTATCTGCTGATCTCAACGTTCAGCACGGTCAGGCCGATCATCACAAAGAGCACGGCGTTCAGAAGATTTTCCACGATCTCCCAGAAATCCGGATAGAGTTCCTTCGGATCGATCACCTTTACTCTCCTCTCCATCTTCGAATAGGCAACGGAGAAATACATCCCGCAGACCACCGAGGCGATCACGCCGGAAAAGCCCAGATGCTCGCATATCATATAAACCAGTGAGACATCCAGAAGGGAGATCAGGATATACCGGATCGGATCCCTGGTAAGCTCCATCAGTTTAAAGAGCAGGAACGAGATCACAAGGGCGGTTGCGACGGCTCCGCCGATCTCCTTCAGCATCAGCACGAAAAATCCGTTTTCCCCGCTGTGCCGGACAAGGCTCCTTACAAAGATGAACAGCGTAACGCCGGTGCCGTCGTTAAAAAGGGATTCGTTCTCGATGACCGAGCAGACGTTTTTGGACAGTCCGATCTTGTTGAGAATCCCCGTGGCGGCGATGGGGTCCGTCGGCGACACCACGCAGCCGAGGAGGATGCAGGTAAGGATATCCATCCGGAATCCGAAGATCAGGGAAACAAGATAAAAAAGCCCTCCGTATACCACGGAAGACAGCATCGTGGTAAGAAGGGCAAGAAGGCTGATGGCTCGGACGTTCTGACGGAATTTCCGAATGTTCACCTTGCTCGCGCCGGAAAAAAGCATAAAGCAAAGGACACCTTCCATCAGGTATTTTTCAAATCCGAAGTCTCCGATCCTCCCGATAAAGTTCTCCACGGGACCGACCCTGAACAGCCTTCCGAAAACAAGAAGGAACAGGGAAATGATCAGCGAAAAAAGGATCAGCGCGATGTCACTCTGGACATGGAAGATCTTTTCGTTCAGGATCCCGATCAGAACGAGCAGTACAAGTATGAGGATCAGAAACTGAAGTATGTTCATATCCGGCTCAGCTGAGGTTTTCGTACAATGTAAGCATGGGCTGAAGGATCGCAAGTATCAGGAATCCGACCACCAGCGCCATTACGATGATGATTGCGGGCTCCATGAGCGCCATCACCTGCTCCGTGGCGATCTGCACGTCCTCCTCGTAATAATTCGCGATGTTTTCCAGCATGGTCTCGATATTACCGGTCTCCTCACCGATGGAGACCATATGGACCACCATGGGCGGGAAAAGGCCGCAGGTCTTTAAGGGGCGGGACAGTTCCACACCTCTCGTAACCTGGTCTTTCGCATCAGCCAGGGCTTTGCGGTAATGTACATTATCCATGGAGCGGGAGGTGATCTCCAACGCATCGATCATCGGAACGCCGGCGCCGAGGAGGGTACAGAGGGTACGCCCGAGCCTTGCGCATTCGGATTTCATCTGAAGTTTTCCGAGGATCGGGATCTTTAATTTGATCTTGCCGAGTACGAATTTCCCCGAAGGGCTCGCCGCGTAAAGTTTGAAGAGAACGATCACCACAACCGCGACGATGAGGATCAGCCACCATTTTTTGATGACGAAGTTTGACATATTGACCACGGCCTGGGTTATGGCGGGAAGCTCGGTGTCAAGGTCTTCGAACATCGTCATGAAATTCGGGATGACCCAGACCATCATAAGGGCAAGCACGCCGATCAGGACCACAACAAGCACGATGGGGTAGATCAGCGCTTTCTTCACGGCCTGATTCAGGGTGTTTTCCTTTTCGAACTGGGTCGCCATCCGCTCAAAGGCGACATCCATACTACCGGAAGCTTCTCCGGCATCCACCATGTTACAGAGCATCGACGGGAAAGCCTTCGGGCGGCGCTTCATGCTCGTCGCCATGGAATTTCCCTTGGATACATCCTCATGAACCTCTTTCAGAGCATTCTTCAGGACCTTGTTCTCCGTCTGATCCGCCATCATCGCCAGCGCGTCCAGAATGCTGACACCGGCCTGAAGGATGCTCACAAACTGGCGGCAGAAAATGGAGTAATCCCGGGCGGAAACCTTTCCGCCGAGACCGATCCCGATGCTTTTGTTCGCGAAATTCGCTTCCTCGATACTGATGACCGTGTTCTTCTGGGCCCTCAGCTGGATAATGGCCTGATCCTGGGTGGCAGCCTCGATGCTGCCTCTCAGTTCCTTTCCGTCCGAAGAAATAACCTTATATTTGTATTCAGCCATGGTGGAATGATCCCTCCGTTTTAATCAGCCTCTGCCTCGTATGCCACCTTCACCATCTCGGAAACGGCGGTCACCCCTTCGAGAACCTCTCTCGCGGCCGCCATACGGAGTGTGTTCATGCCCTCCATTACCGCAATGTCCCGAAGTTCGTCCGCGGTCACATGGTCATGAACGCTGGCCCTCAGTTTCGGAGTGATGGGCATGATCTCATAGATCGCCGTACGTCCCTTAAACCCGATGCCTCCGCATTCGTCGCAGCCCACCGGTTCATAGACGGTCACTTCGGTATCAACGGGGAAGCCGAGAAGCTTCTTTTCCTTCGGCGTAGCCTGTACCGGCCGTTTGCACTTCGGGCACAGTTTGCGGATCAGGCGCTGCGCTATGATCCCGACCACGGAATCGCCGATGAGATAAGGCTCCACGCCCATATCGATAAGTCGGGTGATGGACGCTGCCGTGGAATTCGTATGAAGGGTGGATATGACAAGGTGACCCGTGATCGACGCTTTTACCGCGATCTCCGCCGTCTCACCGTCACGGATCTCACCGATCATGATGATATCCGGGTCCTGACGCAGAATGGAACGGAGGGCGGAAGCAAAGGTCAGATTCGCCTTGGTGTTCACCTGCACCTGGTTTACCCCGTCAACATTCGCTTCGACAGGGTCCTCTACCGTGATGATGTTCACTTCATCGGTATTAAGCTCGCTGAGCACCGTGTAGCAGGTCGTGGATTTACCGGAACCGGTAGGTCCGGTAACGAGGATGATCCCGTGAGGGTTCTTCAGGATATTGTCAAGCCGCACCTCGTCTTCCGCGGTGAGGCCGAGATGTTTCTTTTCTCTCTGGAGGCCGTCCTTGGCCGTGATACGCATAACGGTCTTCTCTCCGAAAACGGTGGGAAGAACGGAAACACGGACATCATATTCCCGGTTGTCCACCTGGATCGTGAGACGTCCGTCCTGAGGCTTTCTCTTTTCGGAGATATCAAGTCCGGACATGACCTTGATACGGGCCACCATCGCGGGAAGGAGGGTCGTATTGTAGTCCATGACCTCAAGCAGCGCCCCGTCGATCCGGTACCTTACCCTCAGCCTTCGCTCAAGCGGCTCAACGTGGATATCGGAAGCTCCCTGACGGACCGCCTGTTCCAGCATCGTCCTGACGATCTTTACGATGGGTGCGTTATCGACCTCGGCATTCGTCTCAAAGACCTCGATATCGGTCAGCTCGTCCGCGTGCTCCTTTTCGTACTGGGCGGCCGCCTTGATCGCCTCCTTCTTTCCGAACATGCGGTCAAGCTGAAGGGCAATCTGGGAGGAGGAAGCGAAATACGGCTTCACATCCATATTCGTGATCAGGGCCACATCATCGATGGCGGAAAGATTCAGGGGGTCGGCCATGGCCACGCAAAGGATCCCGGCATCATCATCATCGAATTTGAAGGGCACAAGGTCGTGCTTCTTCATGATATCCTCGGGAACCAGTGCGATCGCCCGGTCCTGAAGTCCCGTTTCCCGAAGGTTTACGGACTCGATACCCAGCTGTTTCGACAGGACATCCGCGAAATCATCCACGGTAATGAAATTCAGCGCGATCAGCGTCTCGCCGAGCTTCATCTTGCGGACCTTCTGCTCTTCAAGAGCGATCTTCAGCTGTTCGTCAGTGATCATTCCCTGCTCGATCAGCAGATCTCCGATACGGACACGTCTTCCGAATAGAGCCATCCCAACACCTCTTTCACCGGATAGATTTGATGCGTATACGCATACAGTGCTATTTTACAACAGGGATGCTAAAAATACAAGTGTTATTTATACCCCGGAGCCGATGCCGGCGACGCTCTCCGGTCCGCCGTGACGTGCGGGAGAATAGCGCCTTCAGTAATCCACATACCTGATATATGCCGATACCATCTGCCCTTCATGGCAGCCGCAGCCGCACGCGTATCCTTCCGTCGCGTTTGATTTCCCGCAGTTAAGCCGGTAGCCCGTGGTGGGGGTGTCATCCCGGATCTGGGCCGTGCAGTCTCCGCCGATCTGGGAATAAGTATATCCCTTCCCGCATTTCTGGCAGATATAGCCCTCCACGTTCTGATCATAGGGCACGATGGTTCCCCCGCAGGTGTGAGTCCCGTAATAGGTATAGGACTCTCCGTAGCAGCCGCCGCCCGTTTTCGGCGATCCCGTATGGGTATGCTTCACTTCCTTCGTAAAACAGCCGCCGCTGTGATCCGAAATATGATCATCCGGGTACGCCCCTCCCGATTCCTCTTCACTGTCCGCGCTCCCAATCTCTTCCGTACTGTGGTGATGATAGACAAAGACGATCTCGCCCCGGTCCGGGATCGGCAGCACCTTGTCTCCGGCCCGGATCCTCATGATCGCGGCCTCAAAATCATCAAAACCGCCCTCCGGCGTAAGAGGTGTCGAAGGATCGCTCCCGGAGGCCTGTCCCAGCCCCATTTCGTTATATTTCGTCGCTAATGCGGAGCTTAATTTCTGTTTTCCATTAGCGACAGATGTAAAAGACCGGTTCACCGTATCCGCGTAGTTATTCAGATCCGTGCTCAGACCGGACAGGAGTGAAAGGACTTCGGTGTTGTCTCCGTTCATATTCCGGATCTCCTGCTTCAGTGAAACTGCCAGGTTTTCAATGCTCTGATCCACCTTGCTGTCAATTTTATCAAATCCCGATTTGATATTCTCATTTGTCTCGTCAAATCCGTCCCCCATATCGTCACTGACATTTCGGAAGCCGGACTGCATATCCGTGCTGACTGCAGTCAACTGTTTATTAAGTCCTGAATTAATTTTATCGAGAAGATCCGTGAGGGACCGGATCCCTTTGGTATCCCCCTCTTCCATTCCCTTCTTCAGCGTGCCGAGTTCCGCCACCAGCTTGTCATAGCGGCTCTCTCCGTTCTTTTCAAGCTTTTCGATCAGCCTCGTGATCTCGCCCGTGGAAGCGGTATAGCTGTTCTTCAGTTCATTTACCCGGTTCGTGATATTGCTGAAATTCTTCAGGTACTCCTGACTGGCGGTCTCGTCTCCGCTCTTAAGATCCGAGATCATCTTCGAAACCTCCTTTTTGAGAGAGGCGATTTCCTGATCAAGGGCCTTAAAGCGCTCGCTCAGAGACGAGATGTCTTTCCCCACCTCGGTCCGGAACTCTTTCGTGATATTGTTTGTCTCCTTCAGGCTCTCCTGATCCTTATAGAGCGTATTCAGGGTATCCGAATTTTCATCCACGCTGCTTCCGATGTAGTCCAGGTACTTCTGTACTTCCTCGAGCTGAGCGATGGTATCATCCTCCGCGCCCGGAAGCTCCTCAATGGGTTCCGCCATTGCCGAAAGATCCTCTTCCTCCTTTTTCCCCTCATAGGTCACATGAACGATCGAGATCGTTCCGATGATCCCGAGAAGGAGCACCGCCACTGCCACAAGCGCTATGATCCGGATCAGCTTTCCTCTGTCCTTCAGCTCCTCGTCCATCAGGGAATCCCCCGCGTATTTTTCCGTTTTCCGTTTTCCGAACCGTTCTTTTTCAAATTCACTCATTTCATTCTCCTTTTCTGTAATACCATCCGCCTTCTTCGAGGATCCTTCCGTCAAGCGTAAGGAGCACCAGTTCTCTGACCGTTTCTTCGAAGACGGCATCCTTCTTTACTTTTTTCCATCTTTCGTGGATCATCTCCGCGGACTTCGGAGTCATCGTCACGCAGTCGGAAAGTTCGCGGATCTTCGCTCCGCTTCTTTTCCCTTTTTTTGTGTCCCCGAATCCAGTCACTCTTTCCTCTCCGGGCCTCTTTTCTTCTTCGGGACTGTCATTGCCGGAGGGGGATCCGCCTCCTCCCGCCCGGTTTTTCAGTACGCCGAGTTCCCTGTATAGGTCCTCCGGGGAAAGCGCGGCACCTGCCCCCTGGCGGATCAGGAGATTGCAGCCGTCGGAGAGTCTGTCCGTGATCCTCCCCGGCACCGCGTATACCTCTTTTGCCTGATGCAGGGCATGTTCCACCGTATTCGAGGTTCCGGATCTTGCCCGGGCCTCGATCACAAGGATCAGATCGGAGAGGGCCGAAACGATGGCATTTCGAGCCGGGAAGTTCCGGGCGAGCGGTGCCGAGCCCGGCGGAAAGATCGAGATCGCACCGCCCTCCCGGCAGATCTTTCCGTAAAGATCCCGGTTTGAGGCCGGGTAGCACACATCCGCGCCGCTCCCAAGAACCGCATAGGTATGCCCGCCCGCCCTCAGGGCGCCTCTCTGGGCGATCCCGTCGATCCCTCTTGCCATACCGCTTATGATATTGACACCCCTTGATGCCAGATACGCCCCGAATTCCTCGGCCGTATATTCCCCGTAAGGGGAACAGTTCCGTGCGCCGATGATGGCCACGGCGGGAATGTCGTCTTCCGGAAGCTTTCCCTTCACAAAGATCGCGTAGGGCGGTTTTTCCATCTTCCGGAGACGGGCCGGATAGATTTCGTCAGATTCGATAACCATCGTTATTTCATTTTTCAGCATCTCCTCATAGGACTTTTGCGGATCCGCGCCGGCTGTCATATCGAGAACCTTTTCCGAGTGCTCCTTTCCGAGAAGTCCAGAAAAACCGGGTTCTTTCCGGATTGCCGCCAGATAGACCTCTTCCGGCGAACCGTATCTTTGAAGCAGCTTTCTTATGGTCACGCTCCCGCACTCCGGCAGCATGGTAAGAAACAGTGCATAACATCGTTTGCTTTCATCACCCATAATCATCCCCCTATGCTCCCGGCAGTGCCGGCCGGTAGCCTACGGCTTCCAGGATATGTTCCCTCCCGATATCGACCGCCCCGTCCAGATCGGCGATGGTCCGCGATACCTTCAGAAGACGGTGATAGGCCCTCGCCGAAATATCAAGTTTCCCGCAGATCTCGCCCGCCAGGGCTTCTTCGCTCCTGCCCAGACGGCAGAATTCCCGGATCCCGCTCACGTCCAGTGTCGAATTGAAGGTATACTTCGTTCCCCGATACCGTTCCTCCTGAATCCTTCTCGCCATCATCACCTTCTCTTTCATTTCGGCGCTCGAGGTCTTCCCCTTCCCTTTCTGGAGGTCCCGGATCCTCAGTTTTTCCGCCTTCAGACAAAGATCCATCCTGTCAAGGATCGGTCCCGAAATATGGGAAAGATAGCGCTTCACAGACTCCGGGGAGCAACGGCAGCGGTTCATATCCGGATAATAGCCGCAGGGGCACGGGTTCATCGCACCGACCAGCATGATGTCAGCCGGATAAGTGAAGGATCCGTATGAGCGTGCGATCTGCACCTGCTTCTCCTCCAGGGGTTCCCGGAGCATGTCAAGGGTCTCCCTTCCGAATTCCGGCATTTCGTCAAGAAAAAGGACCCCTTTGTTGGAAAGTGAGAGCACTCCCGGCTTCGGGATCCTCCCTCCGCCCGCCAGAGCCGCCGGGGAGATCCCGTGATGAGGGTTGAAAAAAGGGCGCGCCGTGATCACAGGCTCTTCCCGGGTCAGTCTTCCCGCAATGCTGTAGATCGCAGTCACATCCAGGCACTCTTCTCTCGAAAGAGGGGGAAGGATCGAGGGAAGGCGCTTCGCCACCATCGTTTTTCCGGTTCCGGGAGGCCCCATGATCAGGAGATGGTGAAAGCCCGCCGCCGCGATCAGTGCCCCGCGTTTCAGGGCGTCCTGCCCGGTGATATCAATAAAATCACATGTTATTTTATTTCTTTCCTTCTCCTCAAACCAGTTTCCGGGCAGGGTTCGCGGGATAATGCTCTTTCTCTCCTCTTCTTTCGAATTCAGGTATTCCATTGCCTCCTTCAGATTCTTCACCCCGATCACATACATCTCCTCGATGACTGCCGCTTCCTTTGCGTTTTCATAAGGCACCATACAGTACCTCACCCCGTTCCTCGCAGCTTCCCAGACAATGGGCATCACTCCGGGCACCGGCTTGATCTCACCGTTAAGCCCCAGCTCTCCAAGGATCAGGATCCCGTCCGCGGCTCTTTCGCGGATCTCCCCCATTACGCCGAGTACTCCGAGAGCGATGGGCAGGTCAAAACCGGTGCCGGTCTTTCTCATATCGGCCGGAGAAAGGTTTACCGCGATGTGGACGGCAGGCAGACTGATATTGCCGTTTTTCAGGGCGATCCTCACCCTTTCCGCGGATTCCCGTACCTCGGGCCCGAGGCTTCCCACCATCACAAAGCAGGGAAGTCCCTGGGAAAAATCCACTTCCACATCGATCAGATAAGGTTTCAGTCCGAATACGGATCCGGACAGGATTTTACCGAACAAACATACCTCCTTTCCGGTATCATGCCGCAAAAAGTGCACAGGCCCATGTCCTGTCTTATCAGATAAAGTCATTTGGAATAATGCGGCGAACCGCCGCGGATCGATCATCGTGTATCGGTAATAGAGACTATATCATTTCGAATTTTCGATGTCAAGAACTTTTTTCGGATCCTTTTCGCAAAGAGGGAATGAACGGCAAATGAAAAGCCCCGCCTTGCGGCGGGGCCGGATTTTCTTATTCCTAAAACAGTTTATTCGCCATCGCGTCCGGATCCACGGCAAACTGGATCGCCGCGTCCCTGCTGATCCTGCCGGACTGATAGAGCTGCTGGATCGCCTCGTCCATGACCATCATGCCGAGCTTCCGGTTCGTCTGCATAACCGACTGCAGCTGGTGGGACTTGCCTTCACGGATCAGGTTCCTTACCGCATGGTTTGAATGCAGGACCTCGAAAGCCGCCACACGGCCGCTACCGTCCGCCTTCGGGATCAGCTGCTGGGATACTACGGCCTCCAGAACGTTCGCCAGCTGTACCCTGATCTGCTGCTGCTGATGCGGAGGGAATACGTCGATCACACGGTCCACCGTACTTGCGGCACCGATGGTATGCAGGGTGGAAAGCACCAGATGTCCGGTCTCCGCGGCGGTGATGGCTACCGAGATCGTTTCAAAGTCACGCATCTCACCCACAAGGATCACATCGGGATCCTCACGGAGTGCCGCACGAAGAGCGTCCGCATAGCTTCGCGAATCCAGACCGATCTCTCTCTGGTTTACGATGGACATCGAATGACGGTGCAGATACTCAATGGGATCCTCCAGCGTGATGATATGGGCGTCCCGGTTCTTGTTGATCTTGTCTATGATCGCTGCCAGAGTCGTCGATTTACCGGATCCGGTAGGCCCCGTTACAAGAACGAGTCCTCTTTTTCTCTGATAAAGATCCACTACGGATTCCGGCACCCCGAGAGCCACGGGATCCGGCACTTCCGTACTTACGAGACGGATCGCCAGGGTGGCCGAGCCTCTCTGGCGGAACGCATTCACACGATAACGCCCGAGTTCCTGTATCGAAAAGGACATATCAAACTCGCCCCTCTCATCATAGATCTTCTTCTGGCGCTCATCCATGATCCCCTCTACGTATTTCTCCGTATCGGGCGGCATAAGACGGTCATACTGATCCAGGGTGATGAGCCGTCCGTTCACACGCATTTTGGGCGGCACGCCCACGGTCAGATGAACGTCGGAAGCGCCGTTCTGCTTTCCTATCCTTAAGATCTCTTTGAGTTCGGGTATTGCCATAATCTGTCCTTTCTATGCCATTCCGTATTTGGACAACGTCTCCTGGTCGATGACATTGCGATTATCGAGAGTTTTCATGATATCCACGATCCTAAGATCGCCGTACATGCTGTGATTGCCAAGGTCTATGATCTCATTTCCCTGGAAGCTGAGGACCATCGGCTCAAACAGATTCTGCCGGTTCTCATTGAGCACAAGAGCCTTTGCCCCGTTGTTAAGCTCCACACAGACACCCGGCACAAGGATGTTGATGGAATCCACCAGTCCCATCACTACTCTGTGATCGAACAGGTCCTCATGATCCATCAGATATCTGACTGCGGCCACTTCGGATTCGGGGGTTCCGCCGTCATGCATCGCAGTCATCTCATCGAAGGCATCCGCGACGGCAAGGATCTTTCCTCCGTCCATCAGACGAACATGGAGGTCCGTTTCTCCGGTCTTTACTCCTTCAATGATCTTGTCTGCCTGAAAACAATAGCGGCGCACATTGGGCGTGGAAGTAAAGAGCTTTTCCATCACATCCTGATCCACGGTCCGGTGAAGCAGTGCCGCCGTTACCGCATCCGTTCTTTCTTCCACACGGGCATTCAGCTTGTTCGATATCATTGCGGTAAGGATCGCGACATTCAGCGCATGCTTGAAGACCGCATCCTCAGCGCTCCGAAGGCTCTGGATGAAATTGATCTTTTTATCCAGATGGCCGTAATTTTTCAGTACATTTGCGACGATCACGGGCAGTTTGGTCGTTTTGCCCTTCGCCCTGACAAACGCGATCTCGTCCATCAGGCTGAATACGTTCACAGTCTGAAACCGCTCAAACTCGATATCCTCCGGTGTCATCGGAGGACACGGCTCCGCAGGCTCCAGAATAAAGAGACCGATCAGTCCGAAATTCTGAATACTCGCAATCCCGGCGGAAGTGATCTTACTGTCCCTCTCAAAAAGAAGCACCCCGTTCTTATTGTAGATCGGGCGGGCCAGCCTCATTCCATCCTTCAGTTCACTGATCCTTTTAAACTGCATATTTCCCCCACACAGCCCGGAACCCGGGCGAAAAGATACACAGTGTTATTTTAATGGATATAAAGGCAATGTGCAAGCAGTTTTTGAATCGTTTCACAGCGGACAGAGCGCATGCGTCCTAAGGGTCAAAAAGGAACTCGGAAAGGATCCTGTTCGAAATGTCACGCCCCTTCGGGGTAAGACGTACGCGCAGCCCCTCCGGCGAGTCCTCAAGTTCGATGAAGCAAAGATTTTCATACCGGTAAATCACGTCCCAGTAGCGCTTCGGAAAGGGTTTCCGGAAAACCCGCTCAAACTCATCCGTAAGGATCCCCTCCGTAAGGCGGAGACCGAGGAACATGAACTCTTCCATCTGTTCACGTTCCGAAAGCACCTGATAATCCTCCTTCCGAAACCCCCTGCGAAGATAGACGGAAAGATCATCCGTGTTCCGGTAGCGGATATTGTCCGTAAAGGAGGCCGCGCCAAGTCCGAGGCCGAGATACTCCCCCCGCTTCCAGTAGCGCAGGTTGTGCCGGCATTCGAATCCTTTTTTGGCGTAATTTGAGATCTCATACCGGTGATAGCCGTATTTCGATAAAATATCCTCTGTTATTTTATCCATGTTCCGCTCTTCCTCCTCGGAAGGAAGGGGCGGGTATTGTCTCTCCGGATCCTTTCCGTTTTCACGTCCGCCTGCCGCTTCCCCATAGATCTCATAAAACGGGGTCCCCTCTTCCACGATCAGGGAATAAGCGGAAATATGGGTCGGCCGCGGGTTAAGTCCGAGTACCTCCCGGAGAGTCTTTTCCCAGGATGCCTTTGTCTGTCCCGGAATGCCATACATCAGATCGATATTGACATTCTTAAATCCGGATTTAATTACAAGATCATATGAGGCGAGGAAACCGGCAAATGTATGAATCCTCCCAAGCCACGAAAGCTCCCTGTCCGACGCGGACTGGAGCCCCATGCTCAGGCGGTTTATCCCCGCCTTTTTGTATTCCTTTAACTTTTCCTCCGTCAGTGTCCCCGGATTGGATTCCATGGAGATCTCACAGTCTTCGGATACTTCAAAGTTTTCCCGGACGGTCCGCAGGATCTTTGTGATGTGACCGGAGGGCACCGAAGACGGAGTCCCGCCCCCGATAAAAACACTTGTTATTATATATCCCCGGTACTGCGGCCCCTTCTCACGGATCTCGCAGATCAGGGCATCGAGATAATCCTTCCCGGTTTCCTCCCCGGCGGAAAAGGAAAGGAAGTCGCAATAACTGCACTTCCTTACGCAAAAAGGGATATGGATATAAATTCCGAGATCAGGCATTCCTATTCCTCATCCAGTTTCAGAACCGACATAAATGCGCGCTGCGGGATCTCGACATTTCCGAACTGCCGCATGCGCTTTTTCCCTTCCTTCTGTTTCTCGAGAAGCTTCTTCTTTCTCGTGATATCGCCGCCGTAGCACTTGGCAAGGACATCCTTCCTGAGCGCTTTGATCGTCTCCCTGGCGATGACCTTTCCTCCGATGGCCGCCTGGATCGGGATCTCGAAAAGATGCCTCGGGATCTCATCCTTCAGTTTCTCGCACATCTTCCGTCCCCGCTCATAGGCACCGTCCCTGTGAACGATAAAGGAGAGGGCATCCACTTCTTCCTTGTTGATCAGGATATCGAGCTTCACAAGCTCCGACTTTTCATAGCCCTTCAGTTCATAATCAAAGGAGGCATAACCCCGGGACTTGGATTTCAAGGCATCGAAGAAGTCGTAGATGATCTCGTTCAGCGGAAGTTCATATTTCAAAAGCGCCCGGGTCTGCTCGATGTATTCCATCCCCAGATACCTGCCCCGCCTCTGCTGGCAGAGTTCCATGATCGGCCCGATATATTCGGTGGTCACCATGATCTCGGCCGAGACAAAGGGTTCCTCCATATATTCGATCTCGGAAGGATCCGGAAGATTGGAGGGGTTCGTAAGCTCGATCATCTCCCCGTTCGTTTTATATACATGATAGATCACGGAAGGGGCCGTGGTCACAAGATCAAGGTTGTATTCCCGTTCGAGCCTCTCCTCAATGATCTCAAGATGCAAAAGCCCCAGGAAGCCGCAGCGGAATCCGAAGCCGAGAGCCACCGAGGTCTCCGGTTCATAGGAAAGAGACGCGTCATTAAGCTGAAGTTTTTCCAGAGCGTCCCGAAGGTCCGGATATTTGGCTCCGTCCGCGGGATACATCCCGCAGTAGACCATGGAAAGAACCTTTTTGTAGCCGGGCAGAGGCTCGCTGCAGGGATTCCGGTCATCCGTCACGGTATCGCCGACGGCCGTATCCCGGACATTCTTGATGGACGCGGTAAGATAGCCGACCATCCCGGCGGAAAGCTCCTCACAGGGAATGAACTGTCCTGCCCCGAAGGTTCCCACTTCCACCACATCAAAAACCGCGCCGGTGGCCATCATACGGATCTTTGTTCCCCTGCTCACGCGCCCGTCCCTGATCCGCATAAATACGATCACGCCCCGGTAGGAATCATAAAGCGAATCAAAAATAAGCGCCTTCAGCGGTGCATTCTCATCCCCCGTCGGTGCCGGGAGCCTTTCCACGATCGCTTCAAGGACCTCATCGATCCCGATCCCGTTCTTCGCCGAGATCAGCGGTGCGTTCTTCGCTTCGATCCCGATCACGTCCTCGATCTCGTTCATGACACGCTCCGGCTCCGCCGAAGGCAGGTCGATCTTGTTGATCACCGGAAATACTTCAAGGTCATGATCCAGCGCCAGGTAAACATTCGCGAGGGTCTGGGCCTCGATGCCCTGAGCCGCGTCCACCACAAGGATCGCCCCGTCGCAGGCTGCCAGGGATCTTGAGACCTCATAGTTGAAATCCACATGTCCCGGCGTATCGATCAGATTCAGGATGTATTCCTTTCCGTCCTTCGCCTTATATACCGTCCGGACCGCCTGAGCCTTGATCGTGATCCCGCGCTCCCGCTCGAGATCCATATTGTCGAGCACCTGCTCCTGCATCTCCCTGCTGGTAAGAAGCCCCGTCCGTTCGATGATCCGGTCCGCCAGAGTGGATTTGCCGTGGTCGATATGCGCAACGATACAAAAATTTCTGATTCTGCTCTGATCCATATTCTACCTATGAAAGAAGCCATCCCACATGACGGTATGAGATGGCTCTGCATTAATCGGATATCTATTTCCGCTCTTATGAAAGCTTATTGACAGCCTGTGCTAATCTGGAAACTTTCCTCGAAGCGGTGTTCTTATGATAAACGCCTTTGGTACAAGCCTTGTCGATCTGAGCGGTTGCCTTGAGTAGCGCTTCGCTTGCGGCTGCCTTATCCCCGGCTTCAACAGCGGCACGAACCTTCTTTACGGATGTCTTGACACCCGAGCGGATCGCTTTGTTCCTGTCGGCGTTTCTCTGATTTACCAGAATTCTCTTCTTCGCAGATTTGATGTTAGCCACCTGGTTCACCTCCTTACAGAATACGGTGTCCGCGGAAAATTGAGACACGATGCGGACGCACCATATAATAATATATGCGACCCTCCCCGTTGTCAAGCAAAAATGCGGGATTTTTCAAAGAAAAAGCAAGTTTCAGAAAGGTCCGCCATAGCATTTCAGGATATCATCGGTACATGCCCCCGCAAGAATCCCTTCCCCGTTTCCCGCAAGGAGGATCCCGGCAAGGATTCCCTCATCCGTAAAGATCGCGCTGCCGCTCATTCCTTCCTTTACGGAAGCTCTGCCGAACAGCATCTTACGGTCAAATTCATAGAGGTACTCCTTCAGGGCAAGAACCTCTCCGTCAATCCTTTGTTCCCCTCTTATCCCCGATGGGTCATAAAGATATACCGGAAAAGGCTCCGGAGGCAGCTGGCCGACAGCAGCCGCCCTGTATCGCGAAAGATCCTCCCCCGCTTCCGCCGGGATCCCTATGAAGCAGATATCAAGAGCCTCATCCCCGCCGAAGATCTGTCCGAAGGCTCTTTTCCCGTCATGGAATTGCACACGGGAATCCCCGTTCCAGCCTTTCGCCACATGAAATGCCGTTACGACGATGATCTCCTCCGGGGAAGCATCCAGGATCACTCCGCAGCCGTCCTCTCTTCCGGAAAAAACCTTCACGCAGCTCCGGAAGGTCTCAGGGATCTTTCTTTCTTCTCTGAGATGCAGGGTCGCAGGGATCGCGATCAACAAAAAAAGAACCGCCGCCACAATCAATAACAGCCGTTCTTTTTTTGTTTTTCTCTCAGTTTCCTTCATATTCAGCCGCAGCCGGTACCTTTTTCATATAAAGACGCGAGCGGAACTGTAAGCCGGGTTCTGTCGTGGATGATCATCTATCTTGAACACGCGTTGCCGCGTATTTCCAGCGACCTACCCGGAAGCACGGCCGGGCCGGCCTTAACGCTTCCTGCTTGGTCTTGCTTCGGATGGAGTTTACATTCGCCGTCCGCGTTACCGCGGACGCGGTGGTCTCTTACACCGCCTTTTCACCCTTACCACATAGTGGCGGTAGTTTTCTGTTGCACTTGTCCTGGAGTCGCCTCCGCCGGATGTTATCCGGCATCCTGCCCTGTGAAGCCCGGACTTTCCTCTGCCCGAAGGCAGCGATCACCCGTTCCGCTCGCGTTTTTATCTCTTTACTCAGACTTTAAAGTAGCTTCCCCCGACGAATTCCCTGCAGAGGGAATTGTTCGGCACATGCTTGACATCGATCCCAACAAAGTACTCGAGGAATTTCAGCATCCGCTTTGCCTCGAAATACTCGGGCTCGCCCTGTCTGATGCTGAAAAGGAGCGGTTCCGCATACTGCTTCAGCGCCGCAAGCTCATAGATCAGCGCAGAGTTGAACATCACATCCGCGCTTTCCTGATAAGGGAAGATGTTCTTTTCCTCTCCCCGCCTTACAGACTGCCACATTCCGATGGTCCGTTTCGCGGACGCGCCTCTGGTGCGTGCATCCCTGACGATCCTCCGGAGCATTCTCGCATCCGTGGTGGGGATCCGATTATGGTCGTCGATGTTCAGGGTCGTAAGCGCGCTGATAAAGATCTTGAATTTGCTGTCCTCCGGAAGCCGGTTCGTTGCCGCGGGATTCAGTCCGTGGATCCCCTCGATCACAAGGATATCGTCCGGAGAGAGCTTCAGTTTCTTTCCGTTATACTCTCTCTTTCCGACCTTGAAATTGAAATCCGGGAGTTCCACTTCCTTCCCCTCAAGAAGATTTGTTAAATCCTCATTAAATTTATCGGTGTCAATCGCTTCGATACATTCAAAATCATAGTTCCCGTTTTCATCCAGCGGAGTAAATTCGCGGTCCACGAAATAATCGTCCATGGCGATGGGATGAGGCACCTTCCCGAAGGTCCTAAGCTGGATGGACAGCCGGTGGGAAAATGAAGTCTTGCCCGATGAAGAAGGCCCTGCGATCAGCACGAATTTCACATCTCCCCGGTCCACGATCTCCTTGGCGATCTCTCCGATCCGCCGCTCCTGAAGGGCCTCCGCCACGAGGATCATGTCATCGATGTTGCCGGAGCAGATGCAGTCGTTCAGCTCGCCCACATTGCAGATACCCATCAGTTTTCCCCAGTCGTTCGAGCGCTTCATTGTCGCGAACAGTTTTTCGCGGGGTTCAAAGAAGCCCAGTCTGCTGGGGTCTTCCGTATGGGGGATCAGCAGCATCACACCGTCCTCATAGGGGATCACGTCATAGTACTTTACATAGCCTGTGCTCGGAAGCATATAGCCGTAGTAGTAATCATAATAATCATCCAGACAGTAAACGTTGATGGAAGAACTTCTCCGGTATTCAAACAGGCGAACCTTGTCCATCATCCCGTTTTCACGGAAGATCCTGATCGCGTCATCCTTCGGATAGGAGCGCTTGGTGATGGGACGGTCCGCGTCGATCAGCTCCTGCATCCTTTCCTTCACGGCGGCCACATCCGCGTCCGAAAGCTTCTTTTCCTCCTTCAGCTCCACCTCCAGATAATAACCCTGGCCGATGGCATATTCGACACTGACATGATCCAGTCTGTCCCTGAGCACATCATACATGGACTTGATCAGTATCATCGTGGCAGTCCGCACATAGGTTTTATGCCCGGTCTTGTCACCAAGGGTAAGGAACTCGATCGTGGCATCCTTTTTCACGGATTTTGTGAGTTCCCGCATCTTCCCGTTTTCAATAACGAGCGCTATTGTATCCGCGTATTCCTTTTGGAAATCCTTGGCCACATACTCGAATTTCGTGCCCTCGTCATACTCATACTCTTTTCCGTTGATCATCAGTTTTGCCATGCCCGGGTCCTCCTTCGGATCGTTCATTTGTAATATTCAAGCGCGCTAAGGATCATCTCGCGCTGTTTTCCCTGAAGTCCGGCCGCCTTCTTCGCGCTTTCGGAGGGCGTCCCGGCTTCGAGTTTACATAATATTATATCACACTTTTCAAGTCTTTCATAGAGAAACTGCTTCAGAACAGGATCTTTTCGTTCAAGCAGGATGGCGCCGAATTCACATGCCAGTTCCCCCGGGATCCGGTCGGTTGACATAATGTCCGTTTCGTCTTCGGCCTTTTCCAGAGCCGGCAGCCTTTCTGGAGTTGACATAACATCTACCGGTGCGGTCTTTATGACGGTATAGTATTTCCCGTCCTCGAAGACAAAGGCCTCATCCAGGACAGAAAATCCACCCTCCTTAAGGAACCGTCTGAATTCCGGGATCAGGGACTGGGGAGAAAGGATCATGGTCCGGAAGGATGCCGTCTTTTCCGGTTCCTTTGTAAGGATGCTCTGAATGAGCGGTCCTCCCATTCCGGATATGATCAGGGTATCCGCTTCCTTCACTTCGATCTTCGCAAGTCCGTCCGAAAGCCTCGTCAGGATGCGTTCCCCCTCCGGATCGGCCCTTCGGGCGTTCTCCTTCGCCGCGTTAAGGGGCCCCGGACGGATATCCGTCAGCAGAGCCTTTTTCGCGATCCCCCTTAAGACGGCTGTGATCCCGGTATATCCGTGGTCACAGCCAACGTCCGCCAGTTCGCAGCCCGGATCCAGCATTCCGATGATCGCCTCCAGGCGCCTTGGAAGTTTACATAACTCCATTTCCCGGTATCCGTCAATACTTTTCCGTTCAGTCAAGATAGTCCTTGAGTTTTCTGGATCTGGAGGGATGGCGGAGTTTTCTCAATGCTTTTGCCTCGATCTGCCGGATCCGCTCACGGGTCACGCTGAATTCCCGGCCTACTTCTTCGAGGGTACGGGCTCTTCCGTCGTCCAGTCCGAAGCGAAGACGAAGTACCTTCTGTTCACGCTCGGTCAGCGTGCTTAAGACATCCACGAGCTGCTCCTTAAGGAGCATGAAGGCTGCCGCATCCGCAGGCACCGGAACATTGTCATCCTGAATGAAATCCCCGAGATGGGAATCTTCCTCTTCTCCTATGGGTGTCTCCAGAGAAACAGGTTCCTGCGAGATCTTAAGAATCTCCCGCACGCGCTCCACGGGGAGTTCCATTTCCTGCGCGATCTCCTCCGGCTGCGGTTCCCTGCCCAGTTCCTGAAGAAGCTGTCTCGAAACCCGGATCAGCTTGTTGATCGTCTCCACCATATGAACGGGGATACGGATTGTCCGCGCCTGATCGGCGATCGCTCTTGTAATGGCCTGGCGGATCCACCAGGTAGCATAGGTAGAAAACTTATAACCCTTGGTATAATCGAATTTCTCCACGGCCTTAATGAGCCCGAGGTTTCCTTCCTGGATCAGATCAAGGAACAGCATTCCGCGGCCCACATAGCGCTTCGCGATGGAAACCACCAGTCTGAGATTGGCCTCGGCCAGAGCCTTTTTCGCGCTTTCCCCCTCATCCACCGCCGCCTGAAGCTTGGCGATCCTGTTTTCGAGGGAGGTAATGTCGCGCTTCCTCGTAGCCGTCTCGAGACGCTCTTTCAGTTTTTCGATATCCTCGGCGGCCGAAGCGCCCTTTTCCATCTGCTTCGCGAGGACGATCTCCTCATCCGCGGAAAGCAGGGGCACCTTGCCGATCTCCTTCAGATACATGCGTACGGGATCCTCGATGCTGACCCCCTCAGGTACGGACAGGTCGATGTTCTCCACATCCACCTCATCCTCTTCCGTCAGGATGATCTCCTCGTCATCGACATCGTCCTCCTCCGTCATCCGGAGAACGTCAACGCCGTTCTGCTCAAGGTATTCCGTAACTTTGTCGAAGCTGTCATCGGGGAGGTTCAGATCCGCAAAATAATCCACCACCTCTTTGTAGTCCATGACATTCTTCTTTTTCTTCGCGACCTTTAAGAGTCCCTTCAGTTTTTCGTTGTACTTCTCCTGAGTCGCTTCATCGAGGATGGCGGCAGGGTTGTCCTGGGATTCCTGTTCCATGACGCTTTCGATATCCTCGGGAATGTCTTCGAGGATCTCAGCGTCAAAATCATCTCCGAGATCTACGATATCCTCTTCCACCTTCTCGATCTTTTCGTTCTTTTTCTTTGCCATCACTATTCCTCCATTCTGATGTGCAGTCCGGCTATTTCATCAAGTTCCCGTCTTCGTCCGATCACCTGATCAAGAGGCGGCGGATCGTCTCCGCCCTCCCCCGCGAAGCGGTCGTAACTTAATCTCTTTACTTCATTCAGGCTGTCATGAAATGCCTTTTCATGCTCCTGCTTTGTCATCCCGCCCGGCAGATGTGCCGTGAAGAGGTTTGCGACCTTCGTCTGCTCCTCTTCGTCCGTAAACATGCTGATAATGGCTGCCGGTTCCACCTTTCCTTCTTCGAGAGCCGTAAAAAGGCTTTCCGCCGCCTTCCGGAAACAGTCCTCGGAAAAATCCGAAGGAGTAAGGTATGCCTTCACCTGCGGGTAGAGGGAAGGACGTTCTATCAGATACGTAAGGAGCAACCGCTGGGAACGTATCTCCTGATCCTGCGGAACTTTCCTTGCGTTTCCCGTTTCCTTCGGGCGGAAGGCGGGAACCACGTCCCCCGAGGATGCCGCGCTGCTCCGGACAAGGCTCCGTAAGGCTTCCGGATCGATATGATAATACTCCGCCACCGAAGTGATGTAGTTATCCCTCTCAAGCTCTTCCCGGAAGGTACAGAGTTTCGCGGCAGCCTCCCGGAAAAAGCGGGTCTTCGAATCCGGATCGTCCAGACGGAAATCCCTCTGCAGGATTCGAAGTTCAAAGAAAAAGCTGTTCTCCGCTTCCCTGATCCTTTTTTCGAATTCCTCTTTTCCGAGGTTCACGATGAATTCATCCGGGTCCTTATAGGGGGACAGCGTCATCACCCTGCAGGAAAGTTCGGTTCCGCGAAGGATCGCGGAGGCCCGGAGCGCTGCCTTTATCCCGGCTTCATCCGAATCATAGGCCAAAATCACCTCTTTTGCGTAGCGGCCGATCAGTCTCGCCTGACCTTCCGTAAAGGCCGTTCCCAACGAGGCCACTGCCATGGGAAATCCCGCCTGATGCATGGCGATCACATCGATATAGCCCTCGCAGAGAATAAAGAAAGGCGACTTTGAGGACCGCGCGAGATTAAGGCCGTAGAGATTTTTCCCCTTATCGAAGATTAAAGTTTCCTGGGAATTCAGGTATTTCGGCTTCCCGTCTCCCATCACGCGCCCGCCGAAGCCGATCACGCGGTTGTTCGTATCAAAGATCGGAAAGATGACCCTGTTCCAGAATTTGTCATGCAGTCCCCGCTTTTCATCAAAGGAAGAAAGCCCCGCATCGATCAGGATCTCGTCCGAAAAGCCTTTTTCCTTCAGATATTTCGTCAGGTCATCCGGAGTGACGGCGGCATAGCCCAGACCGAAGCGCTGTCTGGTCTCCGCGCTGATCCTCCTGCCCTCCAGATAGGACAGCCCCTTTTCTCCCATCGGGCTTCGGAGCAGATGGTAAAAATATGTGGCGGCTTCTTTATTCGCGGCAAAGAGTTTTTCCTTCCTGCTCTCCCGCTTCTTCGCTTCCTCGGAATATTCCTGCTTCGGGATCGTCACCCCGGCTTTTGCCGCCAGAGCCTCCACGGCCTCGGGAAAGGTATAATTCTCATATTTCATCAGAAACGTAAACACGTTTCCCGACACATCGCAGCCGAAGCAATGATACATCTGCCTTTGCGGAGATACCGAAAAGGAAGGGGATTTTTCGCTATGAAAGGGACATAGGCCGAAATAGTTACTGCCCTTTTTCTGGAGTCTCACATAGGAAGAGATCACCTCCACGATATCCACTCGCGAGCGGATCTCCTCCACAGTCTCATCGGGAATAAACATACACTCTTTCCTTATCCGTGCCAGGATTTCGGTACATAGATCTCTTCATATTTCGCAATGGCGAAATGATCCGTCATGGCTCCGATATAATCGCAGACGACTTTCTCCCTTTCCTCTCCCCGGGTGATCAGCATCCGGAAATCCGCCGGCAGTTTCTCGATATGATGACGGTAATAGTTATACAGGGTCTGGATCAGCATCTCCGCCTTGGATTCTTCCGATTTAGCCTCGGGATTCGTGTAAACATGCTCGAACATAAAGGCGCGAAGCTCCTTCATCGCCTTTCCCACCGGCTCCGACATAATGATCTCATCTTTGTCGAGGCTGTTCATCACGAGATCGTGGATAAAGGTGTCGAGCCGCTCTCCCAGCGTCTTTCCGATGACATCCGTGATCGAAGACGGAACATCTTCCTCTTTCAGGATCCCCGCCCGGATGGAATCGTCCATATCATGATGGATATAGGCGATCTTATCCGAGATCCGGACGATCTTTCCTTCCAGGGTGGAAGGATGTCCTTCCGTCTGATGATTCAGCATCCCGTCCCGGACTTCCCAGGTAAGGTTCAGCCCGGCTCCGTTCTTCTCGATAAGGTCCACGATCCGGACGCTCTGGGCGGCGTGGTTGTAGCCCGAGGGGCAGACGGCATTCAGTGCGCGCTCTCCCGCGTGGCCGAAGGGGGTATGCCCGAGATCATGTCCGAGGGCGATGGCCTCCACCAGATCTTCATTCAGCCGGAGAGCCTTCGCGATGGTCCGGGCGTTCTGGGAGACCTCCAGGGTATGGGTCAGGCGCGTCCTGTAATGATCGCCCTTCGGGGCAAGAAAAACCTGGGTCTTGTCCTTCAGTCTGCGAAATGATTTCGAGTGCAGGATACGGTCCCGGTCTCTCTGGAAAACCGGACGGATATCACATTGTTCCTCGGGTCTTAACCGTCCGCGGGAATCCGCGCTGTGGCATGCATATTTGCTGAGATTTCTGTATTCGAGCTGTTCCAGATCCTCTCTGATCGTCATGAAAGGTCTCTCCCGTATGGTTTTTAAGGAGCGGATGAAGTGAATGGATATGCCACCTCAGAACCGTCCATATATCTTTTTCGACAGAATTCTGTTTTTTCTTTTAATTACGTCCGTTATTTATTCTTCGCCGCGGATCAGGCATAATTTCTTTTCTCTGGAAAGGGCTTTGATGCGCAGTTCCTCCCTGAGAGCCTCTCCCTTCTCCCCGCAGACTTTTTGATAGACAAGTTTCAGCGGGCGTCTCGAGCGGGTATACTTGGCCCCTTTCCCTTCGGAATGAGCCTTCAGCCTGCGCTCCGGATCGTTTGTGATCCCCGTATAGAGAGTGCCGTCCGCGCATTCCAGGATGTAGACCGTATAGGGCTTACTCATTCCGTTCCTTCCGTGTGGCGATCGCCGGATATAAAGGAAGCGCATGGATCAGAAAATAGACATAGCGAAATTCCGTTGCCACGGGAGTGGCAAGGAAGATCGTAAAGACAAGTGCCAGAAAAGGCAAATAAAATATCAGCTGTTTTTTATTTCCCAGAACTACGGCCCTTCCAGCTGTGAAAAGAAAGATCCAGAAGACCGTCCCCATACTGAACAGGAATGAGTATCCGGGGATCATATCCCCAAGCTTCATCAGGATCTCCTTTCCCTTAACCACCTTCATTCCTCCGATGAGAGGCGTATGCCGGATCCCGTAGGCGGAGCCGGAAACTCCCTCCGCGTCCCCGACGGGGTAGAATTCATCCGGGAAGAAATATCCCACCGTCTGCTGAACATAGGCTCTGAAATAGGCCATGGGATGGCGCGCCCCGATCTTCAGATAGAGGAGCAGGAAATCCTTTTTGTGAGCTTCAAGGTATTCGGGATGCCCCGCTCTCACCAGTTCCTTGATATTATCGGCAAACGCCGGCTCATAGAGTTCGGGTACATAGGAAAGATCCGCGACCTTTGAAAGCTCTTCCCGTTCCTCCGGATAAATGTCTCCCTTATAGGCGATCACGGACGCGATCTGCTGGAGCGGTATGGAAAGGGATTCCGTAAGGTCCGGCGGGATCACATGAAGCGCATGCATCACCGGGAATTTAATAACAATCGCTATTATAAGAGAACCGGCAAGACAAAGGAGCTGCCGGTGCATCCTGCGGTACCGGAAAAGAAGGAACGGCAGACAGATCAGGAATGCATACCATCCGTTTGAACGGAAAAGGCAGATCCCCGTCCCGGTAATAACAAGTGTTATCATATTAAGAACGGACGGTGTATCCATCTCGGAACGGATGAGCAGGCATACAAAGATCGTCACCACCGCGGCGAAGATCACATCTTTCCAGATCGTCACGGCGAAGACCGCGTGATAGGGAACGATCGCGTAAAAGAGAGCCGAAAGCGAAAGGAATATGGGCCGGACTCCCATCTTTCTCAGTGTGGCTATGACAAAAGCCGCCGTAAAGCACATAAAAAGCAGCTGGGCCGCCGTGTAGAAAGAGACCGCAATGGCGGGATTTCCCGTAATCAGATAGCCAAGGCGGTAGAAAATACCGAAGAGCAGGGTATGTACCAGCGGATGGTGATTGGAAAAAGGACTCACTCCGATGATCTGCTCATACTGCACGATACTGTCGGGCGTCATCACGGCCGGGAAAAGGTAAAGGAAGTAGGGCAGATAGCACAGCAGGCAGAAAAGAAATGTCAGCAGCGGAATGTGGTTTACATAAAATATCCTTATGCCGTCCCCCCGCTCCGGAGTCTTTGCACCTTTTATCCCGGACAGCCGGGAAAGCAGTCCGAAGAGGAAAAGCACCGTATAGCGGAACACAAGGAACATCCCTGCCAGGGTGACCGCCAGGATCGCTGCGATAAAAAGCGGATTCGTCAGTCCGTCAAGGACCGTGATGTAGGCAACGCAGAGATAGAAAACGGTATAGATCACGCCAAGGATCACGGAGATCCTGCCCGATCCGTCCTCTTTGCTCCCTTCATCCGCGCGGTATTCACGGACCTTTCTCACAAGGAGGAAGGTGCCAATAAAAATAACAAGTATAATTATATTCCCCGGATTGATCTTAAATGCCCTGGACAGCCCCCAGGTCATGAAAAAACCCCTTATCAGATCCGTGTAAAAGTCTTTCCCTCTCATATGTGAATCAGTGTACCGTATCGACCGGAAAAATACAAGAAAGATTGTATTGCGGAAAAGCCCTGTTTTCATTATAATGTACGAAGGAGTGTTTCATGAAAGAATCCAAAGAGACAAAAAAGAAGAAAGACAGGATCCGGGACGAAGAGCTGGCCCGGGATGAAGACGACGAAAAGGTCACACCCGTCGAGATCGTTCTGATGATCGGCTGTGCGGTTCTTCTTATCGTAATCGTGGTAATGTTCATAAAACTGCGGGGTCTGTGACCCCGCTTTTCTTTTTATATCAGTGCCGTGCTGAAATATCTCTCCGCCCTGTCCGGAAGGACCGTGGCGATCACTTTTTCCTTACCGTATTTTTTCGCCATCTCCTTCGCCGCCCATACATTCGCGCCGGAGCTCGTTCCCACAAGCAACCCCTGTACTCTCGCCAGTTCCCGCGCGGTATTGATGGCGTCCTCATCGGATACCTCCACGATATCCGTAATGATCGAGGTGTCAAGAATATCCGGAATGAAGCCGTCCCCGATCCCCTGGATCTGATGAAGCCCCGGCTCATCCCCGAGAAGCGCGGAAACACCCTTCGGCTCGACAGCCACGATCTTGCAGTCCGGATTCTTTTCAAGAAGGTACTTCGCGACTCCCTGAAGGGTTCCGCCGCTTCCGACCCCCGATACATAGACATCGATCTTCTTTCCCAGCTGTTCCGTAAGCTCCACGGCCGTTGTCCGGTAATGCATTTCCGGATTCGCCGGATTCCGGAACTGCTGAGGCACGAAATATTCGTCGGAGGTGGCCGCGATCTCCATTGCCTTATCCACCGAGCCGCCGATGCTCAGCTCCGGTTTTGTAAGTACGAGCTCCGCTCCCAGCGCCTTAATGATCTTTTTACGTTCCTCACTCATATTTTCCGGCATCACGATGATCACGCGGTATCCCTTCCGTACGCCGCAAAGGGCAAGGCCGATCCCCGTATTCCCGGAGGTCGGTTCGATAATCGTCATCCCCGGCTTTAATCTTCCGTCCTTTTCCGCCTCCTCGATCATATTGAGGGCGATCCGGTCCTTGATGCTCCCTCCCGGATTCAGGAATTCCGCCTTCGCGAATATTTTCAGCCCCGTTGTCTGCTCCAGCGACATCAGAGGCGTGTTTCCGATCAGATCCAGTACATTTGTATAATACATTCCGTTCTTCCTTTCCTCTTTCATTCTCGCCCTGTACCGGCGCGCAAATCGTATTATACCACATTTCCCCGATCATGGCAGTCGAAAAACACGGAGGATGGGGTGCCAGGCAGTTCAAATGCCACGGCCCTGATATTCCGGAAGGACAACTATTTCCTGCAGATACCAGTACATTACTCCATCACCGACAAGGCGTCCCATGCCGACAACTTCGTCTTTTATCAAAACAACTACATCATAATGATTGAAATCCGGTATAGAAAGGAGTGCAGGACCGATACTTACCGGGTACGATACCGGGTACATCACTGGGTACAAAATATTTATTACATAAATAAGCTGTCCGGTCCCACATCGTTTTGAACCACATCCGAATACTCATTTCGCTTATATCCGTTTGAGGTAACAAGCGTAACATGAACCGACTTCTTAGGCTTAACTTCTTCGGTAAAAGAAGCAACCTTGTCAATCAGGTTTTCTCTATAATCTGCGGTTATTTCATAAGGCTTATCAGTACATTTCATCTCACACAGATTAATAACATCATCACGTCTGTCTATTAAAAGGGCTATCTGCGCGCCACCTTTTATTTTTTTGCTCTTCCAAGAATAATCAGAGCTTTCGATTCCTGATATACCGAGTGCCGCCTTTATCTGTGGAATGTGCTCTAAGCATACGGTTTCAAAAGCATTTCCTCGCCACACATAATAGTCGGGTGATTTGATGAACGACTGCCATGATTTAATCTTTCCGCTACGGAAGTACAAGCAGAAGAGTACGAAGGGGTCTATAACCTGATAGAAGCAGCCTTTCTTGGAAGTGGTAATGTTCTTATACTGTCGTATAAAGCCACACT
>JAILLW010000062.1 GCA_024692955.1 Lachnospiraceae bacterium | reverse complement strand
GCACACGGATGTGCTTCCGAGCGCTCATTGAGCATGGATGCGAATGAGCGCGACCCGTAGTCTTCGAAAACTTTCCGTTGCGCTTAGAAACCGGAAGCCCTGTCTTCCATGAGGCGGTGGACAGGAGTCCTCGCCGCACTCATCGAAAACTGATGTCCTACCCTCCATGAGGCGGTGGACAGGAGTCCACGCCGCCTTCATCGGTCTTCCTTCCTCTCTCCGATCTTTCCCGCGATCCAGAGCACGACCCAGAGGAAGATCGGGATGAAGATCGTCCCGAGAATACAGAATCCGAAGAGGTTCGAATCAAACCCGTGGCCCGTAAGTGCAAGCACGAGAACGGAAAGATATAAAAGAAGCAGCGCGATGATCGCGATCCAGGCAAAGACCTGTTTTTTCCGGTTTTTCATGGCAGAATCCTTTCCCTGTCCCCACCGGTTTGAAATCCCGTTCCGGGAAGGGGGACTCTTACCCGAAACCTCCTTAATTATAGCATATCGGTAAAGAAGGGGACGGATTTCCCCGAAATTCCCCTGTTTGCTATAGCATTTTGATAAAAATTAGATTATACTTGTAGGAAGATAAAAGCGAAAGAGCAGTTCCGGCAGTCGGGATTGTTTCGTTTTTTTGTCTAATCTGCGAAATAGCGGGAGGAGTTTTCAGATGACATTATTGGAAACATGGCGCAACAAGGCTTATGACGAGAGCGCGAACAAAGGAGACCTTCAGAGGCTCTGGAAGGATTATTTTGATAAGGAAAAAGCGATCTACGAGCAGCTTCTTGCCGATCCGGATACGGAGGTCAGGGGGACGCTTAAGGATCTTGCGATAAAATACGGACTCGACACCCTGACGATGACGGGGTTTTTGGACGGAATCAACGATTCCCTGAAAACCCCGAATCCGATTGAAGAAATGGACGAGGATACCGAGGTTTCCCTTGCGTTTGACAAGGAACTGCTCTACAAGAACATGGTAGCGGCCGGCGCAGACTGGCTTTACAACCTTCCCCAGTGGGAGCCGATCTTCGATGAAGAGAAGCGTAAGGAACTCTACCGTGAACAGAAGCAGTCCCAGACGGTCCGCAAGGAGACCAAGATCTATCCCAACGATCCCTGCCCCTGTGGTAGCGGAAAGAAGTACAAGAAATGTTGCGGGAGGAAAACATCATGACAAGGGAAGAGTTTTTAGAACGATACCGGCATTCCATGGCCCATATCCTGGCCAAGGCCGTGATCGAATTATACGGTAAGGAAGTGCAGTACGCCATCGGTCCCCAGATCGAGGACGGCTGCTATTATGACTTTATTCTGCCTTCACAGGTGACTCAGGAGGATTTTCCGAAGATCGAGGAAAAGATGC
Organism: Lachnospiraceae bacterium; assembly: GCA_024692955.1. Taxonomy (GTDB): domain Bacteria; phylum Bacillota; class Clostridia; order Lachnospirales; family Lachnospiraceae; genus JAILLW01. The sequence goes on along the minus strand of JAILLW010000062.1, from coordinate 3,319 downwards.
GGGAGATCATCAAGCGCCGTGAAGGATGGGTGAGAAAGGAGATCTCGAGAGACGAAGCGCTTTCGCTCTTTAAGGACCAGAAATTCAAGACAGAGCTGATCAAGGATCTTCCGGAGGATGAGATCATCACCATCTATAAGACAGGAGAGGACTTTACGGATCTTTGCCGCGGTCCTCACGTTGAGAATTCCCAGGAGCTTATGAACGTGGCGTTCAAGATCCGCTCCGTATCGGGTGCCTACTGGAGAGGCGACGAGAAGCGGGATCAGCTGTCCAGGATCTATCTTTACGCATTCCCGGACAAGGATTCCCTGAAGCAGCATCTGCGGATGATCGAGGAAGCCCTCGCGCGGGATCATAAGAAGATCGGAAACGAGCTGGATCTTTTCATGTTCGATCCCACTGCGCCGGGTATGCCCTACTGGCTTCCCCGCGGCTGGCGGATGTATCAGGAGCTCCTCCGGTATTCGAGAGAACTCCAGGCGGCTAACGGCTATACCGAGATCTCCGCGCCTCTTATCAACAATAAAAAGCTCTGGATCATCTCCGGCCACTGGGCACATTATGTAAACAATATGTTCATGGTTCCGGGGCTTGCCGGCTATCCGAAGGCGGATGCCGAGATCCCCGGTGTGGCAGAATCCAATGACGCCCTTGAAGATCCGGATGCCGCTTTGAAAGCAGTGAAGATCCTTGCAAGATCCCCGATCTACAACCGCGAAGGGGAGGATACCATGGCAGCCAAGCCCATGAACTGTCCCAATGCGATGCTTACCTATAAAAGAACGAATCATTCCTACAAGGAACTTCCGATCCGTTACAGCGAATACGACGTTCTCCACCGGAAAGAAAAATCCGGTCAGATGAACGGGCTTTTCCGCGTACAGGAATTCCGGCAGGATGATGACCATACCTTTGTGACCGAAGACCAGATCGAGGAAGAGATCGGAAGGATCATCGCCATCGCGGATGAGATCTATTCCCACTTCGGACTTACCTACCGGGCTGAATTCTCCACACGCCCCGATGATTACATGGGTGACATCGAGGTCTGGAACCGGGCGGAAGCCGCACTCAAGCACATCCTCGACGCGAAATACGGCGAGGGCGGATATGAGATCAACGAAGGAGACGGTGCCTTCTACGGCCCGAAGATCGATCTTCAGATCAAGGATGCCCTCGGTCGCGAATGGCAGTGCGGAACGATCCAGCTGGATTTCCAGTTGCCTCATAACTTCGGCCTGACCTATCAGGATGCGGACGGGACCTTGAAGATGCCCGTCGTGATCCACAGGGCGATCTACGGATCCTTTGAACGGTTCATCGGGATCATCACCGAGCACTTCAAGGGTGTATTCCCCTTCTGGCTGAATCCCTATCAGGTCGGCATCGTTCCGATCCGTGAGGAGCATAATGAATACGCCGCGAAGGTGGAGGCAGCTCTCCTTGCCCGCGGGATCCGCGTGGAGACCGATTACTCCGACAATAACATGAAGGAGAAGATCAAGAAGTACAAGAATCTGAAAGACCCCTATATTCTCGTTCTGGGAGACCGCGAGAAGGAGGAAAACACCGTTTCCGTCAATGTCCGCGGCTCCAACCGTCAGATACAGAACGTTCCGCTCGACGATTTCGTTTCGCTCTGCGAAAGACTGAATAAAGAGCGTACGCTGGAACTGCCGGAAGGAATGGACTGACCGGGGAGGAAGTATGCAGAGCCTGTTCCGGAAAACGCGTAAGCGGACGGTGCTCCTTTGCTTTTTTCTGACCGCCTTTCTCAGCGCGGGATGTAAAAAAGAAGTGGTGACCGTGCTCGGAGATAATGGGACGGACGGGGAAGGAGCGGCCGAAAGCCCCGTGATCGAGAAATTCGAGAAAAAGACGGTCGAAGAGGAGAATCTCATCCGCATCGGTTCCGTGGTGCTTCAGATCCCGGAGGGGTATGTCCGGTCGAAACAGACGGAAAACCTTTATGTGAGCCCGCTTTATCCGCTTGATTCCTCAAACATCTATTACACCCGTTCCGACGGGCATGATGTGGGAATGGTGGACGGAAACCTTACGGGGGAGCAGTACCGTGAGGCGATCACGGAAGCCTTTGAGGCGGAAGGAAAGAGCGTGGATCTTCAGATCGACGACTTTCAGCGGGAGGATAAGGAAGGCGTTCCCTTTTTCAAGATCCGCTCCCATTATGTATCCGGAGATCATACGGTGCAGATGCTGACGCTGATCGTATCGTCCGCGGAGACTTATGTGATCACCTATACGCAGCTTTCGGATGATGAACTGATGGCCGATTTCCTGACGGAGGAAGGCTCAATCAGACTGATTAAGGAAATTTCAGGAGAATAAATAAACAGGGAGGAACGATTTATGGCAATGAGACTGGTAACCCGCTCGGATTTTGACGGACTGGCCTGCGGCGCGCTTTTACTGGCTGCCGGGGTGGTCGATCACTGGACCTTCGCGCATCCGAAGGATCTGCAGGACGGGCTCGTGGAGATCAACGAGAATGACTGCCTCGCAAACGTGCCCTATGTAGAGGGCTGCGGTCTCTGGTTTGACCATCACTCCAGTGAGTTCGAAAGGAATCAGCTGGCAGGGAAATATAAAGGGGAGAGCAGGATCACGCCTTCCTGCGCGCGGATCATCTACGAATACTACGGAGGAAAGGAAACCTTCCCCAACTTTGATGATATGATGGTTGCCGTGGACAAGGTCGATTCGGGGGATCTTACCATCGACGAGATCATGAACCCCACCGGCTGGATCCTTGTGGGCTTCCTGATGGATCCCCGTACCGGACTCGGAAGATGGCGTCAGTTTACGGTATCGAATTATCAGCTGATGGAAAAACTGATGATCGCCTGCCGGGATATGACCACGGATGAGATCCTCGCCATGCCGGATGTTCAGGAGCGTATCGAGGTCTACAACGAGCAGACCGCGAAATTCAAGGAGATGGTAACGGCCCATACGAGAACGGAGGGGAATGTGATCATCAGCGACCTTCGGGGCGTGGATCCGATCTATACCGGAAACCGCTTTATGATCTACAGTATGTATCCGGAGCAGAATATCTCTGCCTGGATCGTCAACGGACGCGGCGGGAAAGGCTGCAGCGCGGCCGTCGGCTACAGTATTCTGAACAAGACCTGCAAGGTGAATGTCGGGAGCCTGATGCTGAAGTACAACGGAGGCGGACACCAGAAGGTGGGTACCTGCCAGTTCTCGGACGAGGAAATGGGAGAGGGCCTTCCGAAGATGTTAAAGGAGCTCTGCGAGCTCGCGAACGCACCGAAATAATGAAGGATCCGGT
>JAILLW010000056.1 GCA_024692955.1 Lachnospiraceae bacterium | reverse complement strand
TGAAGGAAGTGGAGGAGCCCTTTGAAAAGACGCAGATCGGATCCTCGGCCATGGCCTATAAACGGAATCCCATGCGCTCCGAGCGGATCACATCCCTTTCCAGGTACGTGATGATCGATGCCCTGAATCCCGCGGTGACCGCGGCCACCCAGTGGTTCGAGCGGACTCTGGACGATTCCGCGAACAAGCGCCTTTCGATCCCGGAGGGGTTCCTCGCGACGGACGGGATCCTGGATCTTTGCATTAACGTGACGGACGGCCTCGTGGTCAATGAAAAGGTGATCGCGAAGCATCTTCTCGAAGAGCTTCCCTTTATGGCGACCGAGAATATCATGATGGACGCGGTAAAGGAAGGCGGAAACCGTCAGGAACTCCATGAAGTGATCAGAACGCTTTCCATGGAGGCGGGACATACCGTGAAAAAGGAAGGAAAGCCGAACGATCTGCTTGAGAGGATCGCGAACGCGCCTGAGTTTTCACTTACCCTTGAAGAGCTTAAGGCTTATATGATCCCCGAAGACTATACCGGCCGCGCGCCGGAGCAGACGGAGCGCTTCTTAAGGGAGTGCGTTGCTCCGGTCCTTGAAAGGAACCGGGAGCTTCTGGGGCTTGATGCCGTGATCAGCGTATAGAAAAGTTGGAATAAGGAGTAAGCTTTTATGGGAGGATTCTTTGGAGTCGCTTCAAAAAATGACTGTGTGTTCGACCTCTTTTTCGGTACGGATTATCATTCCCACCTCGGCACCCGCCGGGCGGGCATGGCGGTCTACAACAAAAGCACCGGATTTGAACGGGCGATCCACAATATCGAAAACGCGCCTTTCCGGACGAAGTTCGACAAGGACGTGAACGAGATGAAGGGGCATCTCGGTATCGGATGCATTTCCGATTATGAGCCCCAGCCGCTTCTTGTGCGGTCCCACCACGGGACCTACGCCATCATGACGGTGGGCAAGATCAACAATCTGGATGAGATCGTAAAGAATATCTTTGAAAGCGGTCATTCCCATTTTCTTGAGATGTCCGGCGGAGACATCAACGCGACGGAGCTTGTGGCGGCGGTGATCAACCAGAAGGACAATCTGATCGACGGACTCAAATATGCCGGGGACATCATAGACGGCTCCATGTCCATCGCGATCCTTACCCCGAAAGGCATCTACGCCGCGAGGGACCGGATGGGGCGGACCCCTGTGGTGATCGGCAAAAAGGATGACGGCTACTGCATAAGCTTTGAGAGCTTCGCCTATCTGAACCTCGGTTATTATGATCATAAGGAACTGGGCCCCGGAGAGATCGTTGTGGTGACTCCGGAGGGGGTACAGACCCTGGTGAGCCCCGGAAATCAGATGAAGATCTGCACGTTCCTCTGGATCTATTACGGCTATCCCTCCAGCTCCTACGAAGGGATCAGCGTGGAAAAGATGCGGAACAACTGCGGAGCGCTGATGGCAAAGCGCGATCACGTAAAGCCGGATTCCGTGGCCGGTGTGCCCGATTCGGGCCTGGCCCATGCCATCGGATATTCCAATGAATCCGGGATCCCCTTTGCCCGTCCTTTCATTAAATATACGCCGACCTGGCCGCGCTCCTTTATGCCGACCATGCAGTCCCAGAGGGATCTGATCGCGAAGATGAAGCTGATCCCGGTGCATGATCTCATCGTGGACAAGAGCCTGCTCCTCATCGATGATTCCATCGTACGGGGGACACAGCTTAGGGAGACCACGGAATTCCTCTATCAGTCGGGGGCAAGGGAAGTGCATATCAGGCCTGCCTGCCCGCCGCTTATCTACGGCTGCAGGTATCTGAACTTCTCACGGTCCACTTCCGAGATGGAGCTGATCACGAGGAGGGTCATAAAGGAGATCACGGGGGACGTTTCGAATGTCCATCTCGAGGCTTACGCCAACCCGGATTCTCCGGAATACAAAGACATGGTGGAACGGATCAGGGTGAAGCTGAACTTTACCTCGCTTGCCTTTAACCGTCTGGATGATATGATTGAAGCGGTGGGTCTTCCGAAGGAAAAACTGTGTACCTACTGCTGGGATGGAGTGGAATGATATGACGATCGTAGATGTACTGGAACAGAACGCAAGAAGCTATGCGGGGGAGATCGCCCTGGTGGAGATCAATCCCGGCGTGAAGGAGGTCAAGCGTACCTCCTGGAAGGAGTCGGCCCTGGTGGAACCGAACCCGATGCACCCCTACCGCAGGGAGATCACCTGGGACGTGTTTGACGAAAAGGCGAACCGCTTTGCGAACCTCCTTCTGCAAAGGGGGATCAAGAAGGGCCATAAGGTGGCTATCCTGCTCATGAACTGCATCGAATGGCTGCCGATCTATTTCGGCGTGCTGAAGACGGGAGCACTGGCGGTGCCGCTGAACTTCCGCTACGCCTCCGATGAGATCAAATACTGTGTGGAGCTCGCCGAGGCGGATGTGCTGGTCTTCGGGCCGGAATTCACGGAGCGGGTGCAGGAGATCGTAAACGACATCGCTCCCAACAGGATGCTCTTCTATGTCGGGGAAAGCTGCCCGCATTACGCCGAAAGCTATAACGAACTCACCGCCAACTGTTCCTCGATCCCTCCCAGGATCCGTCTTGACGTAAAGGACAACGCGGCGATCTATTTCAGCTCCGGGACCACCGGTTTTCCGAAGGCGATCCTGCATAATCATGAAAGCCTGATCCATTCCGCGAGGGTGGAGCAGAATCATCATTCCCAGACCAAGGATGATGTGTTCCTCTGCATTCCGCCTCTTTACCATACGGGGGCGAAGATGCACTGGTTCGGCTCGCTGCTTTCCGGCTCGAAGGCGGTGCTCCTTAAGGGCACGAAGCCCGAATTCATCCTGAAGGCCGCCTCCGATGAGGGCTGCACCATCGTATGGCTCCTTGTGCCCTGGGCGCAGGATATCCTGGAGGCTCTTGATACCGGAGCACTGAAGCTTGAGGATTATGATCTTTCCAAATGGCGGCTCATGCATATCGGCGCACAGCCGGTTCCGCCTTCTCTGATCAAGCACTGGAAGGAATACTTCCCGGAGCATGAGTATGATACGAACTACGGTCTGTCCGAGTCCATCGGGCCCGGCTGCGTACACCTCGGGGTGGAAAACATCGACAAGGTCGGCGCCATCGGAAAGGCGGGCTTCGGCTGGCTGACGAAGATCGTGGATGAAAACCGGAACGAAGTCGCTCCCGGTGAGGTCGGAGAACTGGCCGTTAAGGGGCCGGGCGTCATGACCTGCTATTACAATGATGAGGCCGCCACAAAGGAAGTCCTTGATGACAGGGGCTGGCTCTATACCGGCGATATGGCGATGCTGGATCCGGACGGCTTTATCTTCCTCGTCGACCGGAAAAAGGATGTCATCATTTCCGGAGGCGAGAACATCTATCCGGTTCAGATCGAGGATTTCCTCAGGGCAAACCTGCCCGCGATCCACGATGTGGCCGTGATCGGGATTCCGGACAAGCGTCTCGGGGAGACCACGCTTGCGGTCATCGAACTTAAGGAGAATATGAGCCTTACGGAGGAAGAGGTCAATGAATGCGCTCTGAACCTTCCCCGTTACAAGCGTCCCCACAAGGTCGTTTTCGATGAGATCCCGCGGAATCCCACGGGAAAGATCGAGAAGCCGAAGCTTCGCGAGCGCTATTGCGGGATGCGCCTCGTGGAAGCGCAGAACAAGGGCTGATCCATGGTCATCCGGAACGTCCTGCTGGAAACGGTCTGCGGCGTGACGAGCAGTCTGCCGGAGAACAGCCTGCCTGAATTTGCTTTCGCGGGCAAATCCAACGTGGGCAAAAGCTCTCTGATCAATGCCCTTCTGAACCGCAAAAGCCTTGCCCGCACCTCCGCTTCACCCGGAAAGACGCAGACCATCAATTTCTACAATATCAACGGCGAGTGCTATTTCGTGGATCTTCCGGGCTACGGTTACGCGAAGGCCAATGAGGAAGTCAAGGCGAAATGGGGAAAGATGGTGGAACGTTATCTTCATTCCTCGAAGATGCTGAAGATCGTATTCCTTCTCATCGATATCCGGCACGCGCCCTCGTCGAATGATGTGCTGATGTACCGCTGGATCCTGGATCAGGGTTTCTCGCCGGTCATCATCGCCACAAAGCTCGACAAGATCAAACGCTCTCAGGTGACTTCATTGCTGAAACAGCTGAAGGATACCCTGAAGGTAAGACCGGGTACGGAAGTATTTCCCTTTTCTTCGGTTTCGAAGCAGGGACGGGATGAGATCTGGGAATATCTTGACGGATTCTTACAGGGAGATGCTGCTGAAGAGGTCGAATGACGGATCCTGCTTGAGTCTCTTCTTATATTCACTCGGCGTACAGCTCAGATACTGCCGGAACACCTTATTAAAATAACTCGCGTTATTAAAACCGACGTTGTAGGCCAGCTCCGAGAAGGAGGCGGCCTGCGGGTCGCGGCTCTGGATCAGGCTTGCGGCCCGGTAGATGCGGTAGCGCATCAGATATTCGATGGGAGTCAGATTCAGGGTCCGCTTGAAGCAGCGGCAGCATTCGGACTTGCTGATATGGACGGAGGAAGCAAGGTCATCCAGAGTGACCTTCTCGGCATAATGCTCTTTGATATAATGAATGATCTCCTTGGTCCGCTGTTCATCCAGGGGAACCGCATGGGAGGAGGACTTCGCCGAAGGCCCCGGCGAGATGATCCCGAGCAGGGTCAGCCAGAATTCGCAGAGCCTTGCCTTCGTGGTGAGCTCATAGCCGAAGCTCTTTACGAGATTGCAGGCGATGACGCTGTTGATATCGGTAAGGAGCTTTGACTCCACGTCCACATCCTCGTCCAGCTTCATAAACTGGAAGGAGCGGGAATTGATCACGGGCACCAGGTATTTATCCGCGATCAGCACATCCCCGTAACCGAAAAGAAAGGCGGGGTCAAAGGTGGTGGAATACATGGAGCAGTTGGCATCCTCACCGGCGGGGACCACGGAATGGATCACGTTGGCATTGATGATCACGCCCTGACCGGCATGGAGCTCCGTTTTTTTATCATTCGTCATAAAGATGACATCGCCGTGGTTGATGATGATGATCTCCACGTCCGGATGCCAGTTCCAGGGAATGCTCTGCATATAAAGTTTGGAAAGCTCATGAAAGTAGACATGGACCGGATACCCGATCTCGTTCGGGACTTCGGGGCCTTTCGGCTCGTTCAGGTCCCGGAAATAGTCTTCATCCAGATAAGAGCGCTTCAACGTGTTCATAGTGCAATCATACACCGAGAAAAAACGCTTTGCAATGGAAAAGCGGAGGGATCCGTGGTATCATTATCCTTGATGGTCCTGCCGGAAGAATACGAAAACAGAATGAAGGCATACCTTGGAGAAGCGGACTTTCGCGCCTATCTCGGGTCCCTTGAAGAAAAGAGCCTGAGGGCGCTTCGGGTAAATACGCTGAAGCTTTCCGAAGAGGAATTCCTCTCCCTCGGGATCCCCGGGATCGGGCAGGGGGATCGTGTCCCCTGGTGCCCGGAGGGATTCTACTACGAAGAAACGGAGCAGAAGATCGGAGACACGCCGGCTCATCACGGGGGATTCTTCTATATTCAGGAGCCCTCGGCCATGGCACCTGCCGAAGCCCTCGGGGTACGCCCCGGAGAACGGGTGCTGGACCTTTGCTCCGCTCCCGGCGGGAAAGGCACCGCGCTCGCCGCGAAAATGGAGAACAGGGGACTTCTCGTGCTTAACGAACCCGTGCCTTCAAGGGCGAAGATCCTTTCCGAAAACACGGAACGGATGGGCATCGCGAACGCGCTGGTCCTTTGCGGGAAGCCGGAAGGGCTTTCGGAACGCTTTCCGGGCTTTTTTGACCGGGTGCTGGTGGATGCGCCCTGCTCGGGAGAGGGCATGTTCCGGAAAAATCCCGGAGCCGTTGCGGAATGGAGCGGGGAAAATGTCCTCCTTTGCGCAAAGCGCCAGAAAGACATCCTCGTTCATGCCGTAAGGATGCTTTCGCCCGGCGGAAGACTTGTCTATTCGACCTGTACCTTCAATCCCGGGGAAAATGAAGAGAACACGGCATTTCTCCTTAAAAACTTCCCGGAGCTTACGCTGCTTGAGGAGAAAAAGCTCCTGCCCTGGAAGATCCGGGGAGAGGGGCAGTATTACTCGGTCTTTGAAAAAACCGGAAGGGAAGGGGAGGATCCCGGAAAGAAGACATCTTTTTCCGTGGAAAAGCCCCCGAAGGAAAGGGAACTGAAAGCCTTTTTCGAATTTGCCTCCGGATTTCTGCGCCTTCCGAAGGAAGTGCTCCCGGGAGGGAGGTTCGTCTTCATCGGGGACGGGCTCTATGTGATGCCCGGGGATGTTCCGGGCCTTTCGGGGCTCCGGGTTCTTCGGGCGGGACTTCATCTGGGAACGATCCGGAAGGACCGCTTTGAACCGTCCCATGCCCTGTTTCTTTATCTTAAGAAAGAAGATACGGCCTTGAGCGCGGAACTTTCGGAGGAGGAAGCCGTATCCTATCTTGCGGGGGAAAGCGTGCGGCTTTCCGATAAGGATCCGCGATCATCGCTTAACGGCTGGTGCCTTCTCCTTTATAAAGGAAAGAGCATCGGCGGAGGAAAGATCAATCAGGGAATGATCAAAAACCATTATCCGAAAGGTTTGAGGATCCGGAAATGAAAAAAAGATCCGCATACAAAAAAACGGGAGCCGTCCTTGCGGCCGCGCTCCTTTTCCTTTCGCTTTCGGGCTGCGCTTCCCCTGACGGGGCGGATCCCTTAAGTGAGGGCTTTACGAAGATCTCGGAGCAGGAATACGAAGAAGCCGTCGCCCTTTTCGAGACTGCGGCCGATGACCGTCCGCGGGAGGCCGAAAGAGGAAAGGGGATCGCGCTCCTCGGGGAGGGGAAGTACGACGAGGCCATAAACTGCTTCGAAAAGGCCCTTTCCATGAGCACCGGGATCCTGAACGATATGGATTTCGATCTGAACTATTATCTGGCCCTTGCCTTCTATAAAAAAGGGAACCGTTCCGAGGCGGCGAAGATCTACGACACGATCCTGTCGCTGCGCCCGGAGGAGACGGAGGCCCTCTATCTTCGCGGAGTGCTCTATGCCGAGAGCGGGAACGGGGAAGGCGCAAAGGAGCATTTCGACCGGATGCTGGCCCTTATGCCGGATGATTACGACCGCCTGATCTCGGTCTACACCGTGCTCACGCAGAACGGGTTTTCGGAGATCGGGGAGGAATATCTGAACGATATGCTCCGGAAGGATGACAAAAAGCTTACGAATTATGAGCGGGGAGAACTCTTCTATTATCTCGGCGACTACGAATCCGCAAGGACCTATCTGGAAAAGTCCGGGGAAGAAGCGGGGCCCGAGACCGTGCTCCTGCTCGGGAGAATCTATGAACTTCTGGGGGACAATAATTACGCGATCAGCGTCTTCAGCACATATCTCGGGACCAATGACGCCTCGCCCGAGATCCTGAACGAGATGGGCATGTGCCGGATCGCCATGGGAGACTATGAGGGAGCCCTGAGGGATTTCCGTTCGGCGATGGAGCTTCCGGAGAACGGCCTGATCCAGACCCTGAAGTACAATGAGATCGTCTCTCTGGAATACCTCGGAGACTTTGAGGGGGCGAAGACTCTTCTTGACGCCTATATGAGGAGTTTTCCGGATGATGAACGGGCAGAGCGGGAAGCCGTGTTCCTCTCCACGAGATGAGTCTTTCCCGGGGAGGGTAAAATTCACAAACTTTTCCCGGAATCTTTGTGAAATATTACAAGTGTTATTTTTTAAAACTCCGGAAGCCTTTTAAAATGGCGATTTCCGGAGTTTTTGATTTACATAAAAAACCACAAGATATTATGTATATCAGATTATGTAAACACAATATCTTGTGCCGAACGGTTGACATTCCGATTTTACTCTGCTATCCTTGTTTAGGTCAGACAGTATCTGAGATTTCATTTACGGAGGGGTTCACAGTGTTCCAGGTGGTTAAAAGAGAAGGCGATGTTACGGATTTTACGCTGACGAAGATATCCGATGCGATCATCAAGGCATTTAATGCTACGGATGTCCAGTACAACAGTGATGTGGTAGACCTTCTTGCTCTTCGCGTGACCGCGGATTTCCAGAGCAAGGTAAAGGACAACCGGATCGGGGTCGAGGAGATCCAGGACAGCGTGGAGAACGTACTTGAGCAGGCCGGCTTTACCGAGGCCGCGAAAGCCTATATCCTTTACCGCAAGCAGCGCGAGAAGATGCGCCGGATGAAGTCCACGATCATCGACTATAAGGAGATCGTGAACAGCTATGTCAAGATCGAAGACTGGCGTGTCAAGGAAAACTCCACCGTTACCTATTCGGTAGGCGGCCTGATCTTAAGCAATTCCGGTGCCGTTACCGCCAATTACTGGCTCTCCGAGATCTATGACGAGGAGATCGCCGAAGCTCACAGAAACGCGGATATCCATATCCATGACCTTTCCATGCTGACCGGCTACTGCGCGGGCTGGTCCCTGAAGCAGCTGATCCAGGAAGGACTCGGCGGCATCACCGGCAAGATCACTTCCGCCCCCGCAGCGCATCTTTCGGTCCTGTGCAACCAGATGGTGAATTTCCTCGGGATCATGCAGAACGAATGGGCCGGCGCCCAGGCGTTTTCTTCCTTTGATACTTATCTTGCGCCTTTCGTCAAGGTGGACAATCTTTCCTACGGCGAAGTTAAGAAATGCATCGAAGCCTTTATCTACGGTGTGAATACGCCGTCCCGCTGGGGCACGCAGGCACCGTTCTCGAATATTACCCTCGACTGGACCGTACCGAACGATCTCGCGGAGCTTCCCGCCATCGTAGGCGGCGTTGAGCAGGACTTCAAGTATAAGGACTGCAAAAAGGAAATGGATATGATCAACAAGGCCTTCATCGAGACCATGATCGAAGGCGACGCCAACGGGCGCGGCTTCCAGTATCCGATCCCGACCTACTCCATCACGAGGGAATTCGACTGGTCCGATACGGAGAACAACCGTCTCCTCTTTGAAATGACTGCGAAATACGGGACACCCTATTTCTCGAATTACGTAAATTCCGATATGGAGCCTTCCGATGTGCGCTCCATGTGCTGCAGACTGCGTCTGGATCTTCGTGAATTAAGAAAGAAATCCGGCGGATTCTTCGGCTCCGGCGAAAGCACGGGTTCCGTGGGCGTTGTCACCATCAACCTGCCGAGGATCGCGTTCCTTTCCTCGGATAAGGGGGATTTCTTCAAGCGGCTCGACCGTATGATGGACATCGCCGCCCGTTCCCTGAAGATGAAGAGACAGGTCATCACGAAACTGATGGAAGAAGGGCTTTATCCTTATACGAAGCGTTATCTGGGCACCTTCGACAATCATTTCTCCACCATCGGCCTTATCGGAATGAACGAGGTGGGCCTTAATGCGAACTGGCTCAGGGAGGATCTTACCCACAAAAAGACCCAGGAATTCGCGAAGGAAGTACTGAATCATATGCGGAACCGTCTTTCCGATTATCAGGAAAAGTACGGCGACCTTTATAACCTTGAAGCGACTCCCGCGGAGTCCACGACCTACCGCCTCGCGAAGCATGACAAAAAGCGCTGGCCGCAGATCAAGACCGCCGGAAATCTCGGAGATACGCCGTATTACACGAACTCTTCGCATCTTCCGGTGGATTATACCGCGGATATCTTCGATGCTCTGGATATTCAGGACGAGCTCCAGACACTCTATACCTCGGGTACCGTATTCCATGCGTTCCTCGGGGAGAAGCTTCCCGACTGGAAGGCGGCGGCGAAGCTTGTCCGCACCATCGCGGAAAATTACAAGCTGCCCTATTATACCATGAGCCCCACCTATTCCATCTGCAGGGAGCACGGCTATCTGGCAGGAGAAGTGAAGATCTGCCCGCACTGCGGCAAACAGACCGAGGTCTACAGCAGGATCACCGGATATTACCGCCCGGTGGCCAACTGGAATGACGGAAAGCTTCAGGAATACGCCAACCGGAAGACTTATGACATTGAGGCTTCCATGCTGAAGAAGCCCTTCACTTCGGTGGTGACCCTTTCGAACTATTCCGCTCCGGAGCCGGAGGTCAGCGTGGAGACGCCCGAGACCGTGATCTATCTTTTCACGACCAAGACCTGCCCGAACTGCAAACTTGCGAAGGAATACCTGAAGGATATCAATTATATCACCATCGATGCCGAGGAGAATGCCGAACTGGTTTCCCGGTACGGCGTGATGCAGGCTCCGACCCTTGTGATCGTACAGGGCAACAATATCAAGAAATTCGTGAACGCATCGAGGATCAAAGCCTTTGTGGACAGCCTCGGCGCCGCGGAGGAGGCGGCGGAAAGCAAACTTGCGGAGTCCGTCGGGGCATAGATACAGACAGGAAATGAAGCGATAAAAGGTGCCGCATGAAAATGCGGCACTACTTATGCAAGCCGTTACTTTGCACTTACAGGAAAGGGGTAAATTATGATCCGCAATCTGATCCGTGAGATCCAAAAGAAAGAAGCACCCATTGTTGTGGGACTCGATCCTGCCGCGAAACTGATCCCGCAGCATCTTATCGAGGAGGAATTCGAAAAAGAAGGATGCGGCTCCGGGGAGGATCCGGCAGCGGAGGCCTTTTCCCGCGCGATCATAAGATTCAATGAGAGACTGATCGACAGTATCCATGATCTGGTACCTGCGGTCAAACCGCAGATCGCCATGTATGAGCAGTTCGGGATCCCGGGGCTTTACGCCTACCGGCATACCGTGGAATACGCGAGAAAAAAGGGCCTTATCGTGATCGCGGACATAAAGAGGGGCGATATCGGATCCACCTCCGAAGCTTACGCAATGGCCCACCTCGGGAAATCCCGCGCAAAAGAGTATTCCTTCCCGGCATTTGATGCCGATTTCGCGACGGTGAATCCCTATCTCGGAAGCGACGGCGTGATGCCCTTCGTGGAGGCATGCAACCGCGAGGACCGGGGGATCTTCGTTCTCGTGAAGACCTCGAACCCCTCGAGCGGAGAGTTTCAGGACCGTCCCGTATCCGACGGGAACGGACGCCTGCTCTACGAACTTGTGGCGGATAAGGTAAGGGAGTGGGGAGAACTTTCGATGGACGGCGATTACAGCAATGTGGGTGCGGTGACCGGAGCAACCTATCCGGAGCAGGGAAGGATCTTAAGAAAACTGATGCCGAAGACCTATTTCCTCGTGCCGGGTTACGGAGCCCAGGGCGGCACCGCGAAGGATCTTGCTCCTTTCTTCAATGAAGACGGGCTCGGCGCCATCGTGAACTCCTCCCGCGGGATCATCGGAGCTTACCGGCAGGAAGCCTATGCTTCCTACGGAGAAGAGCGTTTTGACGAGGCGGCCCGGGAAGCCGTCCTCAGGATGAGGGATGACCTAAAAATACTCTTTCGCTGACCGTGAAATTATGCTACAATATTCGGGATTGTGAAAGAGAGCAATGAAAAAAAACTGAAAGAGGAGCGGCTGAAAAAAGGAATCCGCTCCGTGATTCTTTCGCTGCTTTGCCTGTCCGTTGCGCTGAATGCGGTACTCGGGATCATCAGCGTCCGTCTCCGGAAAGAAAACGAGCGGCTCTCAAACAGGGTTTCGGAGCTTTCCGAATCTTATGAATACGAGCCTTCCGGAGTCTATGATCTTCAGAAGATCCGGGTCTTCGAGGGACATCCCCGGGAAGATGAGAGCGTGATCCCCGACACGGGAGAAAAGAAGGTCTATCTTACCTTTGACGACGGACCGAGCGCAAATACGGACCGGATCCTTGACATTCTGAAAGAATATGATGTGAAAGCCACCTTTTTTGTGACCGGCGCAATGAAGGAATCCTATACGGACGAACTGAAAAGGATCACGGAGGAGGGGCATACTCTGGGGATGCATTCCTATTCCCACAGATATTCGGAGATCTACACCTCGAAAGAGGCCTTTCAGGAGGATCTTGACAGGCTTCAGGAATTCCTCTATGAAACCACCGGCGTCTGGCCGAGGATCTACCGCTTTCCGGGAGGAAGCTCCAATACGGTGAGCCGGATCCCGGTAACGGACTTTATCGACTGCCTGAATGAGGAAGGCATCGTATACTATGACTGGAATATCATGTCGGGAGACGCGGTGGAGGGTTCGCTTTCCGCGGAACGGATCACAAAGAACTGCCTTGCCGGCCTCGACAGCTATGATGAATGCGTGATCCTCATGCATGATTCGGCAGACCGCGATACGACGGTGGACGCGCTGCCCGGTATCATAGAGGGGATCCTGAACAGAGGGGACTGCCTGATCCTTCCCATCACGGACGACACGACCCCGGTACAGCATCTGACATCGGATAAACATTGAAATAATATATAACGGAGGGAGCGAAATGGGATTTTTCTCGGATTTGAAGGATGACCTTTCCCAGGCTGTGAACGATCTTAAGCCTGAGGACGAAGGAATGGAAGCTACGGGGCTTTCGGAAGGAAGCACAGCGGAGATCGAACTGCCTGCGGATATCGGCGAGCTTTCCAATGATGAACTGGATGCGATGCTCGATAATCTTGAGGCCGCGTCCGAACACTCCGGCACGGATGCTTCTCCGGAAGCATCGGATCAGGGCGACTACAGGGACAGCTATCAGGATACGGCTTTTGATGCCGCTCCCGCCGCAGGCCCCTCGTTCGCACCGGTAAGTCCGTCCGGCAACCGGATCGCGGCGGATGAGGTTTCCACGATCATGCATTCGATGATCATCAACGGCAATATGGCGACGGAAGGTTCTCTTGAGATCCTGGGCTCCGTGGTCGGCAATGTGGAAGCCCTCGGAAAGCTCAATATCACGGGCACGATCCAGGGGGATTCCTCCGCGGCGGAGATCTTCGCCGAGGGAGCCAAGATCACCGGCGATGTCAGGAGCCTCGGCCCCATCAAGGTGGGACAGTCCTCCGTTATCATCGGGAATATTTCGGCAACTTCGGCCGTGATCGCGGGCGCGGTCAAGGGCGACATCGATGTCAAGGGTCCCGTGATCCTGGATGCGTCCGCAATCGTGATGGGCAATATCAAGTCCAAATCGGTTCAGATCAACAACGGTGCCGTGATCGAGGGTATGTGCTCGCAGTGCTATGCGGAAGTCAATCCGACCAGCTTCTTTGAAGAACTGAAAAAGATGAAATAAGGAGCATAGCGAAGGGGTAAAGAATGAAGCGAATCATGCTGAAGCTTTCCGGTGAGGCTCTCGCCGGAGAAAAGCATACCGGTTTTGATGATGAGACGATCCTGAAGGTGGCGCGTCAGGTAAAGGAACTTACCGACGAAGGCTGCGAGGTCGGGATCGTAACGGGAGGCGGCAATTTCTGGCGGGGCAGGACTTCGGAGAATATCGACCGGACGAAAGCCGACCAGATCGGAATGCTCGCCACGGTGATGAACTGCATCTACGTTTCCGAGATCTTCCGGAGCGTGGGCCTTAAGACCGCGGTGCTTACGCCGTTTGAATGCGGGAGTTTCACGAAACTCTTCTCAAAGGACCGGGTGAACAAGTATTTCGCACACAATATGGTGGTCTTTTTCGCGGGAGGTACGGGACATCCGTATTTCTCCACCGATACGGGGGTAGTATTGAGAGCGGTGGAGATCGACGCGGACGGAATACTCCTTGCGAAATCCATCGACGGTGTTTACGACAGTGATCCGCATCTGAATCCGGATGCCGTACGCTTCGACGAGATCACCATCGACGAAGTGATCCGGCGGAACCTTCAGGTGGTGGACATGACGGCATCGATCCTTGCAAGGGACAACAAAATGCCCATGTGGGTCTTTTCCCTGAACGAGGAGAACGGCATTGTGAATACCGTAAGAGGGAACTTCCACGGAACGAAGGTAACCGTTTAGATCACGAAAGCCTTAGGGGTTATAAAAGGAGGTATTCAATGGACGACAGGATCAAAGCTTACGAAGACAGGATGAAAAAGACCTATGAATTCCTGGAGGGAGACTATCTGGGGATCCGGGCGGGGAGAGCGAACCCGCATGTCCTTGACAAGGTAAAGGTGGATTATTACGGGACGCCGTCCTCCATCCAGCAGGTGGGCAACATCAGCATCCCGGAGGCGAGGATGATCCAGATCGCGCCCTGGGACAAATCCCTTATCAAGGATATCGAACGTGCGATCCTGGCTTCGGATATCGGCATCACGCCGAGCAATGACGGAGCGGTGATCCGTCTGGTATTCCCGGAGCTTACCGAGGAGAGACGTAAGGACCTTGTGAAGGAGGTCAAAAAGAAAGCGGAGGAAGCCAAGGTCGCGGTAAGGAATATCCGCCGTGACGGGAATGACGCCCTCAAGAAGCTTTCCAAGAACGATGTTTCCGAGGACGAGGTCAAGGAACTGGAAGAGGATCTTCAGAAGCTTACGGACCGGTTCGTAAAGGACATCGACAAGCTGATGGAAGAGAAATCCAAAGAGATTATGACTGTATAGAAAATGAGGAATATGAGGGGTAGGGTGTTTTACCCTGCCCCCTTTGCATATTTATGAACGAAAGACTGAAAGATCTGAAGATACCGCGCCATGTGGCCGTGATCCTGGACGGGAACGGCCGCTGGGCCAAATCAAAAGGACTCCCGAGAAACTACGGGCATATCGAAGGGGCAAGGACCGTGGAAAAGATGTGCGAGGTCACCTGGAATACGGGGATCGAGTATTTCACGGTATATGCCTTCAGCACGGAGAACTGGAACCGTCCGGACGACGAGGTCTCGGCGCTTATGAAGCTTCTCCGGAATTATATGAAGGACTCCCTGAAGCGTGCCGGAAAGAACAATATGAAGGTCCGGGTGATCGGTGACAAGGAGCGGCTGGATGCCGATATCCAAAAGAGCATCGAAGAGCTTGAGGAAGCGACGAAGGACAATACGGGCCTTAAGTTTACCATCGCGATCAATTACGGAGGAAGGGACGAGATCGTCCGTGCCGTAAGGAAGTGCGCGAAAAAGGCATCTGACGGGCAGCTTTTGCCGGAAACGATCTCGGAAGAGACTTTTTCCGCGGAGCTTGACACGGCGGGCTATCCGGATCCGGATCTTCTCATCCGTACCTGCAACGAACTCCGGATCAGCAACTTCCTTCTCTGGCAGCTGGCCTACACGGAATTCTATTTTACGGAGGTTCCCTGGCCCGCCTTCAGCGAGGAGGAGCTCTATCGTGCGATAGAAGCCTATAATAAGAGGGAGCGCCGCTTCGGAGGACTCTCTCCGGAAAAGAACGCTTAGCAGAAGAAAGGACAGGGATGTTCGGAAAACGTCTTTTAAGCAGTATCGTACTTGTTCTCCTTGCTCTCGGGGTGCTGATCCCCGGAGGGCCTTTGCTTGCCGCGGCTCTTTTTCTGCTCTCCCTTACGGCCTATCATGAGCTGCAGACGGCCTGCGGCCTTTCGAAAAAGGCTCCGGAGATCGCCGGATATGCGGCCGTTCTTGCTTTTTACGCAGTGATGTTTTTCGTGCCTGACCGGAATTATCTTCTGATCACGGTATTCCTTTCCCTTTCCGCCTTCATGACGCTCTATGTTCTTACCTTCCCGAAGTACGGGGCGAAGGAGATCATGATGAGCGTCTTCAACCTTGTTTATGCGCCTTTTATGATGAGCTTCATCTATATGACAAGGGAGCTTGAGTGCGGGATCTACGCGGTATGGATGATCTTCATCAGTTCCTGGATCTGCGATACCTGTGCCTACTGCGTCGGGATCCTCCTCGGAAAGCATCCCCTTACGCCTGTGCTCAGCCCGAAAAAGACCGTCGAAGGCGCCCTTGGCGGGATCTTCGGATCCGCGCTGATCGGCTTCCTTTTTGCTTACTTTGTGATCATGCCTTCCGATATCGCCATATCGAAAACGGCTGCGACACCCTTTGTTTTCGCGGGGATCTCCGCGGCGGGGGCCGTGATCTCCCAGATCGGGGATCTGGCCGCATCCGGGATCAAGAGAGATATGGAGATCAAGGATTACGGAAAACTGATTCCCGGACACGGCGGGGTGATGGACCGGTTCGATTCGGTGGTCTTTACGGCGCCGGTCATCTATTTTCTTACACTGTTGTTTATAGGTTGATGATATGAAAAAAATCGCGGTTCTGGGCTCTACCGGTTCGATCGGTACGCAGACCCTGGAGATAGTAAGAGAAAATCCGGATCTTGAAGTGGTCGCCCTGGGGGCGGGACGGAATGTATCCCTTCTGGAGAAACAGGTGAGGGAATTCCGGCCGCGTCTTGCCGTAATGGGAGATGAAAAAGCAGCCTCCGATCTTAAGGAGCGGCTGAAGGATACGGATGTAAAGGTGCTCTCCGGAATGGACGGCATGATCGCTCTTGCGGAGGACCCTTCCTCAAAGATGCTGGTCACGGCCATCGTCGGCATGATCGGGATCCGTCCCACCATCGCCGCCATCCGGGCGGGAAAGGATATCGCGCTCGCAAACAAGGAAACTCTGGTGACCGCGGGACATATCATCATGCCCCTTGCGAAGGAATGCGGTGTCCGGATCCTTCCGGTGGATTCCGAGCACAGCGCCATCTTCCAGTCCCTTGAGGGACAAAGAAAGGAACGGGCGGAAAAGATCCTCCTTACCGCTTCCGGCGGTCCCTTCCGCGGGATGAGCTATGAGGACTTAAAGGGAAAGACCCGGGCGGATGCCCTGAAGCATCCGAACTGGGATATGGGAGCGAAGATCACGGTGGATTCCGCGACCCTTGTAAACAAGGGGCTCGAAGTCATGGAAGCAGCCTGGCTCTTCAATATGCAAAGAGAGAAGATCGAGGTGGTGGTCCATCCCCAGAGCATCATCCACTCCATGGTTCAGTACGAAGACGGCGCGATCATCGCCCAGCTCGGCGTACCCGATATGAAGCTTCCGATCCAGTATGCCATATTCTATCCGGAAAGGAGACCGCTCCGTGGGGAAAGAGTGGATTTCTTCGCACTTTCGAAGCTCACCTTTGAAAAGCCGGATATCGAAACCTTCCGGGGGCTGAAGCTGGCCTTCCGGGCCATGGATCTTGGCGGATCCATGCCGACGGTCTTTAATGCGGCGAACGAGTATGCCGTGGGCGAATTCCTTCATGACAGGATCGGCTTTACGGATATTTACGATATGATTGAAAAAGCAATGGACGCCCATAAGGTGATCCCTTCTCCTTCGGTGGAGGAGATCCTTTCCGCGGAGGCGGAAGTCCGAGAGTATCTTAAGGAGAATTAACGAAGATGGTCGTTTCGATCCTCATCTTTATACTGATGTTCTGCATCATCGTGGTTTCCCACGAGTTCGGACATTATATCATAGGCAAACGGAACGGGATCCATGCCGCCGAATTCTTCATCGGCGTGGGACCGAAGATCTTTTCCTGGATGCATGACGGGACCGAATTTTCGATCCGGGCGCTGCCCTTCGGCGGAGCCTGCGTCTTCGAAGGGATGGACTCCCTTGAGGAGGAAAAAGGCATCGGCTCCGATACCGCCTTTTCGAAGGCGCCTGTCTGGGCGAGGTTCGCCACCCTGCTTGCGGGCCCCGCGTTCAATGTGATCCTTGCCTATATTCTCGCCGTGATCCTGATGTCCCAGACCTATGTGATCCTTCCGGAGATCCAGACGGTCATGGAGGATTCCGCGGCCGAAGAGGCCGGACTCATGCCCGGGGACATGATCACGAAGATAGGCACCCATTATGTGCATTTTTCGGAGGAAGTCTCCTTTATCTCCATGTTTTCGAAAGGAAAACCTCTGGATATCACCTATGTGAGAAACGGACAGAAGAACCGGGTTACCCTGTCGCCGAAATTTTCCGCGGAGGACCAGCGCTACTATATCGGGATCACCAACGGAAGATATGAGAAATGCGGGGTGCTTGACTGCTTCCGTTACGGATTCTATGAAGTGGATTACGCGGTCTGGAGCACTGTCCAGAGCCTCAGGCTCCTCTTTACGGGAGCCCTTAACAAGGATGCCCTTTCGGGACCCGTCGGCATGGTAAAGATCGTGGACGATACCTACGAGGAGACGAAGGATTACGGTGTCGGATCCGTGGTCGTGAATATGATCTATATCACGCTGCTTCTTTCCGCGAACCTGGCGGTCATGAACCTTCTTCCGATCCCCGCTCTCGACGGCGGGAGACTGGTCTTTGTCCTCATCGAGGCGGTCAGGGGAAAACCCGTTCCGCCGGAAAAGGAAGGCTATGTGCATCTTGCCGGAATGGCGCTTCTGCTCATTCTGGTGGTCTTCGTATTCTTCAACGACATCACGAAATTTTTCCGCTGAATCTCATTTTCCGCTTGACAGCGGTCGGAAAGACGATCTATAATCCGAATATACGGATACGAAAAGCAGAATTCTCTGCGGATATTCCATGTAAAGCATAAACAGATTCCGGGCCTGCCCGGATGGGAGGAGACGTTTGAAGGTAACGGGTGAAGTATACCGGGACCGGGGCGAACGGATCCGGAACGAGGATTCCCTTCTGTTCTGTGTCCTTCGCGCCGGAAGAAAAAGGATCGTGCTTGCGGCGGTGGCAGACGGGATCGGCTCCCTCGATCTGGGGGCCGAAGCGGGAAGCTTTGTGCTGGAGAGGTTAAGGAGCGGGCTCTATCATACGATCGTTCCTGCCGTAAACCGGAAGAAGGGCTTTTCCCTGATCCGGCGCTGCATGCTCCGGGAACTCATCGGGATCTCGATGAGGATGAGGGAATACGGAAGGGAGGAGAAAGTAAGCTTCGGAACGACTCTCTCCATGATCCTGATCGTGGGGAGGCGCTATCTTGCGATCAACCTGGGGGACAGCCTGATCTTCCGTGCCTTTTGGCGCTCGAAAGGAAGGCTCATCCCACTTTGCCGCCCGGACCGGAACCCGGACGGGAGCCTTTCTTCCGGCATCGGTAGTTTCCCCGTACCGAAGCTTTTTATGAAGACGGGATATCTGACCGGAAAAAGCGTTTTTCTCATTGCCTCGGACGGCTTTCATACCCATCTTTCCGGAACGGAGCATCTTTTTTCCCCGGAGCTTCTTCCGGATGAGGAAGCCATGGGAAGAAGGCTTAAGGAGGCGGGGCGAAGGATACGAAAGAGCGGGGAAAAGGACAACGCTTCTGCGATCCTTTTCAGGGTCGGATAGAAAAGGGGGTGAAAAATATGGGAGAAAAACTGTTCGGTCGCTATGAAGTGATAAAGAAACTGGGAGAAGGAGGCTTCGGGGAAGTGCTCCTTGCAAGGGATCTTAACCTTAAGATCCCCGTGGCGGTCAAGGTCACGGATGGGGACGAAAACTCCCTGAAGGAGCTTTCGTTCATTAAGGAGCTTAAGCACGAGGGACTGCCTGTCGTCTATGATCACAGGGTCCTTGACGGGAAGGGATACCTCATTATGGAATATGTGGAGGGCCTTCCCCTGGACCTGTATCTTAAAAAGAGGGGGAAGCTGAAGCCGGGGAAGGCCGCCCTTATCATGGACCGGCTCATCGGGATCATCGGCTATCTTCACGGCCTTAATCCAAAGATAATATACCGGGATCTGAAACCTTCCAACATTATGATCACGCCGGATGAGAACGTGAGGCTGATCGATCTGGGAGCGTCCGTCCGGAAGGATCCTTCCTTCCGGGGAGAAAAAGATCTCCTTGGAACGCCGGGATATACGGCACCGGAGCTCTTTCGCGGAGAGGAGGCGGATGAGTCTTCGGATATCTACAGCCTCGGGGCGGTGTTCTACGAACTGGTCACGGGAGAAAAGGCGCAGGGGGCTAGAACCTACGAGAAAAAAACGCCGGGAGAGCTGGTCCGGATCATCGAACGCTGTATGGATCCCGACAAACATCACCGCTACCGGACCACGGAGGACCTCCGGAAGGACTTGAGATACCGGATGAGGATCGGGGAGAACGGCCGGGCCCTTGCGCTTCTTCGGACCGTCACGGTGGCGGCGTCTTTTATGACCGCTTTCCTTACGGCGGTCCTTGCCGCCGGAGGGGGTGTCAGCAAAAAGCTTCCGGTGATGCTCTTTGCGGTCTCTGTCCTTCTTCTTATCTGCATGAGAGTACCGAAGCCGGAAAAGAATTATCTCTACCGGCCGGAAAAGGAAATCTTTCTTGCGGATAAAAAGAGCGTCATTATCTTTTCCCTGATCTTCGCACTTCTCGGGGCATCCGGTGCCTCGGTGTTTTCCTCTCTGAAATGGATAAGGGAGCTGCCGGGTTCTTATGAAAACGCCACCGTGAAGGAGCCGGAAAGCGAGCTTTGGGTGGAACTTCGGGACGCTTCCGAAAAAAAGGTGCTTTTGCGGAATGAGAGCTTCTATGATGTCACGGACCGCCTACGCATCGAGATCCCCGCGGAGCAGCTCCCCGCCGAAGATATGAGGATCCGGGTCGTTGCCGAAGACGGCGGCGGGAATACCTTTCTCAGCCGGGATTTCCGGATCCGGAAATAAATCTTGTACAATCTGCCAAAATACAAAGAGCCCAATATGTGGTATGATAAGCCTTGGGAAAAAGGAGAAAAGTGCAATATGTACAGGGAGCACACGAAAAAGATAAAGATCGGGGACAGGGTGATCGGAGGAGGAGAACCGGTCCTCATCCAGTCCATGACGAATACGAGGACCCAGGATGCGGAGGCGACCGTCGCCCAGATCCTGGCTCTTCAGGAGGCAGGCTGCGAGATCATCCGCTGTACGGTGCCGGATGAGGAGGCGGCGAAGGCCATCGCGAAGATAAAGCCCGCCATCCGGATCCCGCTTGTCGCGGATATCCATTTCGACTACAGGATGGCGATCCTCGCGATGGAAAACGGTGCGGACAAGATCCGGATCAACCCCGGAAACATCGGAGGGAGGCAGAAGCTTTCCGAAGTCGTCCGGGCCGCGAAGGAATACGGTGTGCCCATCCGTGTCGGAGTGAACTCCGGCTCCCTCGAAAAGGAGATCCTGGAAAAATACGGCGGGGTAACGGCCGAGGGCCTTACGGAGTCCGCCCTTGACAAGGTACGCATGATCGAAGAGGAGAATTATGACAGGATCGTCATTTCCATCAAGTCCTCGGATGTCCTCATGTGCGTAAAGGCTCATGAGATCATTGCCGAAAAGACGGATTATCCGCTCCATGTCGGGATCACGGAGGCGGGGACCCTTTTCGGAGGTACGATCAAATCCTCGATCGGTCTTTCCCTGATCCTTGATAAGGGGATCGGCGATACGATCCGGGTATCCCTGACCGGGGATCCCGTGGAAGAGGTAAAGACGGCGAAACTGATCCTCCGGACACTGGGCCTCAGGGAAGGCGGGATCGAAGTGGTGTCCTGCCCCACCTGCGGACGGACGAAGATCGATCTCATATCGCTTGCGAACCGGGTGGAGACCATGGTCGCGGGCTATCCCCTGAACATTAAGGTGGCTGTCATGGGCTGCGCGGTGAACGGTCCGGGAGAAGCGAAGGAAGCGGATATCGGGATCGCCGGAGGAGACGGGGAAGGACTCCTTATCAAAAAGGGAGAGATCATCCGGAAAATGCCCGAGGAGGAGCTTTTGCCCGCACTTAAGTACGAACTGGACCATTGGGGCGAATGACATATGCAGAAGACGTTTTTTGAAGTATTCCGGACGCTCGATCTGGATAACCGGATCATGCGGCAGTTTGACGAGGTTACTGTGGAACGGGTTGCGGCGACAAGAAGCCGCAGCCTTTTAAAGGTATACCTGACTTCGGATCACATCATTCCGAAGGAATCCGTCTTCAAGGTTGAAAAGACCCTGGGAAAACTTCTCTTTTCGAAACAGAATCCCGGAAAGGTGAAGATCTACGAGACCTTTCACCTTTCGGACGCCTATACGCCGAAGACCCTTTTCGAAGAGTACAGGAGCAGCATCCTTCTGGAACTTGCCATGGCGGGAATGGCCTGCAGGGTCCTCTTTGAACAGGCCGACATTTCCTTCCTCTCGGACGATGAGATGCATCTTGATGTGGAGGATTACGGCTATCTGGAGGGCAGGCAGGACGAGCTGAAGAGAATCCTTGAAAAGATATTTCTGGAGCGCTGCAATCTTCCGGTGAAGGTGACCTTTTCCTTCCATACGCCGAAAGAAGAGGAGGATCCCGATGCCTATGAGGCCCTTCCTTTCGTAAGAAGGGGTGACGTGATCCGGAAGACCGGCGAGGACGAGGCCTATGAGGAGCCGGGAGAAGAGCTCGGGGACATGTACCGCGAAGAGCATATGGAAGAATACGAAGCGAAGATCGCCCGGATGAGAGAAAAAGCAGCCGGGGATCTGCTTTCGGAAGAAACGGATAAGGATTCGGCCGGCGGGCAAAAGGAAGCCGGGGCGGATAAGGAAAAACCGGTAAAACATCTTACCCTGGAAGCAAGAGCGGGCCGGAAAAGAGGAGCCAAAAAGGATAAGAATATGCAGGAAAAGCAGATCCCTCAGAATCCGGATGTGATCTACGGAAGAGATTTCGAACCGGAAGAATATACTCCGATCGAGAGCATTCTTTCGGATCTTCCGGATGTTTCGATCAGGGGACAGATCATCAAGGTGGACGAGCGCGCCCTGAAGGACGGCGAAAGGTGCATCCTTCTTTGCGATCTTACCGATTTTACGGACACTCTCCGGTTCAAGCTTTTCCTGAAGCTTGAGGAGGCCCCCGGGATCAGGGAGCGTCTTAAGGAAGGGAAATTCGTCAGCGTAAAAGGCCCGGTTTCCTATGATACCTTTGACAAGGAGCTTTCTCTCTCCCATGTGAGGGGAGTCAAGGCGATCCCGGATTTCCGCACGGTGCGGAAGGATGATGAAAAGAAAAAAAGAGTGGAGCTTCACTGCCATACGAAGATGTCGGAACTTGACGGTGTGAGCGACGTGAAGGATATCGTGAAGCGGGCCTATGAATGGGGACATCCCGCCATCGCGATCACTGACCACGGCGTGGTATCCGCTTTTCCGGAGGCGAATCACGCCTGGGAAAAGCTCTATGAAAATTATAAAGCCCAGTGTGAGGAACAGGGGATCCGTCCCGACAGACAGAAATTCTTCAAGGTGATCTACGGGACGGAAGGCTATCTTGTGGATGATGAGGTCTCCATCGTGAACGGCGACAGGGGGCAGGATCTTAAGGGGGAATTCGTGGTATTCGACATCGAGACCACGGGACTTTCTCCCGTAAAGAACCGCATCATCGAGATCGGAGCCGCGAAGGTGGTCGACGGAAAGATCACGGATCATTTTTCCGAATTCATCAATCCCGGGGTGCCGATCCCCTACAATATCGTGAAACTGACCCATATCACGGACAAGATGGTCGGGGACGCGGATCCCGTGGAAAAAGTCCTGCCGCGCTTCCTTGAATTCTGCAAAGGCGCGGTGCTGGTGGCACACAACGCCTCCTTCGATATGAGCTTCATTATCGAAAACGCGAAACGCCTTTCTCTTCCCTGCGATTTTACCTGGGCGGATACGATGCAGATGGCAAGGATCCTTTTGAATGACATGAAGCGCCACAGGCTGGACGCGGTCTGCAAAAAGCTGGGGATCGAACTCCTTTCCCATCACCGTGCCGTGGATGACGCGGAAGCCACGGCGAAGATCTTCGTCCGTTTCCTTTCCATGCTTTCCGAGCGCGGGATCGATACGCTCTCCGGCCTTAACGAACTGGGGGAGAGCTTCCGGGGCGAGATCGTAAAGCGCCTTTTTATGTACCATGTGGTACTGCTTGCGAAAAACAACACCGGAAGAGAGAACCTCTACCGCATCATCACGGAATCCCATCTTACGTATTTCAACGGGAAACCGAGGATCCCGAAGTCCCTTATCATGAAATACCGGGAAGGGATCCTTGTGGGCTCCGCCTGCGAGAGGGGCGAGCTCTACCGTGCGCTCCTCGAGGGCGTTTCGGAGGAGCGCCTTTCCTCGATCCTCGGTTTTTACGATTATCTGGAGATCCAGCCCGTTTCGAACAATCATTTTATGATCGCTTCGGACAAGGAGGATTATGAAGGCATCCGGTCGGAAGAGGATATCATCGCCATCAATAAGCGGATCGTCGAGCTCGGCGAGGAATGGGGAAAACCCGTGGTCGCAACCTCGGATGTGCATTTCCTCGATCCCGAAGACGAGATCTACCGGAGGATCATCATGGCGGGCCGGAATATGGTCTCCGAGGATGACAACGATCTGCCGCTCTTTTTGCGGACCACGGAGGAGATGCTCCGGGAATTCGATTATCTCGGGGACAGGAAGGCCCGTGAGGTCGTGATCGACAATACGCGGAAGATCGCGGACATGATCGATTCCATCTCTCCGGTACGCCCGGATAAATGTCCGCCGGTGATCCCGCATTCTGATGAGACCTTAAGGAGGATCTGCTACGACCGCGCCCACGAACTATACGGTGAGGAACTGCCGGAGGTTGTGACCGCGCGGCTGGAAAAGGAACTGAATTCCATCATTTCCAACGGCTTTGCCGTTATGTATATCATCGCACAGAAACTGGTATGGAAATCCGTGGAGGACGGATATCTCGTGGGCTCCCGCGGTTCCGTGGGATCTTCGCTCGCGGCCTTTATGGCGGGGATCACGGAGGTGAATTCCCTCGGGGCTCATTACCGCTGCCCGCAGTGCCATTATACGGACTTTGATTCCGAGGAGATCAGGGCCCATGTGGGAAATGCCGGCTGCGACCTTCCCGACAAGCGCTGCCCCGTCTGCGGAGAGATGCTTGTGAAGGACGGCTTTGACATTCCCTTCGAAACCTTCCTCGGCTTCAAGGGAAATAAAGAGCCGGACATCGATCTGAACTTCTCCGGGGAGTATCAGTCCAAGGCGCATAAATATACCGAGGTGATCTTCGGAGCGGGCCAGACCTACCGGGCGGGGACCATCTCCACCCTGGCGGACAAGACCGCCTACGGTTATGTAAAACATTATTTCGAGGAGCAGGGGATCCATAAGCGTCCTGCGGAGATCGACCGGATCACCGCCGGCTGCGTCGGAGTAAGAAGGACCACGGGACAGCATCCCGGCGGCATCGTCGTGCTGCCCATGGGAGAGGATATCAACTCCTTTACACCTGTCCAGCATCCGCCTCAGGATGAGGGGATCATCGCGACTCATTTTGAATATCATTCCATCGACCACAACCTGCTGAAGCTGGATATCCTCGGACACGATGATCCGACCATGATCCGCATGCTTCAGGATCTGACCGGCGTGGATCCGACTTCCATTCCGCTGGACGACAAAAGGGTCATGAGCCTCTTTCAGAACACCGCGGCTCTCGGGATCAGACCGGAGCAGATCGACGGCGTGATGACGGGCTCCCTCGGCATCCCGGAATTCGGAACGGATTTCGTCATCAAGATGCTCCTTACCACGAAGCCGAAGAATTTCTCGGACCTGATCCGGATCTCCGGCCTCGGCCACGGCACCGATGTATGGCTCGGAAACGCGGAAACTCTCATCAAGGAAGGGGTCGCGGACCTTTCCCACTGCATCTGCTGCCGTGACGATATCATGATCTACCTCATCAGCTGCGGAGTGGAGCCTTCCCTTTCCTTTACAATCATGGAATCCGTCCGGAAGGGCAAGGGTCTGAAGCCGGAATGGGAAGAGGAGATGATAAGGAACGGAGTGCCCGACTGGTACATCACATCCTGCAAAAAGATCAAATACATGTTCCCGAAGGCTCACGCGGCAGCCTATGTCATGATGGCCTGGAGGATCGGATATTTCAAGATCAATTATCCGCTGGCCTATTACGCCGCCTTTTATACGATCCGCTCAAAGGCCTTTGACTATGAGGCAATGTGCATTTCCTACGATATGATGCTGGGAAGGATGAACGAGCTTAAGGAAATGGAGAATCCCTCCCCCAAGGACGAGAATATGCTGAAGGATATGAGGATCGTTCAGGAAATGTACGAGAGGGGCTTTTCCTTCATGCCCATTGACCTTGAAAAAGTGCATGCCCGGCATTTCCAGGTGTTCGGCGATAAGATCATGCCCTCCCTAACCGCCATCGACGGAGTGGCGGAAGCCGCGGCGGACGCCATCGTGGAGGCGGTCAAGGACGGACCCTTCCTTTCCAAGGATGATTTCCGCGAACGGACCCACGTATCAAGGACCATTACGGATACTTTTGACAGGCTCGGACTCCTCGGAGATATCCCGGATTCCAACCAGATCAGTCTGTTTGATCTTTTGAGTATTCAATAACGGCTGTTTTCGTTGCGAACGCGGCACGTATTTGATATTATGAACGGTGAATGTTAAGAGACTTAAGGCAGATTTGGAGGTACGCATTATGCCCAAGAGAACAGATATTCATAAAGTACTGATCATCGGCTCCGGACCGATCATCATCGGACAGGCGTGTGAGTTTGACTATTCGGGAACGCAGGCCTGCAAGGCACTCCGAAAACTCGGATACGAGATCGTTCTCGTCAATTCCAATCCCGCGACCATTATGACGGATCCCGAGACCGCGGACGTAACGTATATTGAGCCGCTGAATGTGGAACGCCTCGAGCGGATCATCGCGAAGGAAAGACCTGACGCCCTTCTTCCGAATCTTGGAGGACAGTCCGGTCTTAATTTATGTTCGGAGCTCTACAAGGCCGGCGTGCTGGACAAATACGGCGTACAGGTCATCGGCGTACAGGTGGATGCCATCGAACGGGGAGAGGACCGGATCGAATTCAAGAATACCATGAAGGAGCTGGGGATCGAAATGGCCCGCTCCGAGGTGGCCTATTCCGTGGAAGAGGCTCTTTCCATCGCGGAAAAGCTGGGCTATCCGGTGGT
>JAILLW010000081.1 GCA_024692955.1 Lachnospiraceae bacterium | reverse complement strand
GATTTTCACCGAGACTTACGGTGAACCTTCTGCTGCTTCACAGCCTGTGCCTGATCGCGCTCTGCTTTATCTTCAGCACGGAGAGAAACGACTATACCGGGACGGACGAGGTCCAGCAGGAACTGTCGGTCCTTAAGGCGCAGTCCGAGGCGGAAAAGGTGACCATGCAAAAAGCCCTCGATGCGCAGGAAAAGGAACTTTCCGAAAAGAAGTCCCGGCTTGCCGAGCTTGAAGAGCGGACGAAGGGCGATTCCGATGAGATCGAGCGGCTGAAGGTCGCCGTCAGGACTGCGGAGGAAGAAGCGGAATTTGCGAAGACGGACATCAATGATTTCCTTCCGAAAACGGATGAGGAGATCGCGATGATCGACATCATCCGGGCCTGCCGGAATGTCATCGAGGAACTGTCCGGGGATGCCCAGCGTGCGGGCATCACGATCAGGATCTCTTCTTCGGAGGAGTCGCTGTTCGTAATGGCTCAGCCCTCAAGGCTCAGGATCCTCTTTCGCAACATCATCGACAATTCCATTAAATACATGAACCGTTCGGGATCTCTGGTGATCACGATCTCGACCATCGACGACGATATCTTCATCGTTCTCAAGGACACCGGAGAAGGGCTTCCGGAAGACGAGACGAAGCACATCTTCGAACTGAATTTCCAGGGCTCGAACAGGATCAGCGGAAACGGCCTTGGCCTGACTCAGGCGAAGGCCATTGTGGATTCCTACGGAGGAACGATCTACGGACAGTCGACTCCCGGAAAGGGAATGGGAATCTATATCCAGCTTCCTGCCAACAGGCGGACTCCGGCGCCGGATAAGGAGGCATTATGAGACGGGGATCAAATCTGCTTCTTCTGATGATGCTGGTATATATCGTGATCGCGGCGATCGCCCTGCTCCTTTTCGGAGGAAGGCAGTTTACCGAGAAGACCGGTGAGGAGAAGGCCTCCCTCGGCGGCAGGATCACGGGGGATGTTTCCGACGGAATCTCCGAAGAGACGAAACAGAGGCTGGAAGATACGGGGGACACTCCGTATGTTGAGGAGCCCTCCGTAGAAGAAGCCGAAGAGCCGGAAATTCCGGAGGAACATTATTACCGTTTCCGGGCAAGTCATTCTTCTCAGGGACTCCGGGTAAGGGAAGAGCCCTCTCTTCAGGCGAAGATCCTCGGCAGGATCGACCCGGGGCACGAAGGCTATGTTCTCGAGCGGGGGGATACCTGGTCGAAGATCATATCCGAAGACGGCAGACATACGGGCTTTTGCTTCAATGAATATCTTGCCTTTACGGAGATTACAAAGGAAGAGTATGATGAAGGACTTCTTCTGGCGGGATATACCGAAGGGGAAGACCGGGGCGACACCCTTCTTGTTCTCGGCGAAACCGTCGGCACGGGACAGGGTTCCTCGAATGCGGCCCTCGTAACACTGCCGGAGGCCGCCGGCACGGAAAACGAAGTAACGGTAGGCGGGAGCGCGGAAAATGCAGATCGATGACCGGCTGGTCCGGATGAACCGGCAGAAAAACCGGAAAAAAGGTCCCGGGGAGGAGGAGGATACTCTTCTTTACGCGGACCGGAAGCGCGAGGAGAGCGTAAACCGTAACAGGGGAGTTTTTGAGGAAAAAAGTTTCGGTGGGATCAATTCCATGGAAAGCGTCTTTGACCGGACCGCGGTATTCCGGACGGAGGACATGTAGAATATGGCAGCAAAGAAGGAAAAAACCGACGCCTTTATGAACTATGGCGATTATATGGCGCATATCTTCCACGTGGTGAATACCGCGATGGACCGGTATCTTTCCGTTATGAAGGTCATGTATGCCTCCGGGAACGGCGGCTACAAGAACGTTCTCTACCCCGATCTCGAGATCGCCGGAGACATCTGCCGAGAAAAACTCGATCATTTCCGCGACAGTCTGAAGGAACTGACCGGGGAAGAGCCGGACAGAACCGAGGAGAAGGAAGAGGACGATATCGGGATCGATCCGGATCTCCTTTCGATCCTCGGCCAGTTCGGCGAGTCGGATAATGCCGGAGCCGGTGATAAGGAAAAGGAGACCGTGGAGGAAAACTTTTCCATCGAGGAGGAGCTGCTCCGTATCGCGGACAAGGCAAAAGCCACCGTGGAGGGCGGAACCGCGCTGCCTTTCTATACTCTGACGGATCGTCTCGGATTTGAACCCTTCACTCTCTTTTGTTTTGCCTGCGGCATTCTTTCTTCAACACAGACGGATTATGCCGGCGTCTTTCAGATCATCAACGAAAACGGAAATCTTTCCGCCCCCACCATCGAATCGGCGGCCAAACTGTATTTCGGAGACAGTTTTTCCATCACGAATGCTTATGCGGATATGTCGGAATGCCTCGAACAGCTGATACCGATACTGCGGCTGGAGGTCCGGGAGAGTATGCCTTTTTCCACCGTGGTCTCCCCGGATAAGCGGATGATCGACTTCCTGTTCGGGCGCCACCCGATGAAACTGGATGAGAATTACGACCGCTTCTTCTCGATGCTTACGGGGGATGAGGAACTGGATCCGATCATGGCGAACGCGGGTGCTCTCGATGCCATGAAGATCTCCTACGGGGACGGCGTCCGGATCTTCTATTATTTCGGCGATGAAGGGAGCGGACGGAGATTCTTCGTAAAGAAATTCTGTGAGGAGACCGGCCTCCGCGCGATCACCATCAACTGCAAGAAACTCTTTTCCTATGATTTCCGTTTCGTGGATCAGGCGCTTTGGGCCGCAGTCCGTGAATGCATCCTGACCGAAGCCTGCGCCTGCCTGACCGATCTTTCCTTCCACGAGGAGGAAAAGGAAAAATTCTTCGGCTATATGGACCTTGCCTTTAACCGGATGACGGACAAGGAGATCCTCGTATTCGCGATGAGTAAGGAGCACCTGAATCTGAAGGATATGACTTCCAATGCCTTTACGGAGCTGGAACTTCCCACGCCGGATACGGGTGAGCGGCAGGCCTGCTGGGAGTATTATTCGAAAAACTTCAAACTTGCGGATGAGATCGATCTTCTCGAGATGTCAACGAAATTCCTCTTTACGGCCGGAAAGATCCATGACGCGCTGAAGCATGCGAGATCCCTGGCTGCCATGAGAAAGGAATCGATCATTTCCCGGGAGGTGCTCTTCCAGGGCTGCTACGCACAGATGAGCTCGGAACTTACCCAGAAAGCCACCAAGATCAAGGCGAACTTCGGATTTGAGGATATCGTAATGAATCCGACCCAGAAGGAGACCATCCTTCATGCCATCGATCAGATGAACTTCCGCAAACAGGTTTACGAGAACTGGAATTATACGAAAAAATATCCGTACGGCCGCGGACTTTCGGTGCTTCTTTTCGGAGCCCCCGGTACCGGTAAATCCATGTGCGCGCAGGTGATCGCCCACGAACTGAATCTTGAACTTTACCGTGTGGATCTTTCCAAGGTCATTGATAAATATGTCGGTGAAACGGAAAAATCCATCTCCATGATCTTCCGGGAGGCGAAAAAGTGCAACGTGGTGCTTTTCTTCGATGAGTGCGACACCCTCTTCGCGAAACGAAGCGATGACGGCGGCTCGAACCAGTCCTCCAACAACAACAAGACCGCCCTGCTCCTGCAGGAGGTTGAGGGCTACGACGGAGTATCGGTGCTGGCTACGAACTACAAACATAACATCGACCCGGCTTTCTTCCGCCGTATGAAATACATCGTGGAATTCCAGTTCCCGGATGTGGATACGAGAGAAATGCTCTGGCGTACCACGATCCCGAAGGGCACACCTCTTGCGGAGGATGTGGATATCCGCTATCTTGCCGAGAAGTATGAGCTCGTCGGCGGTAATATCAAGAACTGCATCCTGAACGCGGCATTCCTGGCCGCAGCCGATCCGGAAGCGGGCGGACAGGTGCATATGAAGCATTATCTTCTGGCCGTCAAGTATGAATTCGTGAAGGTCGGGAAGGTATTTACGAAGTCGGATTTCGAGCCCTACGCGGATCAGGTGGGGCTGGCATAGAAGGGGTAAGGAGCGTAAGCGCGAAAGATGAAAAGACTGGCGGCCGTAGCGGCGATCAGACTGTCGGAATATTTTTCGGACCGTGGAGAGGAAACGGTTTTTTCGCGGTATCCGAAGATCGTCGGCGATCTCCCGGAGGATTTCGGCGTCTATGAAGCGGAAGAGCAGCTTTTTCATGAAGCCGTATCCTGGGAGGATCCTTTTACCGTGACGGATCCCGAGACCACTCTTTCCGGACAGCGGCTTTCCTCCCTCATCGCGGTAAGCGACGACGGGATCGTTCGGACCTTTCTGGAGCTTACGGCTCTTTGCCTCATAGAGCCTGCTGCAAAGGAGATCCTGGACCTTGTATCGCCGGGAAACGGAAACGGCGTTACGATCCTTACGGCTGCGCTCGTATCGGGGCTTCCGGAGGGGATCGACAGGGGGATCTTCCGGATGCAGAAGGCCGATGAAATGATACGTCTTTTATTCGGCGAACCGGAGGACACAACGGGAGAGTTCTACCGTGCGGTTTATACGCCGGACCGCTACCTGACCGCCTATCTCGGGGGCTGTGCCATGACGGATCCCGGATTTTCGGATTTTGCAAAGGTAAGGGATCTTAACGAAGAGCTTCCGGCCTGTTACGGGATGGAAGAGGAGGTAAGCGGTCTTTCGGAGCGAGTGGAACGGCTCTTTGAAAGCCGGAAGGCCCGGGGCATAAGGAGCTCCTTTACGGTTCTTATCAGCGGTGAAAAGGAAAGCGGGCGGTATACGGCGGCGGCGATTGTCGCGGCAAAAAACGCTCTTTCCCTTCTTGCCGTGGACTTTTCCTATCTGCTCGGAACATCTGAGCCCAGGGAGGTATTCCGGAGGCTGATCAGGACCTGCCTTCTTGAAAACAGGGCGCTTGTTGTAAGAAATATTGTCCGCTCAAAGGATACTGTATTTCTGATCGACCGGATGAGAGAACTTTATGACAGGTATGTCATTTTTCCGCTCTTCCTGCTTACGGAACCGGAGGTAAAGCTTCTCCCTTCGCTTGGCGGCGAGGTCCTTACAATGAAGATCCCGGGAGGGGCCGCTCCTTCGCTCCTGCTTTGGAAGAATCTCCTTCCGGAGGAACTGAAGGGACTGGCACCGAATCTTTCCTCCAAGATGATGCTGACGGCCGGACAGGTGCGAAGGGTCGTCAAAGCACTCAATACCGCGGCGGCGGTGGGGGAGGTCCCCGATGAAAGGATGATCTGCCGTCTCTGCTATGAGGTGCTCGATGACGGACGCTATGAAAACATTAAAAGGGTGGAGCCCGGCTTTTCGCTGGATGATCTGAAGATCGATCCTCATAACCGTTCGGTGCTCGAGGACATCTGCCATCAGGTGGAACTCCGTTATCAGGTGTACGACGGCTGGGGGCTGAAGAAGAAATACGCCTACGGGCGCTGCGTTTCCGTGATCCTCGCGGGTCCTCCGGGAACCGGAAAGACCATGACGGTACATGCGCTTGCCGGACAGCTCGGACTCGAACTCTATAAGGTGGATCTTTCCCAGATCGTTGACAAATACATCGGCGAGACGGAAAAGCGTCTCGAAGAGGTGTTTGAAAAAGCGCAGAAGAGCAATATGATCCTCTTTTTCGATGAAGCGGACGCGGTCATGGGCAAGAGGAGCGAAGTCAAGGACGCGAAGGACAAATACGCGAATACCGAGATCTCCTTTATCCTGCAGAGGATCGAGGAATATGACGGGATCGTCATACTGGCCACGAACAATCTTCAGAATATCGATTCCGCATTTATGCGAAGGATCCGCTATGTCGTAAGCTTCCAGCTTCCCGACAGGGATACGAGAAAAGAGATCTGGAAGAGTTCCTTCGGGAGCGGAGTGCCGGTTTCCGAAGATATCGATTACGATTTCCTGGCCGAGAAATTCGAACTTTCCGGCGGAGAGATCAAAAACATCGTACTGAATGCCGTATTCTACGGAGCCGCGGAGGGCGGTGAAGTGGCGATGCGGCACATCATGAAAGCCGTATACAGAGAAAACACGAAACTGAAACGGATCGCGTTTGACGGAGATTACGGCGGTTATGCCTATCTGCTGCATGACTGACCTGATGTGAAAAGGAGGGAATATTATGCCGCCATTAAATCTTCAACAGAGAAGAGAAAAGACGCTAAGCGGAGAACTCCAGGGGACTTCCCTGAAGGATCAGAGAGCGCAGGACTATTACCGCAGGACCTTTGACCCCACAAGGATCGAATCCCGCGACCGGTATGAGGCGAGACTGCGCCCGGATCTTCTCAGGATGGGGCTTAATGACAGGGAGGCCGATCTTTACCTTCGCCGTCATACGGCCGCAACGGTCACGATCACCAGAGCGGGGATGATGACCCTGAAGCAGGATGTGGCGACGATCCCTGCCGATCTTCAGAGGGATGAAGAGCAGGAGATGGTCGGAAAGTCCCGGAGAGAGAGAAAGGCGATCAAAGAGCGCCATAAGACGGAAGGGCAGGACAGCTACAACGCGGCGATGGAACAGGTTACCACGGAATTCGCGGATGAGCAGTCCGTTCTCACCACCTGGGGAAAGAAAGAGGTCCTTGACAAGAAGACGAAGATCCCCCACGAAGACGGAACAGAGGAAGAGGTTACCCAGGAGGAGCTTCTGGGCAAGGTGCTTCTTCAGGATGACTGTTCGAATCTTGAGCAGCTGGATCCGGTGCTCCGGAATCTTGCGGCGAAAAAATATATGGAGGGCTTCCAGTTCAACGGGAACATTACCTCACCGGAAGACTTTGTGAACGCCCTTTTTAAGAACGGCGGTGTTTCCGCTCTCATGCATCCGCTCTTCAGGATCGGAATCTCGATCCTCGCAAAGGGCGGCACGGTGAACGGCGGTGTGTTCCAGAGCCTTCCGACGCAGTTTTTCAGCGCCATCGAGGATCTTTGCAACCAGAGGATCATGAGCTCCACGATGTATACCCTGCCGGATGAGACCGTGACGACGCAGGGAGAACGGCTTCAGAACCAGATTTCACAGCGCTTTATGATGAAGACGCTCTTTATGGCCCATCTCGGCGGATTAAAGAAGTATACCAAGGGACAGCCGGGCACCTGGGACGACAGCATGGCAAGCGCTTTCGCACACTGCTCCCGTGTCGCCTTTACGCTCCCGAAGGCAGCGGACGGCGGCGGCCGTGATATGGATACAAGGGGATTCAAAAAGCGGACGGCGGCGACCCACAGGCTCCACAGAAAGCGTGTGGACGGATCGAGCGACCTGATCGAAAAGAAGATGCCCCTCGGCTGGTACTGGAATCAGCACGGAATGAATGTCGCAGTGGGCGGTCTCGGAAATCCCGGAGTTCCCGGCGTGAACGGACAGATGCGCCGGATCAAAAACGACGGGAGCGGTGGTCACATCTATATGCATGTGGATAAGGGGGATGAGACCTCCTATACGGGGCTCCTCATCGGATTTGAAAGCGACGCGCCCGGCGTACAGAATCAGACGGGGCATAAGCACGGAACGGGCAACCCGGAATTCATGTCGAGTTTCGGCGGACTGAGGACGGATGAGATCGGCGATAAATACGGCGGAAGAGTAGTGGACTGCTCGGGGCTTGATCCCGCAGCTTTCGATCTCATCATGCAGAAGTTTGAAAGAAAGATCGAAACCCTGCAGGATGCGGTGAGATCACCGGAATCGCCTTATCTCGATCATGCCCGTGTGCAGCAGGGATCGATGGATGAACTTATGAACATCTGTGATCTTTTAAGCGGGAAGCAGATGACCGCGGAGCAGATCATGCAGGTGGCAGGACTTACCCAGGAAGAGTACAGGGCATTGCAGAGAACGGCTTAAGGAGGATTCGCTTATATGAAAGAACTTGTTTTGATCACACCTGAAAACGCGTCTTCCTTCCGGCCCATCATCCGGGAGAGCGCATATCCCCATATCGCGGACGAAGATACGGCAGCCCTCGGGCTTGCGGATGATTCGGTTCCTTTCGGGGCTATCGTATTTAGGATTTCGGATCCCGGCACGGCGGAGCTCCTGTCCATTTATGTACGCCCGGAATACCGGCGTCAGGGCTTTGCCTCCGAGCTGATGAGCGAGATGGGGGACTATCTTGAGG
The DNA here is from genome assembly GCA_024692955.1 of Lachnospiraceae bacterium. Lineage (GTDB taxonomy): Bacteria > Bacillota > Clostridia > Lachnospirales > Lachnospiraceae > JAILLW01. The sequence continues at coordinate 5,225 of JAILLW010000081.1, read as the reverse complement.
CTCAGACCGAGGTTACGAGAGTGGTCTGCGATTATGATCTTCGGGAGGATGTAAAATCCTCGATCCCGGATTTTCTTTCCTCCTTTGAGTTTGAGATCAGTGAGAAGCCGGGAGGCTGTTTCGTTACGACTTTTGAGGATTTAAGGGCGATCAGGGACCTTGCCGGCGGAGCGGATGACGTGACCTCCTACGGAGATCTTACGACAATGCAGAAAAAGCTGCTCTATGACGAGGATATTGACCTGAAGCCCGATATGGACAGCGGAGCCATCGAGGAGACCATCTCCTGCGTGAAGCTTGAGGACGGAAAGATTCCGGCCTGCCTGCTTTTTACCGCGGATGAAACGGATCCGGATTCGCTCTATCTTCTCTGGGCAAGGAACGACGGAACACCGGTACAGCTCCTGCAGCTCTTCCGGCATGTGGTATCCGCCTCGGAATCCTTTGCGGGAGAAAAAAAGCTTTATATCCCCGTATTGAACGAACGGTCGGAAAAACTCGCCGCCGGACTTCTCGGTGACAGGGCCAGAAAGATCGAAACGGCCTATCATGCGGAACTTGCACTTTATGATCCGGAGACCATTCCGGAAGAGGAAGAAGAAGGCTGAACAGCAGGCCGGTGAAAAAGAGGCTGATGAAGAAAACCTGCCGTATTAAGAACAGAATAGGTTTCCTTACGATCCTGCTTTGCGCAATTCTTTGCGCAGGGCTTTTCGGGTCGGCTTTTTCCGTATGCTCATTCTCATCCGGCCTTACGAACGACGGAGCGAAGAAGACCTCGGACGGCGATGACGAGGAGGATGAGAAGAAGAAGCAGGAGGAAGAAAAAAAGCGGGCGAAGGAAGCGGCTCTCGAAGCCCTTAATGAGCAGTATCCCATGATCGAGGGAGAGGTATACATCAGGGGGACTGCCCGGATCGGCTTTACTCTGACGGCGGAGGCCGAGATCGAAAACGAGGATCCCGGATCCCTTTCCTATACCTGGATCCGTTATGAGAAGGTTCGAAAGAAGATCTATGAGGACGAGGACGGAGACGGCGAATACGAACTCGTTCAGGATGAGGATGACGAGGACTGGGAAGAAAATGAGGAAAAGTATGAGATAAAGGAGATCGTCATCGGGACGGACAGGGCCTATATGGTGCAGCCGGAGGATGTGGGCTGCAGGCTCTGCGTGGTCGTACGGGCGACGAATACAAGGGGGGAGCTTACGGCTTCCTTAAGCGAAGACGGAAACGAGACCGAGTATGTGGCGAAGGTAGGAGATCTTCGGGCCCCGGGCCCCTTTGAACTGGAATCCGAGATCAATGTATCCGATGACGGGGTCGTAAGCTACATCGTCACGATCCCCTTGGCCGCAGGCTGCGAATACAGTTTTGACGGGGAATCCTGGTCCGACTATAACGTTCTTAACGATGTGAGGCCCGGAAGCGAGATCACGGGCTTCAGGCGCTATAAGAGCAGCAGATTTGTGGAACAAAGTGAAGCCGCTACGGCCTCGCTTTCTCTTGAATCGATCTCTTCGGAGGTACGGACGGTGCCGAATCCGAACGGCGCATCCGCGGCAACGCAGGCGGCGGTCAGGAATGCCGTAAAGGATGAGCAGAAAAAGAAGGCCGAGGAACAGAAGGCCGCAACGGAAGAAGCCGCCGAGGAAGCAAAGGAAGAAAAAGCGGAAGAGAAAAAGGCCGAGGCCGCAAAGGAGGCCGAGGAAAAGAAAGCCGAGGAAGAAAGACTGGCGGCTCTTAAAGCGGAAAAAGAAAAAAGCACCGAAGAAGATACGGAGGAAGGCCCCACGGACGAAGAACTGGCGGCCGTGGCGGCCGACGAACAGCTTTCGGCCCTGACGGCGGAAGAAGAGGAAACGCTTCAGAAGGAAGCCGCTCTTTTTGCAATGGAAGCCGAAACGGCCGAAAAAGCCGGCGGATTTTTCGGAACGGGAGGACCCGACCCGCAGAGCAGTCTGATCTTGCTGATCGTTACATCTGCCGTTTTCGTGATCGGCGGATTTGCGTTTTTTATGATTCAAAACGAAAAAGACAGGAAAAAGGAGACAAACGAGGTATGAACAAGAGGACGCTAAGCCAGTCGGAATACGGCATGTGGATGAACGAACAGGCCTTTCCGGGCGAGGCTGTGAATACGATCGGATTCCGGCTGTATCTGCCTGAACACGAAGCGGGAGAAGTCTGCGAGGCGGCCGACTGGGTCATCAAGGAGACGGCGCTCTTTCATCTTCAGCTGGTAACGGAAGATAACGAAGTATATCTTTCGGAAAATCCCCAGAAGGATTCCCACTGCATCCTCGGTAAGACCGTGACTCTTGAGGAAGCGAACGCTCTTTGGGATTCGGAACAGAAAAGATCTCTTGCTCCTGCGGAGACGAAGGTTCTGCTGCGTCCGGTACAGGAAGGAGGATCATTTCTCATCGCGCTTTTCCATCATCTGGTGATTGACGGTCACTCCCTCTGTCAGATAGGGCAGATGATCCTTGATCGTATAAGCGGGGACAGAACATCCCGAAACGCGATCCGCTATGACGAGTTCATCGGGAAGGATCCCGGGGACGAACTTTCCGATGCGGAGAAGAAGGAGCATAAGGATTTCTGGATCAGTTATTTTGCCGGCGTGAATGCGGAGCCTTCACTCTATTCCGGATCGCCGGAAGGCTGCGCTCTCGAGGGCTATGACTATGAACTCTCCAAGGTGGAGTCCCTTCGTATCGCCGATTACGCGAAACTCATAGGGACCACGGAATCCGCGGTGCTCGGAGCGGCACTCTCGATCTATCTGTCAAGAGCCGCCCGGACAAAAGACGCGATCTTCCTGATGCCGAGGCTGAACCGTGATACGCCGGAGCTTCGTGCCGCGGTGGGATGCCGCACTCTGGTGGTGCCTGTCCGGAATGAGATCCGCCAGGATATGACATTCTCCGATCTTTGCCGCCAGTCCATGGAAAAGGCAAGATCCGCCGCGCAGCATAAGCGCTACGGTATGGGAAATATCCTCAACGACCTCCATGAGGCGGGAATCATTGCCGGGGCTCTTTCGGAATATGTCCTTAATTACCACGCGGGCCATCCGGAATCGGAGATCCCCTTTGATTTCATGATCGGGAACGGGGGTGCGATGCACAACCATCTGACGATCAGCGTTTCCCGCTTCGGAGATACCCTTCAGTTCCATTATGATGCGAGAGTCGGGATCTACACGGAGGAGAGCGTCCGCTTTTTCCATGAGGCACTTCTGAATATCCTTACCCAGGCGATGCAGGGCAACCCCGTCATCGGAGACATCGAGATCGTCGGTGATGAGGAAAAGAAGCTTCTTCTTTGCCTGAGAGGGAAGCAGATACAGGTGAGCGAGACCGATTCAATTCCGGACCTCTTCCGCCGGGCGGTAGAAAAGAATCCGGATTCTCCGGCACTTTACGCCGGAGATACTGCCTATACCTTCCGTGAACTCGACGCAGTGTCGAACCGTATCGCGAATGCCCTCATAAAGAGGGGAGTCCGGCAGGGAGAGCCTGTGATGTACAAGCTCCGCCGCACCCACAGACTTATCGCGGCGATGCTCGGCATCTCCAAGGCCGGGGCAGCCTTTATCCCCATCGATCCGGACTATCCCGCGGACAGGATCAACTATATTCAGGAGGATTCCGGCGCAGCCTATATGATCACCCAGGATGAGTTCCTGAAGGAATCCGCGCGACCGGGGCTTGTTCTTCTTGATGTAGATGAGCTTCTTTCCGAGACGGATGAGTCCGATCCGAAGCTTACGATTCCTCAGGATCAGCTGGCCTATTCGATCTATACCTCAGGAACCACGGGAAAGCCAAAGGGCGTGATGCTCACGCACAAGGGGATCGTAAATATCACAAACCCCGACAACAACCCCTTTAACCGGGATATCATCACCTGCGGCCGGGGAATTGTTGCCATCGGTTCCGTCTGCTTCGATATCTCCCTGTTTGAGTTTTTCGTTCCGCTCTTTAACGGAATGTTCATTGAATTCGCTCCGGAAAACGCCCTCGCGGATTCCAGGGCCATTGCGGATCTTATCGGACGGCACGGCGCGAACATGCTGCACCTTACGCCTTCGAGACTTTCGGTATATCTTCAGGAACGTAACTTCTCCACCGCCATCGCGGGAGTCGAGGTCGTTCTCGCGGCCGGCGAGGTCCTGCCGGGAAGTCTTGTGGACCGTCTGAAGAATGATTACGGGATCCGGATCTATAACGGTTACGGTCCCACGGAGACCACTATCGGCGCCACGATCACAAAAGCCGGGGACAACATTTCCATCGGTAAGCCCATTGCGAACACCGGGATCCTGATCCTCGATGATGAGGGAAGACTCCTGCCTTTCGGAATGGCAGGGGAGATCTGCATCTACGGAAACGGCGTGGGACTCGGTTACAGGAACAGACCCGAAGAGACGAAGAAGCGCTTTTCGGAAGCTTTGGGATTCAGAATCTATAAAACGGGCGATCTGGGACGTTTCCTGCCGGACGGAAGGATTCTCTATCTCGGGCGGAACGATTTCCAGGTAAAGCTGAGGGGACTCAGGATCGAGCTTTCGGAGATCGAAAACTGTATGCTGACCTATCCCCAGGTCGCGTCCGCCGTGGTACAGGTGCGGAAGATCGCGGGGAGCGAGCATCTGGTCGGCTTTTATACGGTCAACGAAGGCGAGAAGGCGGATCCGGGGGATCTTAAGGAACACCTGAAAAGACATCTTACGCTCTATATGGTTCCGGACGTTTTAAAGGAACTCGACAGACTGCCGCAGACCCCGGGAGGAAAGACGGATCTTAAGGCCGTGGAGGCAATTCCGGTGGAATATGTCCGGAATTACAGGGCTCCCGAGACGGACCTTCAGAAGGCTGTCTGTGATGCCTTCGGGGCGGTCCTCGGGGATGAAAAGATCGGACTTGACGATAATTTCTTCGAACTCGGCGGTGATTCGCTCCATACGGCGGAACTCGTGATGGAGATCGAGAAACGGCTTCCCGACGTAAACGTAAAATACGAAGACATCTTCCGGAATCCCGTTCCGGAGCTTCTGGCGCAGCATCTGTACCGGGACGGAAGCGGAAACGAGGAGGAGGATGTACTGAAGGATCTGGACTATTCCGGGATCCGGGAACTCCTTTCCCACAACACCATCGGGGAAAAGGACAGGATCGAACAGGAGAAGCTCGGAAACATCCTTCTTACGGGGGC
>JAILLW010000069.1 GCA_024692955.1 Lachnospiraceae bacterium | reverse complement strand
TGATATCATCGCACTCCTTAAGAAGAGGGAACGTTTCCTTAACAAGGGCATTTCCCTTCTCCTCCTCGGCTCCGATGTTCACGATCCCGACACGGGGATTTTTAACTCCCATCACGGATTCCATATAAACGGAACCCATCTTTGCGAACTGTACAAGATGATTCGGTCTCGCGTCCACATTCGCTCCGCAGTCGATAAGGAGCGTGACGCCGTCCACGGTGGGAATGAGCGGTGCCAGCGGTGCCCGGTCCACTCCTTTGATCCGGCCGACGATCACCTGTCCGCCCACAAGCGTGGCCCCGGTGCTTCCGGCAGATACATAGCCGTCGCAGACTCCGTCCTTTACCAGCTTCATTGCCTTCACGATGGAGGAATCCTTCTTCCTTCTGATGGCCATGACCGGAGGCTCCGCATTCTCGATCACCTCTGTGGTGGGCACGATCTCGATCCTTTCGGGATCATATTCATATTTTGAAAGTTCTTCTTTCAGGCGGTCTTCATAGCCGGTCAGGTAAACCCTGATCTTTTCGGATTCACGGACCGCTTCCACCGCGCCTTTTACGATCTCGCCGGGCGCGTTGTCACCGCCCATTCCGTCTACCGCCACGTTGATATACTGAGCCATATCTTCTCCTTAAAAAACTCTCATATTAGAATATACCGAACAAGCATCAAAAATGCAACTATAAAGAAAAAGCCTGCCTCTTCCGCATTACAGCATCCAAGCAGGGAATATCAGGCTTTTTCGTTATGCGCGTAAAAACGTATGACCGTCCGGGATCAGTCTTTCTCGATGATCTCCTTTTTGTTATACGAACCGCAGTTCTTGCATACCCGATGAGGCATCATAAGAGAGCCGCACTTGCTGCATTTCACAAGTGTCGGAGCGCTCATCTTCCAGTTCGCTCTTCTTCTGTCTCTTCTTCCCTTGGAAGATTTATTCTTCGGACAAATGGACATCGTTACACCTCCTTGTTCAGCTGTTTCAAAATATCGCCAAGCCCCGCAAGCCTCGGATCCGGCACGAAAGTATCGCAGCCGCACTCCTTTTCATTCCGGTTTGCACCGCAGACCGGGCAGAGCCCCTTGCAGTCCTTTCTGCACAAAACCTTTTCCGGCAGTGAAAGCAGAAGTTCCTCTTCGATGAGCCCGTATACATCAAGGAGATTCTCCTCAAGGTATCCGCATTCCTCCGGTTCTTCGGCCTCATCCCGAAGTTCCTTCGAAAGAAGCTCCCTTTCAAAGGAAAGGGAAAAGGGCACCTCCGTATCCTTCAGGCACCTGTCACACTGCATGATCAGCGTAAAGGCACAGCTTCCGGTCAGATAAACCTTGTTCAAAGCGATGTTCTCGATCCTTAATGTAACGGGTTTCGCGTCCTTTACGGCATATGAGGTGCCGGCCACCGAAAACTCTTCCGGATCGGAATCATACTTTTCAGTTATTACCTTCCCTTCCGACGTGAATATGTCAAAAAGGTCAAGTTCAAGGTTTTTGCGCACTTTATGAATTATATAGACCCGAAAGCCCTTTGTCAAGCAAAATCTACAGCAGTTCCAGTGTCTGGCGTGCGATGGAAAGTTCCTCGTTCGTCGGGATCACGAAGACCTTCACCTTCGAATCCGGCGTGGAGATCATAATGTCCTCGCCGCGCTTTTGATTGGCCTCTTCATCCAGCGTGATCCCCATATAGCCGAAGTACTCGAGGATCATCTTCCGTACGAAGCAGGTGTTTTCGCCGATGCCTGCCGTAAACGCGATCGCGTCCACGCCATTCATCGCCGCGATATAGGCACCCACATATTTCGCCACACGGTAGGAAAACGCCTTCACCGCGCGAATGGAATTCGCCTTTCCTTCCTTGCAGCCGGCTTCGAGATCGCGGAAGTCCGAGGAGAATCCGGAAGAAAGCCCGAATACGCCGGATTTTTTATTGAGAACCTTCAGCATCTCATGGATGTCGAAGCCTTCCTTATCACAGAGGAATTCGAGGATCGCGGGATCAAGGTCGCCGGATCTGGTCCCCATGATCAGTCCCTCAAGAGGCGTCATCCCCATGGAAGTGTCCACGCACTTTCCGTCCTTTACCGCGGAAATGCTGGCGCCGTTTCCGAGGTGGCAGACGATAATCTTCGCCTCTTCGTAAGGTTTCCCGAGCAGATCCGCGCAGGCATGGGATACGAAGTCATGGCTCGTCCCGTGGAAGCCGTACCGGCGGATCCTGTATTTTTCATAATATTCGTAAGGAAGACCGTACAGATAAGCCTCCTCGGGCATGGTCTGATGGAAGGCCGTATCGAATACCGCGACCATGGGGGTATCTTTCATCAGGTCCATGCAGGCCTTTACGCCGATGAGATTCGCCGGATTATGAAGCGGCGCCAGGTCATTGCACTCTTCGATCGCTTTGATCACTTCTTCATTGATGATGGTCGCGCGGTTGAACTTTTCACCTCCGTGCACGATGCGGTGCCCTACCGCTCCGATCTCGGAGAGCGATGAAACCACGCCGGTCTCCGGATCCGTCAGCGCTTCGATCACGAGACGGATCGCATCATTGTGATCCTTAATCTCCGTTTCTTTCGTGATCTTGTCCTTCCCCCGGGGGGTAAAGGAAATAAAGCTTCCCGGAATGCCGATCCGGTCACAGAGCCCCTTTCCGAGGGCTTCTTCCGTATCGGAATCGATGAGCTGGAATTTGAGTGAGGAACTTCCGCAGTTGATGACTAAAATGTTCATGAATCTTCGATCCTTTCCGTACTTCCTTTAAAATAGTTTATGAAAGCTGTGCCTGTACGGCGGTGAGTGCCACAACGCCCACGATATCTTCCCAGGTGCAGCCACGGGACAGATCGTTCACCGGCTTCGCGATACCCTGGAGCATCGGCCCGTAGGCTTCCGCATTGCCGAGAC
>JAILLW010000063.1 GCA_024692955.1 Lachnospiraceae bacterium | reverse complement strand
AATACCGCTGGATGGATTTCGGATCCTCCTACCTTCCTTCCGATATGAACGCGGCATATCTTTATGCCCAGCTGGAGATCGCGGACAGGATCAACGAAAAAAGGCTTTCGGATTTTGACCGGTATATGGAGGCGTTCCGGGACCTGGAGGAAAAAGAAAGGGTCGAACTTCCGTATATTCCGGAATACTGCCGGATCAACGGCCATATGTTCTATCTGAAATGCAGGGATGAGGAGGAACGCTCGCGCCTCATCAAACATCTTGCCGGGCGGGACATCCTTGCGGTATTTCATTATATTCCGCTCCATACCGCCCCGGCGGGTGAAAAATTCGGGCGTTTCCACGGAGAGGACCGTTATACGACGAAAGAATCGGAGAGGCTCCTCCGGCTTCCGATGTATTATGCACTGACGAAAGAGGATCAGGACCGTGTGATCGCGGCGGTCAGGGAGTTCTACGGGTGATCGGCCATGGGGAACGGGGAATCGGATAAGGAAAAGAAAACTCCGCTCATAAAGGACCGGATGAACCTCATACCGGCAGCGGCCGCCGTCGTGCTTCTTATCGTGATCGCGGCGCTGCTTTCCGACTTTACCTATGATCTTAATGATGATGTTCTGATGAAGGACATTCTGTCCGGTGCCTATACCGGAGTCCCCGAGGCAAGAAACATCCAGATGCTCTTTCCCCTTTCCGCGCTGATCGCGGGGCTTTACCGCCTGACGGATGCGGTTCCCTGGTACGGACTGTTTCTCCTTGTCTGCCAGTTCGGATCACTGGGGATCATCCTGTACCGGATCCTCGAGGCGTACAGCGGCCATGAAGACCGGAACGTGAACACTTCGGACCGGACTCCGGATCCCGGAACGATCCTGAAGAACCGGCTCTGGATCCTTCTTTTTTCCACGCTGTTCTTCGGAGGGGTCCTGCTTTCCCATCTTGTCTTTCTCCAGTACACAATAACGGTTGCTATTTTATCCGGAGCGGCCATGATCTGGTTTATGACCTCGGATACGTCCGGAGGGCCCCGGGAGCTTCTAAGCCGGAACATTCCGGCCCTTATCCTGATCTTTATCGCGTTTCTTCTCCGCTCGGAGATGCTGCTCCTTATGATGCCTTTTATCTGTGTGGCGGGAATCTCGAAATGGGCAGGAGAAGAAAAGATCTTTACAAGAGAAAACGCGCTGAAGTATTTTTCCCTTTTCGGAGTGATCATCCTGCTCATACTGCTTGGATTAAGCATCGACAATCTGGGATATAACACAAAGGAATGGCAGGAATTCCGCGCGCTTTTTGATGCACGAACAGAGCTCTATGATTTTCAGAACATACCGCCTTATGAGGGGAATGAGAGATTCTACGAAGGGATCGGACTTTCGAAGGAGGAGCAGATCCTGCTTGAAAATTATAACTACGGTCTTTCGGATAAGATCGATGCGAGGATCCTTACACTTGTGGCGGAGCATTCCGCGTCGCTTCGGACAGAAGAAAAGAGTTATCCGGAAAAGCTCCGGGAAGGGATCCGGTATTATCTTTACCGGCTTACGCACCTTAAGGGGCCGGGGACGGACCGGCCGTACAATGCCCTCGGGCTCCTGCTTTATCTTTTTGTTCTGCTGCTTGCGCTCGGCTATCACCGGAAAACATCCGGGATCGCGGATGCGCTTACACTGGGAGTCCTTTTCCTTACAAGGACGCTCGTATGGATGTATATCATCCTCGGAGGCAGGGAGCCGGACCGGATCACCCACTCCCTCTATTTCGCGGAGTTCTGCATCCTTTTCAGCCTGCTCATAAAGAATTACGTGATCACAGACCGCGCCTTTATCGAGGAGGAGCAGAACAGGAAAAAGAATGTCACCCTGATCCTGTATGCCCTGATCTGCGTGGTGTTTGTACTGCAGTTCTGGTTTTCGGTAAGGAATACGAAAAGCGAGGATGTACGGCGGCTTGATGTGAACGCGCCTTATGAGGAGCTCTGCGCCAGGATGAGGAGGGATACGGATTCTTATTATCTGCTGGATGTTTATTCCACGGTGGCCTATTCCGAAAAGGTCTTCCGGAACAGGGATGATTCCTTCAAGAATTATGACATATTGGGCGGCTGGGCCTGCTTTTCACCGGTTCAGAGAAAGAAGCTTGCCCGTGGGATCGGGGAGGATGAGGAAGCAAAACGGCGCGGTATGGAGGATGCGCTTCTTGGGGAGAATGTGTATTTCGTCCGCGACAAAGAGCAGGATATGGACTGGCTTCCCGCGTACTATGACGCGCAGGGGATAAAGACACTCCTTACCCTTGAGGAGGAAGTCGCGGGGAGATTCGAGATCTTTAAGGTCGAAAGACAGTAGGGATAAAGAAAAAGCCGTAAATGCCGGGGATTTATGAACTTCGGAAACGGCACATACAGAGGTTTCAATGGAAAAAGGCGGAACAAAAAAAGAGGAGATGATCCTTCGCCCGATAACGGAGGAGGATACGGCGGATATCATAAGATGGCGGAATTCCGACCATGTACGGAGAAACTTTCTTTATCAGGAGCTTTTTACGGAAGAGGTGCATCTTCACTGGCTTCATACGATGGTGGAGACAGGAAAGGTCCGGCAGTTCATTATGATACTGCGGTCCGAAGACCGCTTGAAGGAAAGGCCGGTGGGCTCCGTTTATCTTCGGGACATAGATACGGAGAAAGGAACGGCGGAGTACGGGATCTTTATCGGAGAAAAGGATACGCTGGGGCGCGGATACGGGACCCAGGCCTGCCGGATGATGAGAAGCTACGCGAAGAACGTTCTGAAGCTCAAAAAACTATTCCTCCGCCTCTTTGAAGATAACGAAGCCGCGAGAAAAAGTTATGAGAGCGCCGGCTTTTCCGTAATACCCGGCCGCAGGGAAAAGGTGTTTTCCGTAATGGAGCAGAGGGAAAAGAACGTCATCTTCATGGAGACGGAACTTATATGATCGACGGATCAAAGAAAGGCTGCCGCAAGGGCAGCCTTTCCCGCTCGGAGAGGTATGTTACCGGAAGGCTTTTCAGCTTTCCGCGGGTGATGCATCATTGACGCTCGCCGTTACGGATCCGCCTGTCAGGTTCACGTTGCGGTTTACCTTGGCGTCATAGGTTCCGGCTCTCATGATCTCGGTAAAGTCAACACCCGTTGCCTCGCTCATGGTGTCGAAGACCTGCTTCATCACGATGGGCATATTGCCGGAGATCTGGCTTGCGCCGTTTGAGCCCTCGCTCGTACCGTAGATGTTGATCTTGTCGATCTGGGAGAGAGGCTTCGCGATCTCCGCCGCCATCTGGGGCATGATCTTGATCATCATCTCGGCCATGGCCGCGCCGTTGTATTTCTTGTAGGCTTCCGCCTTTTTCTCCATGGCTTCCGCTTCCGCAAGGCCCTTGGCCTTAATGGCTTCCGCTTCCGCAAGACCCTTAGCGGCAATACCTGCGGCTTCCGCGTCATACTTTGCCTTGATACCGGCAGCCTCCTGCTCGGCGGCAAATTTCTGAGCTTCCGCCTGGGCTTTTTTCGCCTCGGCGTCTTTCTCCTGTTCGTACTTCTGAGCTTCCGCGTTCTTCTGACGCTTTACGAGATCGGCTTCCGCCGCCTTTTCCGCGCGGTATTTTTCCGCGTCTGCCTGCTTCTCGATCTGGGCTGCCAACTCCTGCTGCTTAACGGTTACTTCCCGCTGCTTCAGTTCCGCCTCGCGCTCCGCTTTCGCGATCTGGGCGTTTACGGTAGCGGTCTGGATCGACTTTTCCTGTTCCTGCTTCTGGATCTCATAAGCGGCATCCGCTTCCGCGTTTTTGGTATCCGCGTCTTTTTTCAGCTCGGCCTTTTTGATGGCCAGCGCATTGTTCTTTTCCGCGATCTCCGTCTGGGCGAGAACCCGTGCGTCATTCGCGGCCTTGTCGGCTTCCGCCTGGGCAATGGCCACATCCCGGTCGGCCTGCGCTTTCGCAATAGCGGCGTCCTTCTTGATCTTCGCGGTATTGTCCATACCGAGGTCACTGATGAGGCCGTTTTCATCGGTCACGTTCTGGATATTGCAGGAGAGGATCTCGATCCCCAGCTTGTTCATATCCCTGGAAGCTTTTTCCATAACCTGATCGGAGAAGGAATCCCGGTCGGTGTTGATGGTCTTTAAAGCAAGGGTACCGATGATCTCACGCATATTACCCTGAAGGGAATCCTGCAAATCCTGCGTGATCTGCTGGGGGGTCTTGTTCAGGAAGTTCTTCGCAGCAAGTTGGATCGCTTCCGGATCCGTTCCGATCCTTACCTTCGCCACAGCATCCACGTTTACGTTGATGAAATCGTTCGTGGGTACGGACTGTTCCGTTTTGATATCAACGGTCATCTGTCCGAGATAGAGTCGGTCCACTCTTTCGAGGAACGGGATCTTGATCCCGGCCCGTCCGATCAGGATACGGGGTCTGGTACGAAGACCCGAGATGATGAAAGCCTTGTCGGGCGGAGCCTTCACATATCCGGCCGCCACGATGATGATCAGAAGAACGATGATCGCAACGATGATAATGGGTGTCAGGTACAACATAGTCTCCTCCTTCCGGGATGGCTTAAACCATCCGCCTGTCCTAACTGTCAGAAAGAGTGTAACACCCGGTGAGAATTGAAAAAACGGATAATTCCGCAAAATACGGACAGTTATTTTGCGGTGAAAGAAGGATCAGTCCTCGAAAGCCGACCGGTCGAGATTGCCGTCCGCGACCGCCTTGTCGACCCAGAGCTGAAGAGTATCGACGGAAAGAGAGATCTTATCCAGAGTCTTTTTGATGGTAACAAAGTCCTGAAGCTCATCGTCACTCACCCTGCCGTCCTCGATGATCTCGAGAAGCCGGTCCTTTTCACGGTTGATCCTGTTCAGGGAATTCAGGGTTTCGATCGCGATCTGGGAAAGGTCCTTCAGATGGACCTCGGGCACGTATTTCTGACCGATCGGGCATTCGTTGGAACAGTAATAGTTGCAGAGCTTCGGGTCCTTATAACAGTCCGAGAGCGCCATAACGTCATCCGGCTGGATATTGATCTTCGCGTTTTCAATCTTTTCGATATGATCCGCGGACATAAAGCCGATGAGCTCACTTGCTTTTTCACGGGTGAGGCCGGCTTCCTCTCTGGCAGTCTGATATACGGATTTGTTCTCTTTCGTTGATGCGCGTCCCATAGGTCAGTCTCCTTTCGATGAGAATCATGATCAAGTACAGTATATACTTAAGTCCGGCCGAGCACAAACGTTATTCCCGATGTGACGCCATCTCCGGGCGGAATGCGCTTGAAGGCGGTCTTTTTATACCGTATAATTACATTTGATCATGAGCAAAAAAACTTCCCGGATACCGGGCTGCATTCTCGGAATTCTGTACGGACTGACGATCGTATTCGGCTATCAGGCCCGGAATTTCGGGGAGATCCGCGTAAAAAGTCCCCTTACATACCTTTCGATCCTCCTATGGTCCGGAGTGGCCGCAGGCTTTTTTCTGCTGACCTGGGAGGGCCTTCAAAGACATATCGGAGGGAAAAAGCCGAACGAAAGGCCGGATGAAAACCCTTCCCGGGAAGCCGTTTTCGAAGATACGAAGAAAAAGAGGCGGTTTCCGGATCCTGTCTGGCCGGTTTCTTCCGCATTGATCTTTCTCTTTTATTTCATAAATCTTCTCGGGGTCTATCCCGGATTTTTCGTTTATGATGCCGGATATGAACTGGATGAAGTGCTGAAGCGGCGTTTTGACAATCAGCATCCGCTTTTTCATGTGCTGTCGATGGGCGGTGTCATTCAGGGCGTCCATAAGATCACCGGTGACTACAATCTGTCGATCGCCGCTTTTATCCTGTTTCAGGCCGCGGTTTCGGCTCTGATCTACGGATGGATGATAAGGGAATTTACCCGGGAGATCATTCCCCCTGCGGCAGGATGGAAGAAGGATACGGGACCGGACCGGGGCGGTGCTTCAAAACAGGGCGATCCTTTGAAAACCCATGGAAAAGGGATTCTCTTTATTGCCGTATGGGTCCTTTATCTCGGTCTATTCCCGGTGATCGTGATGTATGCGCTCTGTTCGGCAAAGGACGGTCTCTTCACCGGATTCATGCTGATGACGATATTATATATCAGGCGTTATTTAAAAGACCGGAGAGACTTTGAAGGGAAAAAGAGCCCTTCGTTTTGGCTGCTCGTCTCTTTTGCGGTCCTTATGATGCTTTATCGGAACAACGGGGTCTATGCCTTTTTGATCTTCGGGGTTCTTGCGGTCTTTATTCTGTATTTCCGGGGGATCGACGAGAGAAAACCGGCGATCGCTTTCGTCCTTTCGGTGCTGATCTTCGGGGCCGTAAGCCGCATCCTTACCCTCGGAACCCGCGCAGGGGACGTGGGACACAGAGAGATCCTGACCGTTCCGATCCAGCAGATGGCAAGGATCGCTGCCTATGATCCGGAGAGCCTTTCCGCAGAGGAAAAAAGCGCGGTCCTTAAATATATTCCCGAAGAGGGGATCCGCCATTATACGCCGAAATGCTCGGATGAGGTCAAGATCGAGTTTGACGAAGGTGCGTATGAGCAGGACAAGGCGGGCTTTTACCGGCTCTATCTGAAGCTCGGACTGAAGCATCCTTCGGCTTATCTTACCGCCTGGGTGATGACCTCTTACGGGATGTGGGATCCGAATGCGGTCATAGACGGCTACGGCGGCAGGAGCGTTTATACCTTCACCTATGGGGAAAGCTCCTATTTCGGCTATGAAACGGAGCCTCCCGGAGAGAGAAAACCTTTTATACCATTCATCGACCGCTTTTTCCGGTGGATCTCCCTTGATCCGTGGATCCAGCGGGCACCCGTTATCCGGCTCCTTTTCGCGCCGGGCTTTCTCCTCTGGGTATATCTTTACTTTTTCGGATTCCTTGTTTTTTCCGGAAAACGGGAAAGGGCGCTGCCCTATATTCTCCCGCTCTGCGTCGTTTTTACCTGCCTGTTCGGCCCCATGAGCCTCGTGCGGTATGTATATTATCTTTGGATCCTGGTTCCGATGCTCGTGTATGACAGCCTTCGGACGGACGATGCGCCTGCCGGAAAGCGGTCCTGATCCTTTCTTCTGCCCGGCTCCGGAATTTTGACTTTCCCATTGAAATAAGGTAAAATATTAAGGTTATTATGAGAAAAATTCTGTGGAAAAGTTCCGCGGTTAAAGCGGTCATAGCGATCCTCGCTTTTGTGCTGATCCTTTCGGTATTTCCTTTTCGTGCCGTGAAGAAGGATGAGGTCTTTTCCGTACCGGTCACATCCGGGACGACTTCCTCCCTGATCAACATGAACAATTCCGTACGGCAGATCTTTTTCGCGAACGGAGATCATCTTGACAGGCTCCGCCTCTGCGTGATGCAGGGCAAGGGAGACTCCTTTTTCGTGAGCCTTTATGACGCGCAACAGAAGAAGCTGGCGGAGGAGGATGTGGTACTTCCGAAGAAGCTTCCCGCCTATGTGGACGTACCGATCGATGTGGATCTTATACATGACGGGGTAACCCCGTATTTCTTTAAGGTCTGGGTCGATGAAGGATCCGGAACGGCCCTTACAGTGAGCATGGAACCCTGGGGGGCGAATCCCGACGTGATCGCGGTGGCCTATTACAATGACGATCCGCTTCAGGGATTTAACTACGCGGCGGATTATACCTACCGGGAGCCGCTCGATGTGTGGGAATCCCTGTTCTTCATCGGGATCGTTCTGATGGCGGCCTTTGCCCTTTCTTCTCTTACCGATCTTGTCTTCCGGAAGGAAGAGGGGCAGGAAAGGCAGGGTATCCTGAAGGACAGACCCGTATCCGTGGAATCCGTGATGAAGCATATCATGAACCCGCTTGCGGCGCTGCTCATCATTACCTGCATCACGGCCGTCTTCCTCGGAAAGGTGAGTCTTCATAAACTGGACAACGGCTTCGCACTCTTTGCAACGGTCCTTCTTGCGCTGATCCTTTTTTATGCGATCAATCACGACCGGACCGGACAGGAAAGCGTTCTTTCCGCGGAATATCTCAGGGATCATATTCCGGACTTCACTCAGTCTGCGGCCATCGCACTCTCTCTTCAGGCCTGCTGCCAGTATGTGTCGGGGCTTTATGATATCCATCACAGAGTTGCCGAGAGAAAAGAGATGTTCTGGTTCGCCTTCATTATTCTTGCGATGTTTTCCGCAAGGGATCTTTTCCGGCTCTATAATCTCATCTACCTTCTTGCTGCTTCGGCTGCGGGATATGTTTATTACCGGAAAAACCTTGTTCCGGAAATGAATCCGGATGATGTTTTCGTATTGCGGATGACGGTGGCTGCGGCGATCCTTTTCGGACTGATCCTGATCGGGACCGTAAAAGGCCTTGTCCAAAAGAAGCTTGCCGGAGTGAACCCGGTTTACGGCGGGATCCTGCTCCTTTATTTTCTCTCGATCGTCATCTTCCGGAATACCCGCTGGTGGACCGTGGTGCTCGCCGGTTCCTTTACGCTCCTCTATCTGAATTACGGGATGTGGAAAAAGAAGGAACGTTTTCTTGAAAACCTTGTCCGCGGAGTGGTGCTGGAATTCATCTATATCACCTGCTGGGCGCTGATGCACAGACCGTACAGTACCTACCGCTCCGCGCGCTATACCCACTATTTCCATACGGCGACGATCACCGCCACCTATATGACGACGATCTGCTGCGTGGCGCTGGTGCTGCTGCTTTCGAAATTCTACCGGTTCCGCGCGAAAGAAGCGGAAAAGAAGGAAGGGACCGCAACAGGACAGGGAAGGATCCGGAGGCTGCTTTCCTATTCCTGGAAAGAGCTTCTGTTCTTCGGGATCGTTTCCTCCTATCTCATCTTTACGATGGCCAGAACGGCCTATGCCGCCATGCTGGTGACCGCGCTGCTCTCTTTCCTGCTCACGGCTTACGGGAGCGGAGGGGAACGGTTTAAGAATTCATTAAAAAACGCATGTTATTGTATTGGGGCAATCCTGCTCCTGCTTCCCGTGGTGTTCGAGGTGCAGCGCACCGTTCCGGCACTGGTGTCGGATCCCTATACCTACGACATCGAGTTTTACACGGACGATACCCTCCGGGGAAGGAAGCTGTGGTCCAACGAGTATATGCGGGTCGGCCGCTTCATCGACGTATTCGCGGACAAGATCCTCGGGCTTCCGGAAGGGACCTTCGATATTTACGGGGAAATGGAGGAATACCGTCTGACACATCCGGAAAACAGCGACGAGGCTCTTTCCGGCGCGCTTGATTTCGCTGCGGTACCCGTACTGTCGGACAGCGGCTTCGGAGAAAAGATCCCGGTCCTTTCGGAGGGACTGCACTTTTCGGAGGCCGGAACCGGGGAGGACGAATACAGGGATGAAGGCGATTATACGAACGGAAGGCTGGATATCTACAGATCCTATCTGTCCCAGATGAATCTTACGGGCCATGATGATATGGGGGCGGTGCTCTCGGACGGAGAGATCGCGACCCATGCCCATGATGTGTATCTGCAGGTGGCATACGATCACGGAATCCCGGTGGGGATCCTTTTCGTGATCTTCGGACTTGCGACGCTTATTATGGGGATCCGCTATTATATCGCGTTCCGGGACAGAGAAAAATATGCCCTCCTGCCGATGATCATCACGATCGCCTTCGGCGTGGCGGGGCTTGTGGAATGGGTTTATCATCTTTCCCACCCGATGGCTTTTGTGCTGCTGATGTCGATCACACCGCTGATCTTCGAAAGATTTCCGAAGAGAACGGCGGCCCGGGAAGAATAAATGGAAGAAGAAAAGAAACAAAAACAGCCGTTTAACGTCAAAAAATTCTACCGGCGTACGGCCCTTGTCATCTATGACATCATCAGCGTGACGGCAGCCAGCTACCTCGCGCTTCTGATGCGTTACAATTTCGACCTTTCGGAGATCCCGGAATACTTCTTAAGGCCCATCGAGCGCTTTTTGCCCATCGGGATCCTCGGGACGCTCGTGATCCTGTACCTTTTCCGTATGTACTCCTCCCTCTGGGCCTTTGCGGGAGAGACGGAGCTTCAGAATATCGTGATCTCCAGCGTGATCTCCACGCTGCTTCAGGTGGTGGGACTTCAGTTTTTCAAAACGGACGGCCATCAGGCGGTGCCGAGCAGTTACTATTTCCTCTACATGTTCTGCCTGCTGAGCCTGATCTTCGTGAGCCGTTTTTCCTATCGCTTCCTGAGATCCCAGAAGCACAGGACCCAGAACCGGAAGAACGCGATCTCCGTTATGGTGATCGGCGCCGGGGAAGCGGCCAATGTCATCATCAAGGAGATCGTGAACAGCAATTTCTCCACCATGGTGATCCGCTGCATCATCGATGACGATAAGGGAAAATGGGGAAGATTCATTCAGGGGATAAAGGTGGTCGGCGGCCGCGACAAGATCATCGAATGTGCCGATATCTTTGAGATCGACGAGATCATCGTGGCGATGCCTTCCGCGTCCAGGGTGGACATTTCCCAGATCCTCGATATCTGTAAGGATACGAACTGCAAGCTGCGTTCCCTTCCGGGTATGTATCAGCTGGTGAACGGAGAGGTATCCGTCAGCAAACTCCGGGATGTGGAGGTCGAGGACCTGCTGGGCCGTGACCCCATCGAGGTGGATATCGATTCCATTCTCGGCTATGTGAGCGGGAAGAGGATCCTGGTAACGGGAGGCGGCGGATCCATCGGCTCGGAGCTCTGCCGGCAGATCGCATCCCATAAGCCCGCCCTGCTGATTCTGGTGGATATCTATGAAAACTCCGCCTATGACGTACAGCAGGAACTGAAGCTTTCCTATCCGGACCTTGATCTTGTGGTCCTCATCGCTTCGGTCCGGAATACAAACCGGATGAACTGGATCTTTGAGCATTACAAGCCGGACATCGTATATCACGCGGCTGCCCATAAGCATGTTCCGCTTATGGAGGCAAGCCCCAACGAGGCGATCAAGAACAATGTCTTCGGTACCTGGAAGACCGCGCAGGCCGCGGCGATGAACCATGTAAAGCGTTTCGTCATGATCAGCACGGACAAGGCCGTAAACCCGACGAACATCATGGGTGCCTCCAAACGGATCTGCGAGATGATCATACAGACCTTTGACCGGCACTACGATACGGAATTTGTGGCGGTACGCTTCGGCAACGTTCTCGGATCCAACGGATCCGTGATCCCGCTCTTCAGAAAGCAGATCGAAGCGGGGGGTCCCGTGACGGTAACGCATCCCGACATCATCCGCTACTTTATGACGATCCCGGAGGCGGTATCTCTGGTGCTTCAGGCCGGTGCCTACGCGAAGGGTGGCGAGATCTTCGTCCTTGATATGGGAAAACCCGTGAAGATCCTGGATCTTGCGAAGAACCTGATCCGCCTGAGCGGGCTTAAGGTGGATGAGGATATCCGGATCGAATTTACCGGATTACGACCCGGCGAGAAGCTCTACGAAGAACTGCTCATGGATGAGGAAGGACTTACGGAGACCGCGAACCGCTCCATTTTTATCGGAAAGCCGATCGAAATGGATGAGGAGAACTTCTTCCTGATGCTGAAGAAACTGAAGGAGGAGTCCAGAAATGAGGCGGCGGACATCCGCCATCTGGTCAGGGAGATCGTACCGACCTATCATTACCGGGAGGAGGAGAATCCCGAAGAATCCTTCCCGGAAGAATAAAACAGACTGGAGATCGAAATGAAGAGAATCTATTTATCCTCCCCGACGATGCACGGGGAAGAACAGCAATATGTGAAAGAGGCTTTTGACACGAACTGGGTTGCCCCTCTCGGACCCAATGTGTCCGCACTTGAAAAGGAGATGGCGGAATACCTCGGAAACGGGGTCTATACAAGCGCCCTTTCCGCCGGCACCGCGGCCATCCATCTTTCCATGAAGATTCTGGGGATCGGACAGGGAGACATCGTATTTTCTCCTTCCCTTACCTTCAGCGCCACCGTGAACCCGGCGGTGTATGAAGGCGCAAGACCCGTCTTCATCGATTCGGAAAGAGATACCTGGAATATGGATCCGGAAGCGCTCGAAAAGGCGTTTGAAAAGTACCCGGATGTGAAAGCGGTCCTTATGGTGCACCTTTACGGTACCCCGGCGAAGATCGACGAGATCCTGAAGATCTGTGATGATCACAGAGTCCCGGTGATCGAAGACTCGGCGGAATCCTTAAGTTCCACCTATAAGGGAAAGCAGACGGGAACCTTCGGAAGGACCGGCATCGTTTCCCTGAACGGCAACAAGATCATCACTTCCTCGGGCGGCGGGCTTATGGTATCGCACAATGAGGAGGACACGAAGAAGGCGACCTTCCTTGCGACCCAGGCAAGGGATCCTGCACGCTATTACCAGCATTCCCACATCGGCTATAATTACCGGATGTCCAACGTGGTGGCCGGCGTGGCAAGAGGACAGCTGATCCATATCGAAGAGCATAAGGCATTGAAAAAGGAGATCTACCGGACCTACCGGGAAGCCTTTTCCGATATCGAAGAGATCTCCATGAACCCGATGAATGCGGATGCGGACGCGAACAACTGGCTTTCCTGCATCCTGCTTTCCGAAGGCTGCCGGATCACACCGGAAAAGATCCAGAACGAACTTGAGGAGAAGTGCAACGCGGAGTCCCGCCCCATCTGGAAGCCGATGCAGCTTCAGCCTGTTTTTTCGGACTGTGATTTCATAAAGACCGGTGAAAAGGATGTTTCCGCCGATATCTTTGCGCGGGGACTCTGCCTGCCTTCGGATATCAAGAACACGAAAGAGGATATGGATCTCATCATCGGGACCGTAAGGAAACTCTTCGGGAAAGCATAGGAGGCGGGACCTTTCTTTTATGAGCGTATTGGAAGGACTGAAAAAATACCGGGCATATCTCATAGCGCTTGCCGTCGTTTTGATGATCGAGATCCTGATCTTTAACGGGGCCAGCCTTTCTTCACTTGCGAACCGGCCCTTTACGCCGGAATTTGAAAGAAATCTTTCGGCGGATGAGGAGGGGGAATATCTCGAACTTACGGCATCGGATATCAAAGAAGAGATCGGGAATCTTTATTTTGATCTGGATCTTACGGAACCCCAGCTTCCTTTGCGAATGGATCTTTATCTTTCCGATGAAGGAAACTTTTATGAATACCGCGCGGGTCAGACCGTTTTCGTAAGGGGCCTTAAGGCGGGACGCTATCTTACGGTGCATCCCTACGGACGGGTATCCTCCCTGCGGGCGGTATTCCGGGCGGATGACCGGGCCGGCGCATATCCGGAACAGACCGGAGCGGCTTTTCTTGATAAGACCGTAAGGGGTATCACGGCCAATGCAAAACGCCCGTTATTTTTTAATGCCGGCCGGGTGGTCATTCTCTATCTGATCTTCCTGCTTTTCTACGGGCTGAGGAGGAACGGCGGCAGGGAAACGGAGCTTTGCCGGTTTGACCGGAGACAGCGGCTGATCGCGGGTGCGACGGTTCTTCTGCTGATCCTTTTCACTTATTTTCTGACCTCGTCCCATGTGCTTTTTGAAGAGACCGCAAGGCCTCATCACCAACAGTACAAGGAACTTGCCCACGCATTAAAAGAGGGACAGGTCGCGCTTCCCGGCGAGGCATCGGAGGGACTTCTCAAGGCCGAAAATCCCTATGATACGATCTTTCTTCAGGCGAACGGGATCGATTACCGTGCGGATTACGCATATTATAAGGGGAGATACTATGTATATTTCGGGATCGTTCCGGAGATCCTCGTTTATTATCCCTATTATCTTCTTACCGGAAAGGACTTTCCGAACCACGCCGCGGTATTTCTTTTCTTTTCGGGATTTGCCGCGGGAGTGTTCTTCCTTAATGCACAGCTGATCCGGAGGTATTTCAAGCTGATCCCTTACGCGGCTTATCTCATCCTGAGCGCGGCAACGGTGCTGAGTCCGCCTTTCGCTTATCTGGCATTTACCGCGGATCTTTACAGCGTGCCGATCACGGCGGGGCTGATGTTTGCGGTATGGGCGCCGGCCCTCTGGCTTTTCGGACTTATGTGCGAAAAACCCGGAAGAGCCGCTCTCTTTTATGCTCTGGGCTCTTTGTCCTTCGCGCTGATCGCGGGCTCAAGACCGCAGCTTCTGCTTTTCGGCCTGATCGCGATCCCGATCTTCTTTAAAGAGGTCATTACGGAGAGAAAACTGTTCGCCTTCGGAAAGAAGGAAACTAAGGAGGGGGTCCTTCAGAGCGTTTTTCTCGTGCTTCCCGTGATCCTGACGGCGGCTTTCGTCATGTGGTACAATGCGTCCCGCTTCGGCTCTCCCTTTGATTTCGGGGCGACCTACAGTCTTACGAACAATGATATGAATACAAGAGGCTTCAACCTCTCAAGGACGATAGGCGGGCTTGTTACGTTTCTCTTTTCCCTGCCGAAAACGGGCGGTGAATTTCCCTTCCTTTCATCCTCGGATCTTCAGCTTGAGACGGCGGGATATATGGGACGGACCGTGACGGAATTTCTTTTCGGCGGCGTCATCATCTCAAATGTGCTGACCCTTGTGCTGATCCTTCTTCCGCGGTTTCGAAACGAGCTTCGGAAAACAAAGCTTTTTGCGGCGGCCGTGCTCATGCTGGTCTCTTCCGCGGTCATCGGAATGGCGGACGCGAATACGGCGGGGCTTTTGCAGCGTTACAGTGCGGATATGACCTTCGGGATCCTCTTTGCGACCACGCTGATGTATTTCCTGCTTGCGGAGTATTTCCGGGTGGAATTCGAAACGGTCACGGTGACCGGCCGCTCCTTTGCTCCCCTTGACGTACTGATGAATTTCCTGAAGCTGGGATTTGTGATACAGTTGTTTTACGCTCTTTGCGTGATCGGAAATACGGAATCCGGGATCACGCTTATTACATACAATCCGGAGCTCTTTTACCGGATCCGGCAGGCCTTTATGATCCTGCAGTAGGTGCTTATGAAGAAAAAAGGAATGATCTCGATCGATACTGCTTATTTTCTGCGGGGGATCGCCGCGCTGATGGTGATCTTTTCGCACTTTTTCGAATGGAGCGCGGAAAGGGCGGGAAGTGAAAGCCTTTCACGCTTTATGATGGCCCTCGGAGACCCGGGAGTCGGGATCTTCTTTTTCCTTTCGGGCTATGCCCTTTATAAAAGCTGCGGGGAAAAGAAGACGGACAGGGTCTATCTCTTCAAGAAGATAAAGTCCGTGTATATCCCGTTCATCATCATCGATCTTATTAAAGACATTTATCGGGGCGAATTTACCGAGAATACTCCCGAGACGATCCGGAATATGCTGATCGCCAAGGATTTCTGGTTCATTCAGGTCATCCTTCTTATCTATCTTGCCTGGTATTTCATCGGGAAACTGCCCAAATACCGGCTTACGATCATGACGCTTTTTATCCTGAACCTGTCACTGTATCTTAAGCTTCGCGGATATCAGATCTTCTGGTATGATGCAAACTGGGCCTTCGCTGCCGGCATGATCTTTTCAAAATACGAAACGAAGATCCCTGCGGTAAAGAACGGAGCTGTCCTTGAGATAAAGGATTATGTTTTCTGCTTTCTCGGGAAGCTCAGTCTTTATGTTTATCTGCTGCACGGATTTCTTTATCTGGAAATGGAAAACTCGGCGGCTGTGCAGAGGCTGATCCCGAACTGGTATCTCCGGGTCCTTTTATCCACGATCGCGATCGCGGCCGCTTCATTCCTTGTGGAGCGGGGGATCCATTATCTGTATGCATTTACGGGAAAACTGTTTAACAGGATCTTTAACCGGCAAAAGGAGCCGGACGCAACATAAAGGCCCGGACGGAGCGTTAAGCATCCGAAGGGCCGGTCTGCAAAAAGAAAGGAACGGAAAAATGAAACATGTATTAAGGACACTCATTGTTGCCGCTTTCATATCGGCGGGACTCTTTCTCCTTATGCCCGTAAGCTCGGCAGCGGCGGAGAAGACCGCGGAGGAAAAGCAGCTTGAGGAGCTTACCGCGTATCTTCAGGCGATTACGGAAGCGGGGGCTTCCGAAGCGGACATCGCCTTTACGAAACAGTGCATCGAAACGCTGAAGGCGCAGATCACACTGAACGAGCAGAAGGCAGCCGAGGCGGCAAAAGCCGCGGAACTTCAGAAGGCCGCGGAGGAAGCACTGAAGGCAGCCTCGAGTGCGCCGAAGGCCGTGGCGGGGATCATTTTCGTCGGAGACTCGCGTTTCGTGGAACTGAACAATGCCCTGAACAACCTGTTCGGAGGGACTCCCATTACGATCATTGCGGAAAACTCCAAAGGCTATAAATGGTTCGTCGAGAACGCGATCCCGAGGATCGATGCCATCACGGGAAAGGGTACCCGGATCGTGATCAATCTCGGAGTCAATGATGTGGGTGATATTGACCGCTATATCGAGACCGTGAACCTGAAGGCGGCGGAATGGACGGCGAAGGGCGCAAAGGTCTATTACGCCACGGTGAATCCGGTCTGGGAAAATCAGTATGTTTCGGAAGACAAAGTCGCATATTTTAACAACCGGCTGAAAACGGAGCTTATAGGCGTGACGGTTATTGATACCCATGACTATCTGGTGTCGACCGGCTATAAACTCCGTGACGGTCTGCATTATGATACGCCGACGACCCTTCTGATCTTCCAGTACATCATGGGAAATCTGAAGTAGAGCGAGGTTTTATCCCGGAGGGTTTATGTACAGACTGTTCGTAAAAAGATTTCTGGATATCCTGCTTTCCGGGCTTGGGCTCGTCCTCCTTTCGCCCGTGTACCTGATCCTTGCGACCCTGATCAGGATAAAGCTCGGGAAGCCCGTGATCTTCCATCAGGAACGGCCGGGGCTTCGGGAGAAGATCTTCCGGCTCTGCAAGTTCCGCACCATGACGGACGAACGGGACACGGAGGGAAAGCTTCTTCCGGATGAGGTAAGACTTACGCCTTTCGGGAAAAAGCTCCGGGCTCTCAGTCTGGATGAGCTTCCGGAACTCTGGAACATATTTAAGGGGGATATGAGCCTCATCGGACCGAGACCGCTGCTTAAGGAGTATCTGCCCTGGTATAACGAGAGGGAGAAGCTCAGGCATACGGTAAGACCGGGACTTACGGGACTTGCCCAGGTAAACGGGCGGAATTTCCTTGAGTGGGATGAGCGTTTCGAACTGGATGCGCAGTATGTGGAAGGTCTTTCCTTCCTGCTCGATCTGAAGATCTTTTTCCGGACCATCGCCGCTGTCTTCCGGCACGGAGACGTGGCTGAGGATACGAACCGGGCGGAGGGAAACTTCGCATCGATCCGGAAGGCCGCCCTTGAGAGTAAAAAGGATTCACAGATGGAGAACGAAACATGACGAATATCCTGATCCTGTCAGCGGGAACGAGAAACAAGGTGGTACAGGCTTTCCGGACGGCCTTTGAAGGTGAGGGCAATGTCATCGCGACCGACTGCTCGAACCTCGCTCCGGCGATCTACGAGGCGGACCGGCATTATCTGGTGCCCAGGATCACCGCGCCGGATTATACGGAACATATCCTTTCGATCTGCCGGGAAGAAAAAATAACGGGCGTTTTTTCATTGATCGATCCCGAACTTTCACTGCTTGCGAAAGAAAGGGAGCGGTTCCTTGAGATCGGGACGACGCCGGTCGTATCTCCGTATGAACTCGTCGAGACCTGCTTCGACAAATACGCGTTTTATGAAATGATGAAGGAATACGGGATCCCGTCGGCCTGCTGCTTCAAGGATAAAGAGGAGTTTTACCGGGCAAAGGATGCCGGAAAGATCGCCTATCCTGTTTTTGTGAAGCCTATACGCGGGAGCGCGAGCATCCATATCAACAAAGTGGAATCCGATCAGCAGATCGAGACGCTCTTTGCGATGTATGAGGATCTGATGATCCAGGAATATATGCCGTATCAGGAGTACGGGGCCGATGTATATATCGATATGATCACGGGGAAATGCGTATCCGTGTTCCTGAAAAAGAAGATCCGGATGCGGGCCGGAGAAACGGATAAGTCAGTATCCGTTATGATCCCGGAGCTGACGGAAAAGATCGTGGAATTTACGGAAAAAGCCGGATTCCGGGGAATGATCGACATCGATATCTTTTATGACAAAGACCGGGGGATCTTTTATTTTTCCGAGGTCAACCCCCGTTTCGGCGGCGGATACCCTCATGCCTATGCCTGCGGCGTCGACATGCCGAAGCTGCTTCTGAACAATCTGAAGGGGATCCCGAACGAGCCGTCTCCCGGAGATTACCGGACCGGAGTCTGCATGATGAAGTACAACGAGATCTGCATCCGGGATATCACGGAAGAGGAGATCATCATTTAAGACTATGAAAAAGAAGATCCTGATCCTCGCAAATTCATCGGCGGGCCTTTATGATTTCAGAAATGAGTTCGTCGAAGCGCTGCTTGCGGAACATGAGGTGGTCATCTCGCTTCCGGACGAAGTAAAGACGAAGGAGCTTACCGAAGAGGGCGTCCGTATCGTCCGGACGGAACTTGACCGGCGGGGAGTAAACCCGGGGCGGGACCTTAAGCTGTTCAATGCATACCGGCGGCTCCTGAAAGAGGAAAAGCCGGATCTCGTTCTTACCTATACGATCAAACCGAACATCTACGGAGGATTCTGCTGCAGGATCCGCAAAATTCCCTATATCACCACGATCACCGGGCTCGGGAGCACCTTTCAGAAGGAGGGGCTCCTTAAAAAACTCATTGTTTTTCTTTACCGCACGGCCCTGAAAAAGGCCGAATGCGTGTTTTTCCAGAACGAATACAATCTTTCCGTCTTTGATAAATACGGGATCCGCGGGAAAAAGACGGCTCTGGTACCCGGCTCGGGCGTAAACCTTGAAAAGCACCCCTTTGAAGAATATCCTTCGGAACTTCCCTCCGGAAAGGGCGATATGAGGACACTGAGGCTTCTCTATGTGGGGCGGACCATGAAGGAAAAGGGGACGGATGAGCTCCTTGCGGCAGCGGAATACTTCGGGGAGAAAAGCGGGGCTTATAAGGATCCGGAAGGGATTCGTCCGGAGTTTCTCTTCCTGGGCTATCCGGACGAGGACTATCAGGATATCCTCGATGAGTACGAAAAGAAGGGATACATCCGCCAGCTCGGCTTTGATCCCGACGCGCATAAATATTTCCGGGACGCGCATGCCGTCATCCTTCCCACCTATCACGAAGGGATGAGCAATGTGCTCCAGGAGGCCGCCGCAACGGGCCGTCCCGTGATCGCGACGGATATCCCGGGCTGCAGGGAGATCTTTGAGGACGGCGTGACGGGGATCGCCTGCAAACCGCGCTCGGCAGAGTCTCTGATTGAAGCGATCGGCCGCTATTTGTCCCTTGGCGCCGAAGAGAGGGCACTCATGGGAAAGCGGGGCCGGGAGAAGATGGAGCGGGAATTTGACCGCAGGAAGGTGACCGCGGCCTATATGGAAGAGGTGCGGAGGATTGTGAACTGATCGCGGAGGGATTTCTGAGGCTCTGCGCGATCTTTCAGTCCAAACTAGTGTCATCCCTTCAGTTTTCGTGTATAATCATAAGTATCAGTGCAGGATATCAACCCGCGATTTTCAAAAGCAAACGAGGTACATCATATGAGTGTATTTAAGAGGCAAAAGTGGATCAGCCACCTCCCGGCAGGGCTCCTTTTGGCTGTGTTTTTCCTGTTCCTTTTTTCGGGAAGGGTGCTGGCGGATGAGCCGGATGAAATGTCGGTCGTAAAGCCGGAAAGCGGTGTTTACGACTATACCTTCACGGGCGCGGAGGCCGGCGGCAACTATGTGCTCTATGTGACGGAGGGGATCGCCGCTCAGAATGCGGCCCTTTCGTGGGAGGACCTCGAAGAGGGACTGCTCTATGTCGATCAGAAAAAGGCGGAGGGAACCTCGGTGTCCTTTGAGATCCCGGCGGAAGGGATCGATCAGGCGACCGTTTATATCGGGGACGGAAACGCGGATTCCTGTTATGTGGCGGGATACCTGACCACGGACGAGGCAGTGTGGGTACTCGAATATGTCGATGACTATTTCGCGAATGAGCAGCTGACGATGGCTTTTAAGAAGCAATATAAGCTGAGCGGAGACAAAACCTGGGAGGAGATCGCAAGCTTTCTTCCCGACAGCGCATATCTGAAATTCAAGCCCACAGGCTGTGAGACGGCCGTCGTAAAGGTGAACCTCACCTGGAACATGCCGGAAGGCTTTATCGGGTTCACGATCGGAGAGACGGAAGATCTGTCCGTCACCGCCACGGTCAGCGCGGATCAGACGGCGCCGAACGGAAAGGCTTATCAGGCGTGGCTTGACACATTTCCGGCTCCGGAGCTCACGGTCCGGATCAGCGGACCCGAACAGCCGAAGCCGCGTGATGAGATTGCGCACAGGATCCGGGTGCAGAGCGGCGCGCACGCCTATATCGTATCCTCGGGGAGCAACCCTGATATCCTTCCCAATTCCGCAAAAGCGGGACAGGAGATCCTGATCAGCTGGGATCGTAGTTCCACATGCGAGCAGGCAGACGGTTATGAATTCCTCGGCTGGACCATCGAAGGCGCGGTGTTAAACGATCCGGCGAGCGCTTCGGCCACCTTTACCATGGGAGATTCGGATGTTACCGTGAAGTTTACGGAGCGGCGTCTTCCGCGGGAAGAGGGCGATACCGACAGCCCCGAGATCCTGCCGGAGGAGACGGACCGCACTACGAAGGTGAAGGCGGTCAAATTCCCGAAGACCTCTCTTACGATCATCAAGGGGAGCACGGGCCTTAATCCCGCGGCCGCGACTGCGCCGAAGGGCGTGGCGAAGGAAACGCTTCCCGGGATCACATACCTTACCGCCAACAAGGACATCGTGACGGTCGCAAAGGACGGGACCTTCTTTGCGAACGATATCGGGAATACGACCGTGACCGCTTACTGCGGGAATAAAAAAGCGACCTGCAAGGTGACCGTGATCGCCCCGACCGAGACACTCTCGATCCTGGACGAGGAGGGATACGCGCGGGCGAATGTCTTCGGGCAGGAGTATTATCACCCGGAATGGCGGACGAAGGATGACACGATCCATATCAAAACAGGCGAGAAGATCAATCTCAAAGCCGTTCTGCAGCCTTATGACAGCACGGATGCGAAAAAGGTGACCTGGAAAGTGGTGTCCTGGCCCACGAAGAAGGACACGAAAGGAAACCTTGTCTATTCGAAAAACACAAAATTCCTGACGATCAAGAACGGCGTCATTACGGGCAAGTCCACGACCGAGCCGAATCATACTCCGATCCTGGTATCCGCGACGGTAAAAAGGACGGTCCTTGATCCCGTGACCGGGAAATACAAAACGGAGAATCTTACCTCCATGGTGATGGTAGAGCTTCAGCCCATCATCCCGGAGGGGACGACAAATAAGCGGGATAAATCGCACTCGCTTTCCCTCGGAAAGAAGAGTCTGTCGGTGAAATCTCCCGGCACTAAGAATCTGACGGTCAATATCACATCAAAGAAAAAGAAGGATTCGGTGGCGGAAAACTATGTCATCGATTATTGCGAATCGACGAATCCGGATATTGTAAGCGTAAAGAACCTGACGGATATCACGCAGACGGACAAAAAGGGCAAGAAGGGAAAAGCGGTGGTGACACTTCAGGTGAATAATCCCGGTACGGCCTACATCATCATAAAGACCCGAAACAAAAACAGCGTATCGCCCAATGTGCAGCGCTGCAAGGTGACGGTGACGAGACCCGCCACGGCCATCGCGGCAGAAAGCGGAACGCTTCAGATCGGGGTGTCGGAGGAAAATAAAAAGGTATTGACCATGAGACTCGGAAGCTGCGGGACCATTGAGGCGCTCGTGGATCCGGATAATACCACGGATATTGGCAAGGTGAAGATCACGGGCTCCGGCGGAGTCACGGTGAAAAACGGCCTGATCTACGCCACGAAACTGACGAAACCCACAAAGGGCAAATACGCAAAGATCACGGTGAGCTGCGGAAAGAAACTCAAAGAAACCGTCTATGTCACCGTAACGAAATAAGAGAGGAGGAACGCTAAGATGAAGAAGAAAATGACGACAATGATCAGAAAACTTGAAGCGGCCCTCTTCGCACTCGCGATGACAGTGGTTTCCTTAAGTCCGGAAACAGGCTTTTTGGCCTACGCCGAGGAGGCGGTTTCCGTAACCGCGACCGGAAACTTTTTCGCGAAAAACGATGATGAGAGTTATACGCTTACCGTGAGCTTAAGCAGGGAAGGCAATGCCAAGACGGGACTTATCGCGGAATCCTTCTCGGAAGGAGCTTTCCTCGAACGGGCTTTCGCGACGAAAGAAGGCTCCGGGCAGGTGGCATTTTCCTTCCAAAACCCGGCGAAAACATTCCGGGTGATCGCGGTGGATCAGGAAACCCTCGCGCCGGTCTGCGACGTGAAGAATCTGTCCATGGTGCCGGATACGAACGACATCACTTCCCGGGAGTCTACCGAAATCATACCCTCAGCCGGCGCGGAGCATACGGCTGCCGTATTAAGGGCGGTGGTCAAAGATCTCATCCTCGCCGGGGATACGCTTGATAATCTGAACGATCTGACTGTGGACACGATCTCCGTCACCTATGAAAAACCCGTGACCACGCAGACGGAAGGCGATGACGACACTACAACGCAGACCGTAATGGAGAGCGTCACGGAAGAGATGACGCGCTATGACGCGATCGCCTACAGCGAAGAAGTGCGAGATGAGGCGGCAAACCGCCTGACAGCCATGCGGACGGCTTACGGAAGGCTTAAGACCGCAGCGGCCGTGCTCTATTATCTGGCGGAAGATGAAGATGAAGGAGCGGATGCGGGGACGATCCGGCATTTCGCGCTACAGGCAGGCGATGTGGCAGTGGCGGCCGAAAACGCGGCGGTTCAGATCGAGACCGGATTCGCCTTCAAAAAAGAATATGAAGATGCGGATGCGACGGGACTCTTAAACGCCATCGCCGATATCGGGGAGGCTGCGTCAAAGATCCGGATCCTCGGCGGCGCGCATGTACTTACGGATGGCTGCTTCGGGGTATATCCGGGCGGCGCGGACCTCGCTCTCGTGGCGGATGAACAGTCTTCGGCCGTCATACTCGCCCCTGACAACGGGAAGATGACGGAAGGAAGCGTCGTAAGGGCGGATAAAGAGCCGGACGAAGACAGCATACTGACTGACAGGGTTGTCATTTTGGCGGATTCTTTTACCGGTGTCCTTGATACGCCGTCCGAAAACGGAGGGACTTTCTTTACCGGATCCTGGGACCTTTCGTCTCCTGCAGGTCAGCCCGGAGAGGCTTCGGCGAATCTGACGGTCTATTCCTATGCAAGCATGCAGGAATACTGGAGAGATGCGGTGGCCCCTCTTACTGAGTATGCCGCGACGGCACTGGAGATCGATACCGTCGGCACCTATAACACCTGGAATGCGGTACTTAATGCCTTCCTCAGCACGACGGACAATTCGGATGAGACGATCAACGGGATCGCGGGAGATGCGCTTTCGGGCCTTCAGGATGAATTTGAAACCGAAGCCGCTGAGGACTATAACCGGATGATGGGCTATACCACGCAGTGGATCGGCTGTCCGGATCCGAACTCGAGCGAGGCGGCCCGACGGTCATTCTACCGCAGCTGGGATGCGACCCGCTGCACGATGGATTCCAACGGAAACTATATCGGACTCTATGAGAATTATACCTATGGCGTCAAGACCTTTGAGCGGTATTATGCGACGCCCGGGAAGGGATATACGGGACTTTTGTATGAGAAACACTGGGCAATGGACGACAGAGCAGCGGAGGAAGCATCGAAAAGCGATGATTATGATCCCGCGAACATGACGGTGCTCCTTCACGCCGAGGCAGAATTCGGCAGCAACTTTACGCTTCCGAACACCGGGGCGGGCCCTGACGGAGCGGTACCGGCGTATGGAAGTGATCCCGGCGAAGCCGCGGAGGATTCCGATGAAATGTCCTATGCCGATGAAGCGCTCGGAGGCCCGCCGAAGGTACCGTTTATGCATATCCTGGTCTATTATCAGGAGGATGAAAGCGGAACAGCCTATACGGATGACAGCCGGCTCATTTATAAGGATGCCCTCTGTCAGTGGAATCAGGAGACCTATGAAGCGCGAAAACGTCAATATTCCGACGAATTTGAAAACTCGGAAACGGCGTTTGACCTGCAGTACGGACCGGACTGCTGGGAGGCGATCCGTCAGCTGATCTACAACCGTGACGGCGACATCATCAGGGAGTTCCGGTATGTGGGCAATATGGCCACAGCGAACGGAACCGAGGAGATGCTCTGGGACAGACAGTGGGTTGCCTTTGCCAACGGAAACGGAGGAAAAGAGAGAAATCTGCATGTGGATCAGTATATTCCCTGGGATCCTTCACAGAAGGGCTACCTGTTCTCGGAACTCAATTATATTGGCATGTATTACCGGAAAACCTATTATGTACCGTTCCCCAATGATACGATATGGGAGAAAATTCCGCAAAGGGCCAGACGTTATGTGCTCGGACATCTGCACGGTGAGGACGGAAAGTATAATTATCAGGAGTATGTGCTCGGCACCTGGGAAGTGGACGAGGAAAATCCTGACAACATGAAAAGTATCTTTCATCCCTGGGCTCCGAGCCAGTATACATACACAGACACAAATCTGATAGGCGAAGATCAGTTTATGTGCAGCACGGACAACCGGATCGGCTGGCGGCACATCATCGGCGGCGTCGACCATGATATTCAGATCAAATATGAGGATCTCGCGCCCGGTATTAACAGGCCGGATATGTTCAGGGATTAGGAGTCGATCCTATGATCACCGTATCCGTTGAGGAAATGCGCCGGTTGGACGCCTATACGATCGAGCACCTGACTTCGAGCCGGGAGCTCATGCGCCGTGCCGCGCAGGGCGTATACGATGCTTTAGTTACAGAAAAAGGGCCGGCCGAGGAATGGATCGGACCTCGAACCGCCATACTCTGCGGAAGCGGTAACAACGCCGGAGACGGGTATGCCCTCGCCGGGATCCTTAAGCGTGCCGGACATGACCCGGTCGTATACCGGACCGGTGAAAAGTGCTCGGAAGACGGGGCATATTATCTGGCGGAAGCGGAGAAGATTGGGGTGCGCATTGAGGCTTTTTCCGAAGAAACCGATCTTTCGGAGTATGACATCCTGATCGATTGCCTGCTCGGAACAGGCTTCAAAGGCGAACCGCGCGGCATGATCCGGGCGGCGATCAAAAAGATCAATGCCTGCGAAGAGGCATATGTCGTATGCGTCGATATAAACAGCGGCATGGACGGAGATACGGGAGAAGGTGCCCCAGTGGTTAAGTCAGATCTCACCGTATCGATCGGATACTTAAAGCAGGGAATGTTCCGCGGGCGGGCGGACGAATTGATCGGCCGTCTTACGAATGTCGATATCGGGATCATCAGTCCGGAGGAATATGAAGCTGCCGTATCGTCGGAAGATTCGGCAGACAATTAAATACGATCCGCTACCTCACGATAACACCGCATAGCCTACGCAAATGAAAAAAGTGTCGTGGGTAATGCAACATAAAGAAGCACTCCTCTCGGAACGGATCGTGGGATCATTTTAGCATAGAGGATGTTTGCATATCAACGAGAATGCGTCTGCCGAATGCTTGGGCTGTTCCCCATGTCTGGAGGATTGCTTGATCGACAAATATATCGATATATAGTATGTACAATTTCTCGATATTGATATATACTATAGACGGAGGGAAGCGTAATGTCGACAATAACAAACACTTTAAACAGTCTCGTATCGATCACACAGTTCAACAGGGGACAGGCATCCAGGATTTTTGATCGGCTCAGGACAGAACGACATCTTATTGTGCTGAAAAACAATCAGGCCTCAGCAGTTATTATTTCGCCGGAGGAGTTTGAGCGGCTTTCTGAGATTGAGGAAAACTACGTTTTATTGATTGAGGCACAAAGAAGGCTTGAAGCTAATGAAGGAAATCCCGGTATTTCCATGAGTGAAGTGATGCAGGGCCTGGGTATAACAAATGAGGAAATAGATTCAGCTAAGGAGCCGGTCATCGAATGAATTGGGAATTGGAATTTCTTCCGGAAGCGCTGGATGATCTTAAAAAACTCGATGGATCTGTCCGGCCTCAAGTGTTGAAGGGCATAAACAAGGTACGCCAGAATCCGCTTCCCGTTTCGGAAGGCGAATATGGCAAGCCTCTCGGAAACAAAAACAGTAATGATCTTACGGGTCTTATCAAAATCAAATTCGTTAATATTGGAATTCGTGTTGTCTACAAATTCATTCGAACAGATTCTATCATGAAAACTGTCGTTATTTCAGCCAGATCCGACGATCAAGTGTATAATGAAGCGTCTGATCGACGGAAGAAAAACGATCTGTAAGAAACCTGTTGAAGTAACCATGCCGGATCAAAGATTTTGAACGGAGATACCAAGCGGCCGAATAAAAAGACGATCTACGCGATCTGCATCGGAATGAAACTGAGTCTCGATGAAGCAGAGGAACTGCTCGCCAGTGCCGATTATGCATTCAATCCCTACGTTGAACGGGAAGTTTCTTCCCGGCTTTATCGTGGAAAAACGTCTCCGCCTGTGTTACAATGATAGGAATGATGCGTATGCATAATATGCGGTGAAGGCCGCGGTATATAACGGAGGAACACACATGGGTCTGTATGAAGATATTCTGGAAGGAAAAGAAAAGCTTTCACTGGTGGGGCTCGGCTATGTAGGCATGCCCATCGCGGTAGCATTCGCGAGAAAGATCAAAGTCGTCGGTTTTGATCTCAATGAAGAGAAGATCGGGCTTTATAAGAGCGGGATCGACCCTACCAACGAAGTCGGAAACGAAGCGATCAAAAATACGAAGGTGGAATTTACAGCGGATCCTTCGAAGCTGAAGGAAGCGAAATTCCATATTGTGGCGGTTCCGACTCCGGTAAATGACGATCACACGCCGGATCTTACCCCGGTGGAGGGAGCGAGCCGGATCCTCGGACAGAACCTGACGAAGGGCGCCATCGTGGTCTTTGAATCCACGGTATATCCCGGAGTAACGGAGGACATCTGCGTTCCGATCATGGAAAAGGAATCCGGTCTGAAATGCGGGGTCGACTTTAAGGTCGGCTATTCACCGGAGCGGATCAATCCCGGGGACAAGGTGCACAGGCTTGAGACCATTACAAAAATCGTATCCGGTATGGATGAGGAGACCCTCGAGACAGTGGCGAAGGTCTATGAACTGGTAGTGGAAGCCGGCGTTTACCGTGCCGACAGCATTAAGGTTGCGGAGGCCGCCAAGGTGATCGAGAATTCCCAGAGGGATATCAATATCGCGTTTATGAACGAGCTTTCCATGATTTTCCACAGGATGGGGATCGATACGAAAGCGGTGCTGGAAGCCGCGGGAACGAAATGGAACTTCCTGCCCTTCAGGCCGGGTCTTGTGGGCGGACACTGCATCGGCGTGGATCCCTATTACCTGACCTACAAGGCGGAGGAACTGGGCTATCACAGCCAGATCATCCTGTCCGGACGACGGATCAATGATGATATGGGAAAATACGTGGCGGAATCGCTGGTGAAGAATCTGATCCGGGCGGATATCCCTGTGAAAAAGGCGAAGGTCGCCATCCTTGGCTTTACCTTTAAGGAGAACTGCCCCGATACCAGAAATACCAAGGTGATCGATATCTACCGGGAACTCGGTGAATATGGGATCCGGCCTATGGTGGTGGATCCGGCGGCCGACGCGGCGGAGGCGAAGCGCCTCTACGGAGTGGAGTTTGACCGGATGGAGAGCGTGAAGGATATGGATGCCGTCATTGTCGCGGTTTCCCATACACAGTTTGAAAAGCTTACGAAGGCCGATATTTCCGGCTTCTTCGATCCGAAGCATTCAAAGAAGGTCTTTATGGATCTTAAGGGAATGTTCGACCGGAAAGAATATGAAACGGACGAGTTTATTTACTGGAGACTGTAAATGAAGATCGCGATCAGGCTGGATGACATCACCCCGGAGATGGACTGGCCGAAGTTCCACCGGTTTCGGGAACTGCTTGACCGGTACGGGATCCGGCCTCTTATCGGCGTGATCCCCGAGAACCGGGATGATACCGTTGCGGGATCTTCCGACGGGGCTCCCGCGGATTTTTTTCAGTATGTACGGTCGCTCCGGGATAATGGCTGGAGCGTCGCGATGCACGGCTGCTACCACAGATATGTAACAAAAAAGGGCGGGATCTTCCCGCTTAACGATTTTTCGGAGTTTGCAGGAGTTCCGTATGAAACACAGCGGCTTACACTTCAGAAAGGGCGCAGGATCCTCTCCGAAAAGGGAATCGATACGGATCTTTTCATGGCGCCCGCCCACTCCTATGACAAAAATACACTGAAAGCGCTTCGCGAAGCGGGCTTTACGAAGGTTACGGACGGGTTCGGATCCCGGCCCTATCGTATGAGCGGCCTGATCTTTTATCCGATCTCCTTTCGGAAGAGTACGTCTCTTGAAAAAAAAGAGGGTTTCACGACCTTTGTGGTCCATACCAATACGATGGAGGAGCGGGACTTTACGCGCTATGAGGAGCTTTTTGAAAAGGCCGCGAAAAAGGGGACGGAAAATGACCCCGCAGCTTCCCCTTTCGAATTCATCTCCTACGGGGAATACCTTGATGCGGAGGCGAAGGACCGGGGATGCTTCGGAAGGATACGGGAATACCTTCAGGCGAAGATCAAGCACTTTTTCGTAAAAAGGATGCGCTCCGGATCCTGACCGGAGAAGGAGAAAGAAAGGATACGGGTTTACGGATAAAGGGATGACAGAACCGATTCGGATTCTTCATGTACACGGAAATGTGGATCTCGGAGGCGCCGAGAGCCGGGTAATGGATCTTTTCCGCCATATGGACAGGGAAAAGATCTGTTTTGACTTTATGGTACATACGGAGAGAAAAGGATATTTCGAGGATGAGATCCGGGATATGGGCGGCAGGATCTTTCGGGTTCCGCGCTACCGCATCCTGAACGACCTTTCCTACCGGAAAGCATGGAAGGCCTTTTTCCGGGAACACGGGGAGTTCGCCGCTGTTCACGGTCATATGACGAGCACGGCGGGGATCTATCTTCCGATCGCAAAAAAGGCGGGCATCCCCATCACGATCGCGCATGCGAGGAGCGCCGGAGTCGATAAAGGGCTGAAAGGAATGCTGACCGGATATCTTCGAAAGGATCTGATCTCAAAAACGGATCATGCCTTTGCCTGCTCAACGGAAGCCGCGATCTCGGTCTTCGGACAGGATGCGTACGAAAACGGAAGGACGGTCTTCTTCCCGAATGCAATCGAATGCGACGCGTTCCGTTTCGATCAAAAGGTCCGGGATAAGATGCGAAAGGAACTCGGGATCGAAGACCGCTTCGTGATCGGGCATGTAGGACGGTTTCATTACGCGAAAAACCATGAATATCTGCTATCCGTATTCGCGAGGATCCGGGAGTTCAGTGATAAAGAGGGCTTCGGCGGCACCGGCAGGGTACCCGTTCTCCTTCTCGTCGGAGACGGTCCGCTTCTTCCGGAGATGGAAAACCTGGCCGATTCTTTCGGGATCCGGGATCAGGTGATCTTCGCCGGCAGCAAAAAGAATGTGGCGGATTATTATCAGGCTATGGATCTTTTTCTTTATCCTTCCCGCTATGAAGGAATGCCGGGAACGGTCGTTGAGGCACAGGCAAACTCTCTTCTTACGATCCAGTCGGATACGATCACGAAGGATGTGATCGGGACGGATCTTGTAAAGATCATGAGCATCAAGGAGGATCCGGAGACTTGGGCGAAGGCGGCATCGGAAGCCGCAAAAGAGGCGCTTTCGCTTCGTGAGGAATCGGCGATTACCGAGGATGCCTGTGAAAAAATGAAAGAGGCCGGTTTTGACGTTGCTTATCAGGCAGAGCGCCTTATCCGGTTTTATCTTTCCGGGAAAGAGAGTTTTCTTCAGGGCGGAAGCAGCACTGCGAAAGCGGTTTTTCCTTCTTGAAAAAGCACAATGATACGGATAAAATTGATTTTGTTCGACTATATCATATTAAGGTCAGGAGGCAGTTAAAATGAGTACGGACACAAAGAAAAAAAGTGCAGGTTTTTTATGGCATATCAAGGATCGGATCGTCGCATCCGTGATCGCTTTCATGGTGGTCGCTGTGGGGATCCTGATTATCATCAACACCGTTCAGGCGGCTTCGAACATGACATCCTCGTCCGAGACGACTCTTTCCATGGAGTCGCAGAATAATGCGAAGATCCTGAATGACTGGCTGGACCGCCAGGGAGCCATGGTAGAGGTTATGAAAGCTTCGCTCGTGAACATGGATTATGAAGATACGGCGGCGATCGAAGATTATCTGGCGGACTGCCTGGCGCAGAACCCGACGGCACTTATGTATTATGTCTGCTACGATTATGCCGGAGGCGTTTATCCGGCGGATCATTCCGTGCTGGATCTTGACCCTACGACCAGAGGATGGTGGATCGATGCACAATCGGCCGGTCATCTTGTCTATACGGATCCCTATCAGGATTTTGCCACGGGATCCATGATCGTTTCGGCCACCTGCCCTTATGTCTGTGAAGGACATACCTGTGCCGTGCTTGCGGATATTTCGCTGGATGAGCTCGTTTCCACGGTCAATTCGATCAGCGCGGATGAGAATACACAGAGCTTCCTTCTGGCAGGAGACGGAACTGTGGTTACCCACCCGAATGCGGATTTTCTGCCGACGGAAAACGGCAGCACGATCCTCACGGATCAGGTGAAAGTAAATCTTTCCGACAGCGCGATCCAGAAGGTTCGGGATTATGACGGAGAGACCAGGCTGATGGCGATCTCCGATATCGAGTCCACCGGCTGGAAACTCGGGGTATCCGAAAACTATTCCGTGATCTCATACATTGTGTTCATGACGGTGCTCACAAACGTTCTGGTCGGTGCTGCGGTGACCGCGATCTGTATTTTCCTGCTCTATATGCTGATCAACAAACAGCTCGGACAGCTCGGAAGACTCCGCCTGTTCGTCAAGGACAAGGTCATCGGTCGGGAGAATGTAAAACTCGTCGGATCGGAACGCGAAGAGATCGGATATCTGCTGGATGAACTGGAGACCAGATTCCTCGGCACGATCCAGGAAACGGCAGATCAGTCCGAGAATATCAGCAGCAGCATTACGAGCGCGCGCGACCGGGTACTTTCGATGAACAACAGCATCGGCAACATCCGTACCGCCATTGAACAGACGAGCAGTTCCACGATGAGCCAGTCCGAAAGCATCAACAGCATCTTTACGTTAAGCGAGAATGTGTCTGCCGAAGTGGAATCTCTGGCCACGGAGACCCGTGAGATGAAGGGGAAGGCCGGAGAGATCATAGGCGGACTTGAAAAGACGATACCCGAGATCCTGGCCAACCGGGATCATGCGGTGGAGATCGTGGATACCAGCAAAAAGAATCTGGAGGAGGCGATCGCGGAAACGAAGATCATCGAAGAGATCGTGGAAGTATCCAAGACGATCATGAGTATCGCCAATCAGACGAACCTGCTTGCGCTGAATGCTTCGATCGAAGCGGCCAGAGCGGGTGAGGCCGGAAGAGGCTTTGCCGTTGTGGCGGATGAGATCAACAACCTTTCCTCGAATACGAGCAGTGAGATCGAAAAGGTCAACGATCTGACGCAGCGCGTAACGGAGAGTGTTAAGAAACTGGCCGACGAAAGCACGAGCGTGCTTGAGTTCGTAAGTATGGATGTCATTCGGGATTATGAGGTACTGACGCAGCTGGCGAGTGATTATAAAAAGGATGCGTCCTATTACGCAGAGACGAGTAATGACCTCGGTACCAGTTCGGAAGGACTGGCGGGCTCCGTTCAGACGATCAACAGTCTGCTGGATGATCTGAACAATTCTCAGAAAGAGCTGACGGAAGTGATCGAATCGGTGAATGACAATATCCGGTCCATGAATTCCGATTCCGAGGATACGACGAAGGAAATGGAAGATGTGATGGAAAGAGTCGGGAAACTGAAAGAGACCGTTGACAGATTCCATCTGGATTAAAGCATATGGCAGAGAAGATCTACCGGGAAATGACAGAGACCGCCTGCAAAGACCTGTTGGTCTACCCGAAGCGGAATCTGGAATGGAAACTGAAAAACCGGATCAAAAAGAGCCTCGGCATGGAATATGAGACGAGGGATCCGGTGAACTGGCCCTGCGGCCTCATGGCAGCCGGACTTTCCGATATGGCGGAGCGGCTTTCCGCGGAGGAAAAAGACGGCGTAGTAAAAGCGCTGTCCGCGTTCTATGACCGCTGGATCGAAGAGGATCATCCGCTTCAGTCTCTGGAGGATACCCTCTCCGGCACCGCGCTTTTATGGCTGTACGGGGAATCCGGCGAGACGAGATACCGAAGGGGCGCCCATCGGATGGTGAAATATCTCCTCGACCATGAGCGGGACGAGGAAGGAAGCCTTCCTTACCGGCCGAAGCAGAAAAACGGCTATGTACTTTCGGATATGCTGGGGATGGTATGTCCGTTCCTTACCCGGTACGCAAAGATGGCAAAGGAGGATCCTGCCGGGGCCGAATGGGATCCTCATACCATGAAGAGCGCGAGGGAACTTGCCTGTACGCAGATCGATAACTTCTTCAGGTACGGGATCGATGAAGAAAGCGGACTCCCCTTCCACGGATATGTGACATCCTCAGGGAAAAAGCTTGGGATCACCGGCTGGGGAAGAGCCGTCGGCTGGGTGCTTTCGGGACTTTCCTCCGTACTGGAGAACTCCGGGAAAAACTCACCGGAATATGAGCGATTCCGGAAGTATTATGAAGAACTGACCGGACGGATATGGGAATACCAGTATGAGGACGGACTCTTCGGCTGGCAGCTTACGAAATATGAAAATGAAAAAGAAAAGCCCCATGCGGATACCTCGGCAACGGCCATGATCCTGAATGCCGTTTGCATCGCGGAGCGGGCCCTGGAGCGCAGGGATCCGGCAGTGGAAGAGAGGATCGGGCGAGGCATCGACGGACTAAAAAAACAGATCCGGGGCGGGCGTGTGATGAACGCTTCCGCGGAGTGCCTGGATATCGGGGTACATCCTCAGATCTACGGAGCCTACCCCTGGTCCCTGGGGCCTTCTCTTTCTCTCTTTGCAAACGCGGAAAGGAATGAGAAATGAAAAAGGAAGTTCTGTTTCTTATTTCCCCCATGCTCCATCAGGGAGGCTTCGAGCGGGTCTGCGTGCAGACGGCCCGGCTGCTTGCCCCTTATTATGATGTCCGGATCGTGATCTTTGATGATCATGATATAGCCTATGACGTTACGGGACTGAGTCTTCTCAATCTGAACCTCGGAGTCCGGAAAAGCCTGCCGGGAAAGCTCCTTAACGTATTCCGGCGCTCTGCTGCGCTTAAGAAACTGAAGCTGAAGGAAATGCCTGTTGCAGCTTACAGCTTCGGCCCGACGGCAAACTATGTGAACTGTCTTTCAAAAACAAAGGGAACACGGGTGATCGCGGGACTCCGGAGCTTTACGAATGTGGAAAGCCCCCGTCAGATCAGACTCTTTATAAAAAGATCAGACCTTATCATCAGCTGTTCCGAGACAATCCGGAACGAGATGCGGGAACGGTACAATTATGCCAGATGTGTCACTTTATACAATCCCTTCGATCTGAAGGGGATCCGGGAACAGGCAGACAAAGAAAATCCCGGTCTTCCATGGGATGCACAGGAAAAGCCCTTTGTGATCGCGGCCTCCGGGTGGCTGGCACCGTTAAAAGGGTATTGGCATATGCTGAAGGCATTTTCCGTGCTTCATAAAAGCGAAGAGAGAGCAAGACTCCTTATCCTGGGCGACGGTGATCCGTGCGAATACGAAAAACTGGCCGAAGAACTCGGGATCCGGGAGCAGGTATTTTTTGCCGGAATGCAGAAGAATCCCTTCGCATACCTGACACGCTGTGACGCATTCCTTATGACCTCGGAGAATGAGGGCTTCCCGAACGCGCTGGTGGAAGGCATGGCACTTGGTCTTCCGGCGGTCAGTGTGGACTGTGAATCGGGTCCGAGGGAGATTCTTCTTTCGGAACGTGAAAAGAAAGAGGTCCCGAAGAATCTGAAGGAACCCTATACGGCTTCTTACGGGATCCTCTGCCCTCCGGTTACAAAGGGCGAGAATTTTGATCCTTCCGTGATCGAAAAGGAAGAAGAGATGATCGCCGATGCGCTCCTTAAGCTGATGCGGGACAGGGAACTATACAAACAGCTGTCCGAAGGAGCGAGGGAAAGAGCGGGAGAACTCGGCTCGGATAAATACCTTGAAAAACTGCTTTCCCTCCTGGAGGAAAGTGAGAGAACGTAAAACGGCTTTGGCGGAAACCGGAGGAAGACCATGAAATACGAACTGGTACTGTTCGGCGTGAAGGATACGTCGGAAAACATCATCACATTTATCGAGGAGAAGATCCGGAAGGTGGATCT
>JAILLW010000058.1 GCA_024692955.1 Lachnospiraceae bacterium | reverse complement strand
AATACCGGTACAACGACGGAAATGCTGATTGTTTTTTCTGTATTCATATCAAATGCAAAATCACGAATTTCTGTTTCGGAATCAACCTGCCATTTTCTGCAATCCTAATCCATCTCCAACCCCAATAGAATATTATACCATAAACTCCTCAAGTGATACTACTTCTGTCCTCCGGTCGGCATATCTTCTTTTCGCCTCTTCGAAACGGGAAGGCTCGGTCACGAGGATCGCATCTACACCGGCTTTTTCCGGATCAAAATCTTCCGGTTTCAGCACTTCGACATCCGCATGGATCCCGACCGCGCGGACATCCACGGCACAGAGTACACGCACCGAATTCTCATCAGTGCCTGTCCCTTCAGCCGGATTGCTTTTCCCGGAAGCCTTCGCAGTTTGCGAAAGCTCTTTCAAAAGCAACTGCCCGTTCTCTTCCATCCCATAGAGCACCACCTTGTGAATTCCCTCGTCCACCAGCCTCTGCGCGATATTCCCGTCGCTT
Organism: Lachnospiraceae bacterium; assembly: GCA_024692955.1. Lineage (GTDB taxonomy): Bacteria > Bacillota > Clostridia > Lachnospirales > Lachnospiraceae > JAILLW01. The sequence continues at coordinate 21,809 of JAILLW010000058.1, read as the reverse complement.
TGTTTCATACGTACCCAGTCCTGAAGCATCTGAACGGTTTGTTTCGAATCAACGTCCTTCCTTGCAAGTTCCGCACGCAGAAAAGCCGTACTGCGCTTCAATTTCAAGCAGTATAAGCACAGGATCAGCAGGATCAGGATCCCTGCTGCAACCAGACAGAACATAATCTTTTCCCTCTCTTCATATATCTTTTCTCCGGTCCAGTTCCATCTGAATCTTCCGAACCCACTCCGGAGAGGAATATCTCCCGTCGTATCCGTAATCGACCTTAATCCTCTCCTTCACAAAATCCCAGTCAATATCCTTTTCGTCCCGAAATACCCGGATGAAGCGCGGATCATAGAAGTCTTCCTGCTCCACATACGGATTGTTTGTGAGAAGCTTCTTGTTCAGGCATACCGCCTCCTGATAGCGAAGCGTCGCCGTAGTCTGGCCCGGCTGCAAAAGTTCAAGGATGCAGTTCGTTTCCAGATCCCTTCGAATGATCTCGGTGTATGGAAGGGGCGGTACATATTTCACCGCACCATTCTTTGGCCCGTTTCCCACGATCCGCATATCTGCGCTTACCCCGGCCTTTTTCGCCTCCCCGGCGATCTTACGGACCCCGGTCCCCCTGCCCTTATCCGCGCCGGCGAAGGAAAGATCGTAAATAACTTCCGGCACTTCATTTCCAAGGGGATTGTAAAATGTGTTCGGCATAAAGAGCAGGCCGAACCGTTCCGCATCCGCACGCTCCGTAGTGACTATAAGATCGAATTCCTCCTTCAGATCTTCGATGTTCCGGCCAAGCAGTTCCGGATATCTTTCGTTATTGAACACGTTCTGGGTGACCAGCACGGTCCGGACGTCATACCGGTCCTTCAGCCGCCGAAACAACCCTCTGTTAAGGAGCGCAATATTGTTGCTCGTAAAGACATCATAGGGTTTCTTTTTATCCAGTTTCGGCAGATACAGCCGGTCAAGACAACGGGCAAATGCGGGATGCTTTCCGCATATCGCAGAATGCAGTCCGGAAAACCTCGCATCGGCAAGGAGCCTGCTGCCGGAGCTGATCTTAAGGCCCATCTTTTCCACCGCTTCCTGCAGCATAATGTAAGAGCAGTCTTCCTTTCCAAGAGGGATTCCGCAAAAAAGATAAATGATCTTCCGTTCCATACTCTACCGCGATGTAAGGCCGCCAAGCACCTCGGCCTTATCCCTTACTCTTATCGATCCATTCGCCACTTCATAGATCACGTCACAGTTCCTTACCGTGGTCAGGCGGTGAGCAACGATCACCAGCGTTACCTCTCCCTGCAGTGTGTCGATCGCGGACATGATCGCGGATTCCGTGTCATTGTCAAGAGCCGATGTTGCCTCGTCAAGGATCAGGATCTCCGGCCTGTAATAAAGAGCACGGGCGATCGCGATCCTCTGTCTCTGGCCGCCGGACAGCCGGACCCCGTTATCCCCTGCCGTTGTTTCGATCCCTTCCGGAAGCGTTTTAACGAATTCCGCAAGCTCCGCCCTCTCAAGTGCTTCCATCACGCGGTCAAGGTCGATATCCTCTTCCCGTTCCCCGAAAGCCACATTTACCTTGATACTCGCATCAAAAAGACTGACATTCTGCGGCACATATCCGATGGTATCCGCCCATTTCTCCGGGATCTCGGTGATCTTTTCACCATCCATAAAGACCGCTCCCTCTTCCGGTACAAGCAGTCCGAGAAGCACATCCACCAGAGTTGTTTTTCCGGCACCGGAAGTCCCGATAAATGCCACGGACTCCCCTTTCCGTATGGTCAGATCCACATTCTTTAAAACATGATCCAGATTCTCGCTGTATCGGAAAGAGATATTTTTTAATTCGATCTTATCCTTAAACTTCTCCGTTCTGTCTTCGCCGGTTCTTTGCTTATCCATATTCGCATAGATCCCGCCGTGGCTTATAAGCCCCTGTTTCTCCCCGGTCTCCTCCTTCACGATCACAGCCTCCGGATGCTTCTTCGCGTAGGCATCCGCCTGCTTCACCTGATCATAGACCGCGTTGATGCTCGGAAGTGCGTTCGTCAGCGTATTCATGGAAGCCGAGATCCTTCCGAGAGAGGGGAGGATCCGGAACGCGCCCACCGCGAAAGCCGCAAGTACGGCGACAAATACCCTATCGGAGCCGAAGATCAGGATTCTGGCCGCAATGGCCGTCATCATTCCGAAGATGCAGAATCCCTCAATGAGATGCGCCGGGCTCTCCACCGCCATGGTCTGTTTGCTTTCGATCCGCTGAAGGCCGATCCTGTGCCGTTCGTATTCCGAAACAAAGTGGATCTGCTTTCTGCGGAGGAGCAGATCCTTCACACCCTGGAAGGTCTGTGCCAGAGTATGCTCCATATCGATATTGTGTTTTCTGGCCTCAAGCCCGTAGCGGTACATCTTTTTCTTAAATACAAGGAAGATCACGGCGACGCAGATAAGTGCCATAATGCAGACGGCTAATGCCAGCATCCAGTCCTTATAGAAAAGATAGGCACCGATCATCAGCAGGGTGAATCCTTCGGAGATCAGGGAAAACGAAGAAACAAGAACGGAATAGACCAGCGTCGTATCCCCGCTCACGCCCCTGTGGAATTCTCCGTAATTCGTATTGAGAAAATACTGATAGCCGCGGCTCAGGTAGGAAGCAAGCATCTTGACGGAGATTTCCCGCTGGATCTTGCAGGAAAACTTCACCCGAAACCAGGAAAGAAAGATGAAGTACGCGTTTTTGACCGTATAAAGAAGGATCACTCCGGCTGTGATCAGGAGTACCATCTGCCGGTAGGAAAGCGATTGAAGGAAAGAATGAGATTTCACAAGGTCGCTCTTCATCACCGTATCCGCGTCCTGGATCACGTTTACAAGCGGTATGATCGCGGAAACACCAAGGAGCTCCAGTCCCGATCCGATGAAGGTCAGGATCAGCACAAAAAGCCCCAGGATCTTCTGCGGCCGGTTCATGATAAACAGCGTTTTCCGGATAACTGTTTTTAACTGCTCCATATCTTGAAAATTATATCTTAGTTGCAGTTTAAAGTAAAGTTTTCTATAATGTAGCCATGTGCGGAATTGCCGGTTTTGCGAACCTGAAAGGCTCTCCGGAAACCCTCCGGAAAAGTCTCGAACGGATGAAGGACAGGATGGTCCATAGGGGACCCGATGACGAGGGGTCTTTTTTTTCGGATGACTTTTCCGTCGCTATGGGATTCCGCAGGCTTTCCATACTGGATCTGTCGGAAAACGGTGCTCAGCCGATGATTAGCCATAACGGCCGTTATGTAATCACCTTTAACGGCGAAATCTATAATCACCGCGATCTTCTTAAAAGACTCACCTCGGAACCCGCATTAAACATTTCGAAAAGAGACTTCAAAGGCTCTTCCGATACGGAGATCCTGCTGGAAGCCGTCTGCGCCTTCGGAATGGAAAAAGCCCTTTCGCTCTGCAAGGGTATGTTCGGGATCTGTGTCTTTGACAGAGAGGAAAACATTCTGTATCTTGCCAGGGACAGGGCGGGGGAAAAGCCCCTGTACTACGGCTTTATAAAAGGAGCCTTTGTCTGGGCTTCCGATCTCGGCTCAATCGCGGCACTTGACGGATTTGAGGATGAACTCAACCGGGATGTCCTCGATACCTATTTCACCTACGGCTACATTCCCGCTCCGCATACGATTTACCGGAATGTCTTCAAGCTGCCTCCCGGGCAGATCCTTACCATACGCGCACCCTATCGTAAGATCGAAAAGATCCGTTCCTATTGGGATATCCGGGATGTGGCGGTGAAGGGTCAGAAAAACCTCTTTTCCGGAAGCTTTACGGAAGCTGCCGACGAACTTGAAAGACTTCTTAAAGCATCCGTAAAGGATCAGCTGATCTCCGATGTTCCCCTTGGAGCCTTTCTTTCCGGTGGGATCGACAGTGCGACCATCGTATCCCTGATGTGTGCCCTGAAGCCGGAAGGCTCCGTACGGACCTTCACCATAGGGACGGATGACGCAAAGACCAATGAGGCGGAATTTGCGAAAAGCATCGCTTCGCATCTCGGTACCACCCATACGGAACTCTATATCGGAGAGGACGATGCGAAGGCTGTGATCCCGAAGCTTTCTTCCATATTCGCGGAACCCTTTGCCGACTATTCCCAGATCCCGACTTATCTTGTGGCTGCGATGACCAGACAGCATGTGACCGTGTCTTTAAGCGGCGATGCCGGTGACGAACTTTTCTGCGGCTATATTCCCACTTATGACACTGTATCGACCCGCTGGAACCGAGTAAATACCTATCCCGCCATTCTGAGGCGCCCCGTGAGCTTTCTCATTCAGCACAGTCCTCTTTCGCGCCGTGAGTATCTGTACGACCTTAGCCTTTATCATGCGGCAAAGGATCCGGAAGATGTTTATAACCGTTTTCACCGGCGGGAGCCTGCTTCTTCGAGAATCTCCCTTTCCCATATCCCGGAATGCCGGCTCTATCAGAAATACGAGCCGGATGCCACAGGTGAATTCTTCCACAACCTTATGCTTATGGATATGTGTCAGTATCTTCCGGATGATATTCTCGTAAAGGTGGACCGGACCGCAATGGCAGTGTCTCTTGAAACGCGCATTCCCATGCTGGACAGGGATGTGGTCGAATTTGCCTGGACCCTCCCCATCGAATATCTCCGTGATGGGAAAGAAGGGAAAAAGGTCCTTCGGGAAGTGCTTTACCGTTATGTTCCGAAGGAGATGATGGATCGTCCGAAAACGGGTTTCTCGGTTCCGATCCATAAATGGCTCAGGGAAGATAAGAATCTGCGGGAATGGGCGGAAGGTCTGATCGATCCCGCAAGACTGAAAAAAGAGGGCATTCTGAATGCCTTCTCAGTGGAAATGTTATGGAGAAGGCTTCAGGATGCGGGCATCTGGGCCCCTCAGATCTGGTACATCCTGATGTTCCTTCAATGGTTTGCGGATACGTCATATCCGATATCGTAAATACTTTAATTCCTCCAGGAAATATCCTCGCTTTTTTCTCTCAGTCCGCGAAGACCGAGGTAAAGCGAGTTCTTGATCAGATCCCCGTATTTATTCCGCACTTTTTTATAACATATGGCTTTCAGAGCGCAGCCGATCATTCCGCGGCGCAGCTCCTTCTGCTGTTTTCTGTAATCGTCCCTGTCCACGCATCCCATCAGATTCCGGTACATCTCATTGGTGGTGGTAAGTTCATAGAAGGCAAGCGTCGGAAGCACCTCCGGGTATTTCTCCCTGCACATTTCCCGGTAATCCCCGAAGGATGCCAGGATCCGGTAGCCCCGCATACTGAATTTCTTTGACATGCTGACGGAATTCACATCCTTGATGTAGTGATAGAATGCCTTATCCAGCACATAGATGCTTTCGGACGCGTCTATGAACCGGGGCATGGCCTCGGTATCTTCATGGATCACCCGGTCGTCAAAGCGGACCCGGTCATGAAAGATCTCTCTCCGGTAAAGCTTTGTCCAGGCCGGCGGAGTCATGTTCCCGCCCCTGGAAAAGAAATCCTGCATCGCTTCCGCGGGCGTATAAAGTCCCGGCCTGCTGCCCACTACGGTCTTTGTCGTACCGTCAAGATCCGTCGCGATGATCCCGGAATTCACGATGGAAGCGCCGCTTTCCTCCATAACCTTCAGCATTTCCTCATACATTTCCGGTTCGAGGTAATCGTCCGCGTCAACAAAGGTCACATATCTTCCCTTTGCCGCATCGAGTCCGGCATTCCGCGCACTGGCATTTCCTCCGTTCTTTTTATGGATCACCCGGATCCTCGGATCAGTTTTCGCCATATCATCACAGATCCTGCCCGAATCATCGGTGGATCCGTCATCCACGGGAATGATCTCCAGATCCCGGTAAGTCTGGGCGCAGATGGATCTCAGGCATCGCCCGATCCATTCGGATTTGTTATATACGGAAATGACCACTGAAATCATCTTTTTGTTTCTCCCTGTTTTCCAAGAAAGGTCTCCGGATCTTTGAAATACTCTCCATGCTTTGAAAGCCATTCGGGATCTTTCTCCCACCAGCGGCTCGCGACAAGCCCCTCCCGGATCTCCTCCGGAAAACGGTAGCGGATCCTTTTCGCGGGAACACCGCCCACAATTTCATACGGCTCCACATCCTTCGTTACCACCGCGCCCGCCGCGATCACGGCGCCGTCCCCGATCGTCACGCCGCTTACGATCGATGCGCCGCTCCCGATCCAGACATCGCTTCCGATCCGGATCGAAAAGCCGTCCTCATCGAGTTTCATATCCTCAAATGTATTTTCCTTTACAAAGCTTCGAAGTGTGCTGTCCTTTCGGTAAAAAGCGGGCGAAGTCGAGACCATCTGTACCGGATGGTCATAGAGCTTCATGTTCACGAATTCTCCGATGGAAGTGAACCGGCCCACCTTCACGTTGACCAGCATACTGTATTTATGAACATAACTGCCGTAGCCGAAGGAACTGGCGAACACCTCACCGTCGATATAATTATTCCCCTCAAATACGCAGTCCCGGCGGATATGGGCATTCTTTCCGATGATCACGCCCTTTTGCCGGATGGTTCTCAGGTAGTTACGGTTCTTTATATACTCTTTTATCCTATACCGAATCATGATACATTTCCCGTCTGTGGCCCACGTTCAGAGCCAGAATTACAAGTCTGCCATCATCAATCATGCAAATGATCCGGTAGTCGCCGATACGGTATCTCCATTGACCGGATCTGTTTGCAGTCAGTCCCTTCCCGCGTGCGCGCGGATCTTCACAATCCACCAGATTGGCATTGATCCAGGATCGAAGCATCTTCTGTGTGTATTTATCAAGCTCGCGGAATTCCCTTTTGAATCGTTCCGACATCTCAACTTTATATTTGTTCATCCAGTTCTTTCCAGAAGTCCTCTGCCGGTGTGGATTTACAGCCACTGTCCAGATAGTCCTGATATGCTTCATCAGCGACTGTCACATCATACTCGTCCTCAATCCGTTCAAACAGGGCTCTCTTAAAGGCTTCAGCCAATGTGAGACTGTGGAGTTTTGCATAACTGTCCGCCAGACTTCTCTCTTCAGCCGTCATTCTGATCGAAAAACTCACGATGTCACCCCCTTTCGCAGTTTTTGTGATACTACATCGTACTACATGTTCTGAAAACCGTCAATGCGTCGCGTCCGCGAAGCTTTTCGCGTTATGATTCAGGCCCTCGTCAAGCACGATGAGGTCTTCGTAATCCTTTTCATACCATGCCTTCCGCATGATCCTTGCGGAAAGCGTCAGGTTTGAAGTCCCGCAGATCAGTCCGTCTGCGCGGGTCAGCACATACTCATCCCGGAGCACCTCAAGTCCCAGATAATAATGATGTGCCGTCCGGTTCGAATGACTGTAGGCTACCGATTCATCCCCGTCCTTCGCGCGATAGACATCTTTAAAGTATACGAGTTTCTCCCCGAATTCCTTTTCGAAGGCCGAAAGTGCCCCCTCTTCATCAGTCGCGAGAAACAGGAGTTCATATCCTCCCCGGTCAAAGACCTCCCGGGCCTTTTCGATCTCCTTTTCAATGGTGATGAACACCGGATGATTATTATACTGCCTGCGATAATCCGTCCCCCGGAAATGCACGGCCAGGGTCTTTTTGTCCCCGATGAGCTCTGCGTATCCCGTTTCGAGGTATGCTTTCGTATCCTCATTATAACGGATGTACTTTTTCGTCATCTTTGTCAGCGCCTCCAGATATTCCTGCGTTACCGAATATCCGTAGGTATGGAGCCGCTCGTTTTGCATCTCGCTGATATGGATGTTCCGCGCCCTTACGACGTTGGCGGCCTCCGAAGCATCCGTCACTTCGGAAACAGGATCGAAATAGTAGCGGAATCCGTTCTTTTCCTTTACTTCCGGATCCAGATAAAGGAAGCCTTCCTGCCAGTTCACATACGGAACGAAGCCCTTTTCCTCCGCGAAATAAAGCTTTATCAGGGTAAAGAGGAACTCCGCGAAGAATCCCACGGCATTTCCGAAGGCTCCGATCTCATAGACCGTTTTTCCGAAATACGCATCGCCCCGCCGCTCCACTTTTAGATAACGGGGGTTATTGAATCCTTCCGATACCATCTTCCGGAACTCTTCGTCATCCTTATGTTTCCAGCATTCGCTGACCATTGGTTTCATATAGGTAAGGCTTTTCATCGCTGCTCCTAACTGCTTTTCGGATCTCCTGTCTATCCTATCGTAAGCGCCCTCTTATTTCAACTTTTGCCCGCTATGCGCTCCCTGATCGCCCGGAGCGGCTTTATGATCCATTCGATCCGGCTGATCCGCCGGTAGGTTTTCGCATAAAAAGCCGAAGCCGATTTCCTTCCCTTCATCGTGATACACCGGGAAGTGTATTTCAGAAAATCCCGGAATCTTCGTCCCTTCGATGGCGCCCGGAACCGCATTCCCCTGTTCCGGAACCACGGTCCAAGAAAGACCGCGTCCAGAAAGAACGGTCCCTCTCCGTAGGACATGGGAAAGTGCCGGAAAGGTTCCCTGTAAACATTGATATAGCTGACCCTGCAGCCGGTCATCTCTTCGAGGATCTTCTGGTGGGTATTCGGAAGGCTTGTTTTATCAAGAACTATGAATTCCGTCTCCGGACCCGCGAATACGATATTGTGACAGGGCGTCCCGTTAAAGGCCGCGATCTGCTTTGCCCGGTTAAGATAAAAGACCTGTTCGCGGAAGCTGAGTTCTTCCATATACAGGCTTTGGAAGCCGTTTGCCCTGAAGTTTTCCTCGATCAGGTCTCCCCCGATCTCCTTTTCCTTCGCTCTTTTAAAATGCGCACGGGAAAGATAGATCTTCTCATAAGGGATCAGACCGTCGAAATCGAGATTCTTCTTTACCTTCTCAAATACACGGCGATAGGCTTCCGTATAATAATCGCAGGCCATATAGGACTGCTCCGGGATCAAGATCTTCCGGAACCTTGTCGGCTCACTGATCCTGAGAAGCCTGTCCGGTGAAACACCGAGAGCCTTAAAAAAGTCAAGAAACACCCCGTCGATCTTTTCTCCGTTTGAGCAGTAGATTACCTTCCGGGCATCCCGGCCGGAGGCTCCCAAATCATGTTCCCCGGTCTTATCTTTGTCCGCATCTTCCCCGGCGAAGATCCAGAGGCGGTTTGCCACATCCAGAAGAAAATGCCCCCAGTGCTCCACGAAAGCGCCGATATAGATGACCTCTTCATCACTTTCGATCACTTTCGATCCGTCAAAAGGATAGCTTCCGCTGAAACGGTCTGCCGTATCCCCCTTCCCGGTCTGCGCGGACTCCGGAACGTAGTTTCCGTCCCGGTCCAGCACACCTCCGATTCCGAAGAGCGGAACCCCGCTTTCGGAGGGAACAAGCGGCAGGACCACTCCCCCGCTGACGGATACTGTTTTCGGTTGTTCTCTTCTTAAATACTTCATTCTCTTATATATACCGCCACATCCACCGCGTCATCAAGCGGGATCCTCCGGTAGGTTTCGCCGTGACATTCGATCTCCCTTTTTGCCTCATCCCCGATATACAAAACGGCATCCGGACGAAAATCCGGGTCTTCATATTTAGCCGTTTCGTTCTCAACATTCACATGCGCGATCCGTTCACAATCCCGAAGAAGCGCCGGCAGGGGATAATCATATCTGTACTCACTGCTTACAAGGCCGATCTTTTTCGCGCCGGAAGCGTTCAGGTATTCCGCGGCTTTCAGATAATCCGCCATCATCTCCTCTTCTACAAAATACCCCTCAGGCCTGGTCTTCGTAAACGCGCGATCAATTGCCACACCATAAAGATCATACAGAAGCGCAAGACTAAGGAAAAGGCTCACAGCTCCGGCTGCGTACGCTGTCCGGCGGTATGAAAGCCGTGACAGAAACAATATGATCGCCGGAATAAAGACAACCATATAGCAGATCATATATCTGGCCACAAACGGCTCCCATCGGAGTACACAGCAGAAAACCAGTATGGAAAGAACAGATAAGGAAAAATACCGTTTTTCCACACTTGACATCATTCTCCGAACAGCCGGAACCGGATAGGCAAAGGCACAGATCGTCAACAGCCAGAAGGGAACCGGTGCGGTTCCCATATCACAACCGAGTGAACGCCCCGGCATAACAATATAGGCCCGTCCCCATTCCGCGATCGCGGGATCATCAATATTCACGTGGAGAACTTCTGCCAGAAAACATACCACTTTCTTTATATGCTCACCGCTTTGGGCCGTCCAGAAATTCGGAAGGTTATAGGTGAAGTTTTTCAGAAAATTGATAAACACATAATTGGGCAGAAGCGTTCCGATCAGCTGTTTTTTCCCGACCTCCGGATGTGAAAGTCCGCGAAAGCTTACCAGGTTTCGAAGCATTTCAGGTGCTGTGATCAGGATCACAATGACAGATGCTATCACGGCAAAAAGAAGCATATCCCGGATCCTTTCTTTTCTTTTGATGCACAGGATCAGAAGCCCTGTAAGAAATACCAGCATCAGGATACATGTATTCGGCTTCGTAATATAGCCCATCCCCACGATCAAAGCCATCAGCACGATCCTGCCCCGGTTCTTCCCGTCAAAATCCAGACTCTTTTCATCATGAAGCAGCGGCAGGATCAGATAGGCAAACGCAGCCGTCCAAAAAGCGGCAATATGATCCGTTTGTGTCGTCAGCGCCTCGGCAAAAACGATCGGAGAAGCAAAAAACAGGATGCATCCCGTAAGGCACCATTCTTTCCGGATCTGCAGCTCCTTCATTATGCCGAAAACGATCACTCCGTTCAGCAGATATGCCAGGCATTGCGGACAGTTAACGAAAAGATCGCTCCGGCCGGTCAGAATATAACCGTGCAGTACTATGATCTGCGGAAATACCGGATCCGCAACCTGTCTGATCACATGGGTCGCGTAATGGCCGATTGAGCGATTGTCATCCCAGTGATACACCCTGGCAAGATAATGCTCCATCGAATCAATGTTAAATGGGACTGTACGGACTGCGAGTACAAGCATGGAAAGCGCAAAGAGCAGGCTTACCCAGAAGACCGCTTTATTCTCCGCGATAAGCTTTCCGATACCGAAAAAGATTTCCTTACATTCCGTCCCATGATATTTGAAAACAAGAAAAGCCGTAACTGCGATCAGAGCAAGCCAGTACATCAGAATCGTCGCCCTTCGTACCTGATGTACGAGAGATAAAAGCTCCGTGACGATATACAGCAACACAGACCACAGAGTCACCGCAAAAATGATGCTCCGGTATATATCTTTCTTTCTGATATAGGCAAGCAATACCAGTAATGTCAGAGAGAGGATCATCGTTTTCTAAGGGTTTTTGAAATGAAACAGTTTGTCAGCTATCCAGTATAAATGATAAGCCTGATGATGCAGCCTTTTGTAATAAAAGAGTACGCAGGAAAGTATTCTTTCAGCCCTTCGGCCGGGAGATCCGGTCTTTATGGCTTCTGCCTGTTTCCGGAGTCTTCCGAAGGTCCGGTGATACTGAATAAAGTCTTTTATCGAAAGGATCCTTCTGCTTTCATGGATATATCCGTAAATGACATCAATGTCATTTTCATCCGTCAGGAATCCCGATTCGGCCCAGGCCTTCCGGAGGATCCTCTTTTTTTCGGCAACGAATGCTTCCGGATCCTTCTTCGCTTTTCCTTCGGCCTTGGAGCCGTGATTGATCCGGTATTCATAGACCGGTTCATTAAGGTTTGCAAGCCGGATCTTCGGAAGAAGACCGATCCAGAGACCGTAGTCTTCGGAAGCCCGGTTTTTTTCATCAAGAGATGCCCCGTTATCCGTAATGATCTTTCTCCGGAAGAGCGCGCTTCCCACCGCGATCGCGTTCCGGTAGAGCATAAAAGCCCGGATCTCCTCATCCGAGAAGCATTGAAGCTTCAGAGGCTCATTCTGCACATTTCCTTCGGCATCCATATAATAAAAGGAGCCCCCGACAACATCGATGTCCGGATGTTCCAGTAAAAACCGCACTTCCTTTTCGGTCTTGTCCGGAAGCATCCTGTCATCCGCGTCAAAGAACCCCGCGAATTCACCGGTGGCCGTCTCCAGCCCCCGGTTTCTGGCATAGGCCAGCCCGTGATTCGGTGTGTGGGAGCGGTAGATGATCCTTTCATCCTTTTCCATATATTTCCGGACAACGGCCTCGCTCCCGTCCGTAGACCCGTCATTGATGACAACGACCTCCAGATTTCGGTAGGTCTGGGATAGAATACTGTCAAGCGCCTCCGGAAGGTAACGCTCCTCATTATAGAAACAGAGAATGACGGAGACCTTCGGCTCCCTGTCTTCCGCTTTTTCGAAATCTCTGCCGTTTTCCTCCGTCATCATCTCCCGCACCGTCTTAAACCGTCGGTTTCGGATCCTTCATCGCGTACAGCGCCTTCGCGATCTCATAATCGTATACATCATCGATATCCGCGGCTTCCCGTTTGTTGACCAGAAGCCGGTAGGCCTTCGGCCCGTAATTGTAATGCCACTCCTTCAGTTTGACACGGGGAGCAAGGTTGATCCCGTTCGTAAAGTGATAGAGCATCGGAAGCTGCTCGGAATTCTTATGCGCAAGTCCCATGCTGAAGTTCAGCGGGCCTTTCTCATCCATCAGATAGGTCTGATAAGGGCAGCAGGTGATCAGGGAATCATACCCCTCTTCCAGTTTCTCAAAATAGGTCGCGATGGCCTTGCGGTAAAGATAAGGCTCCACAAGCGGTGAAGTCGCGCAGGCCCACATAATATGCTCATTCGGCATCTCATCACTGATATATTCAAGGAACATACCGAAGGGTACCGACTCATCCGCGTACTGTGTCGGGCGTTTGATCGCCGTGACTCCTTCATCCCGTCCCATCTGAAGCATTTCATCCGAATCGGAAGAAACGATGATCTCGGTGATCTCCTTTACTTCCTTCAGCTGACGGATCTTGTGGATCAGCAGATTGCTGTCCGCAAAAGGCAGGATGTTCTTGTTCGGAAGCCTGGTGCTGTTTCCTTTTACCGGCACGATGGCCGTGATCGTTCTGTCCATATTTGTCATTCCTTTCCGATCTTTCGATCTGTTCATGGTCTGAATACTTCCATATTTAAATTCTCAATTACCCGATAATGCTTATCATTTGCAGTGACCAATGTTTCATTAAGCTCAACACATGTACCTGCTTGTTTCGTATTCCCTGAACGATTTCCATATAAGTCACTATAGAAACAGAAAAAGGCATTGATGACGTAACTGCCTTTATTGCCTTTTCATTACCTCTGAGAAATCATATGAACGCATCTTTCTGAAAATACATATCATCCAATCAGATGATACCATGCTGAAGGGTATTCTTCAATGGCTGCATTTGTCCCGCAGCTTTTCAATCTTTTGGATCTGTTACTTCGCAATCCCATCCTCAAGCGCGTACCGGATCCGGTCGATGATCCGCCCGATCTCCTCTTCCGAGGTCAGCTCATGGGCATGATCCTTCTCGATCTTCTCATGCAGCAGATGGCTTTCCTCCCGTATCCTTCGCTGGTTTTCAAAAGCCTTTCCGCCGAACCCCGGCTTCTCAAGAAGCTTCAGATAGAAAAGATAGAGCGGCCGGAGCGCCACAAACCTGCGTACCTTCTTCTGTACGGGCGTATATTCCTTATAATCCGTCCGCTGCTTTTTCGTAAGCCTGTAACAGTCCTCCTTAAGGACTTCCTCTGCCATATTCGCAAACTTCACGTAGTTCGGCGTTTTCCAGTCGATGAGATAGATCTCCTCGATACTCGATCGCGGTGTCGGGAAGCGCTCTTCGAATTCCTCATCGGAAGAAAACTCAGTCGAAAGATCTTCCTTTACCGAGCGCTCGAATTCCTCATAAGTCCTGATCTTTTCCGATTCGGTGATCAGTTTCAGTTCAAAGCCCTTTGTCGTCGGTACGGGGAAAAGCAGTCTGCAGAGTTTCTTCGCGAAGAAAGCCTCCACGATCACGGAGCTGTTGCCGGTATAGACCATATCGCATGCCACGATCCACTGCTTTACGGATAATTCCGATATGATCCGGAAATTCTCATATTTCCGCTCAAGTTCCGAAGCGATGGCGCTCGGATGTCCGGGGTGGATCCTGTAGATCAGGATCACATCCGGATTCTCCTTCAGGAAGCGCTCAAACCATTCAAGTACCGCCTTCTGGGATTCACACATGAACCCGTAATACTCCGGAAAATCATCGCCGAAGCGGACGGAAAGCCCCTCGATACTCTCTTTGCTCAGGGTATCACTGTAATAGGGAGACGCAAACAGAATCACCTTTTTATCTATCGGAAGGTCATACCTTGAAAAGAGCTCTTCTCTCGATATGTAGTAACGGTTTAAGGGAGCTCTCAGAAAGTCCATGCCCACATGTCCGGTAAGCTTTACCTTCTTCGGATCAAGATGTGCCGCGTTCAGAAGCCGCTCCACATTCTGCTTTCCCCAGGAAAGATGTACGACCTCCTTGCCGATGCCCCAGTAGTTCTTGTAGGCGCCTTCCCGCTCTTCGTCCTTAGGAAATACGATATTCTCCCATTGAAGGTCGATGACTTTTTCGAATCTCACAAACTCCTTGGTATGCCAGAAAAGCGTGTAGTTGTCATAGCAGGCCATGGTGCAGAGGACCTTCGTATCGATCACGGGATAGTCCCGGTTCGAGTAATATGCCTCATCGATATAGAGGATCTTCGTCCGGTACCCCCGCCGGTCCAGCTCGTATTTCATCAGGCACAGGTTTTCCAGTTCCCGCACTTTATGCTCATAGATGAATAAAAAATCCAGTCTTTCCATTCCGTTTCCGTTCCTTTAAATTCACGGTCGATGACTTTCGACCCTGTTATCATATCATATCTATGATGATTATTCGATGTCAAGAAACCGTCCCCGGTTTGCCTCTCATCCTTCAGGGCTCATACTCTGCCCATTTTTCCGCAGCTTTCGCATCATCTTCATAATCCTCCTGCCGGTTCAGAGCCTCATAATCAAAGTTCAGGTAGAGTTCCTTCTCCCTGTTCAGATATTCTTCGTAATTCTCCTTCGTAAGAAGTCCTTTCCCCGCTTTCAGATCTTTCAGGATCACACTGTTGATCCATTCTCCGTGATGCCACAGATCCCGGTAGTTATTAAGGTCCGCCGTGATATCCGTACGGAGATTAAAGGAATACATCCGGATGTTCTCACATTCAAGGATCTCTTCGATCACGATCCTTTCCCCTTCGATCTGCCTTTCAAAGTCCCCTGTTTCGAATCTGCTCTTCCACCACATCGCACTGTAGGGAGGAAAGAAGCAATAGAATTCCGTATCCGGATGTTCTCTCGCAATGGATACGATATTCTCCCGTACATCTTTCCGGATCACTTCCTTCTCCTCTTCCGTAATGGGAATCTGCTCATGGGGCCGGAGTACGCTGATCCCGTCAGGGCAGACCTCGTGCTCTCCGAAATGCTTGCCCTTCATCCAGTTCGCGTACCGGTCGAAGGAGGTGATCCCGGGTTTAAACCCTTCCTTCCGCCTTTCACGGATCATATCCGGGATCCTCTTTAATACCACATCCCGGTTAAAGAGATAGTTCACATCGTTAAAGGGGTTTTTGTCATAGAGGTAGAAGGGATTTTCAGCCGTTACCGCCGCCATTTCCTCATCCGTGGCAAAGATATAGTTCATGTCGATGCCCCTGATGATCAGGCGGATGTCCGGATGGCTCTCGTACGCGTGGCACAGCGCATCCCCGATTTCCTTATAGTAGCCGCCGTTGAAGGGAAGCTTCACCGCATTTGTTCCGAACAGGGCATCCATCTCCGAGATCTTCGTATTCTCCGTCATGGAGGTTCCGATGAACACCGCGTCATAATCAAAGAACTCCGCAATCCCGTAATTCTGGCTCCGCTCGTTGTCAAGCGGATAAAACCACCGCGAAACATCCGGAGCGTGATAATGCATGAACGGATCGATCCGGATCACCGTAATGAGCACGAAAAGGAGCGCTCCCGAAACAAGGACCGCAAATGAGACCAGCCAGGTTTTTGAAGAAATACTCTTCACTCTCTTTAAAGCCTTTCCGTTTATCCTTCCGTACCGCGCCCCGGGATCAGAACCCCTGATAGACGAAGACGGCTTCGGTACCAAGGCACAAAAATGCCCAGACAAAAGCGATCACGGAGACAACAAGCCCCGGGATAGTCAGTTTTTCTTTGTTCCTGATATTGTTTTTCGGGATGAGGCAGATCCCGAAAGAGGCAATGAGGAAAAGGAGCATTTCCGATCCCCGCAGGCCAGAAAGCAGGGTGTCCGCATGAAATACACCGGTAAGTAATCCCTGTTCCGGCAGGCGGAACGCATCGAGCAGACCCTCGCTTATCCGCATCCCTTCTCCCCGAAGGAGTCCCTTCAGGATCGTTTTTCCGATCCTCAGCCACAGATGAATGTTCTCAGAACGGAAAAGGAGCCACAAAGCATTGACCGCTCCGAAGGTCAGCAGCCAACGGATCCCCTTAAATACCTTTCCCGCCGCCTTTTTCAGGAACTTTTCATAATGCCTGTCAACGAGGTGATCAAAGACACACAGCAGCCCGTGGATGGCGCCCCAAAGAATAAATGACCGGTTCGCTCCGTGCCAGAGCCCGCTGATCAGGAAGATGATCATTATATTGAGGCAGGTACGGACCCGTCCTTTTCTGCTTCCTCCCAGCGGTATATAAATATGCTTTACGAAAAAACCGTTTAATGTGATATGCCAGCGTTTCCAGAAATCACGGATCGAATCCGCCCGGTAAGGAGAATCAAAGTTTACCGGAAGATCGATATTCAGCATCCGGGAAATCCCGAAGCCCATATCGCAGTATCCGGAAAAATCGAAATAGATCTCAAAGGTATAGCAGAGCATAATGAGAAGCCAGTCCGCGGCCGTGGTTCCATCCGGAGCGCCAAAGCCCCATGAGACGGCAATGGCCAGTGTATCTGCAAGCAGCATCTTCTTGAAGAATCCGAAAGAAAAAAGTTTAAGCCCCTGCGCCATATGATCCAAATTAATCTTTTTCCGAGAAGGATCCTTCAACTGTCGGATCAGATCATCCGGCTCCGCAAGCGGTCCCATCCATAATTTGGGGAAATACAGGATATAGGAAAGATAGTCTGTCACACTGATCTTTGCTATCTTCCCTTCATACACCTGAACCAGATACATGATCTGCTGGAACGTATAGAAGCTGATCCCGACCGGCAACAGGATGTTTCTTTCGGAAAAGCTTCTTCCGAAAACGGAATTTACGTTATCGATGATGAAATTCGTATATTTGAAATATCCAAGAAGCAGGATCTGAAAAACAACCGAAAGAGCAAGAAAAACCTTCTTTCTACCGACGGATCTTTCGATCAGAAGCGCAAAAAGAAGCGTTCCGAAAATACTTATCGCAAATATGCCGCCCTGCTTCAGATTGCCATAAAGGAAAAAAGCGGCACCGCCTATGATCAGGAAGATCCTTCCAGCATCCCGTTTGAGCCAGCCGGCCCATTCTGTGTGCATCGCATCATCCGCCCCTTCCTTTTCCCTGCCGATCCGGTTCAGCAGAAAATAGCCGGTCATGAGAACCGGCATAAAAAGCATAATGAAGATGTAGGATGTGAACTGCATTTCCAGACTACCTCATTCTCCGGAATATCGTTTCGGTCTGAGGATTCCAGACACCCGCTGCCATACCGTTCTATTCATAGAGCCCCGCGTAACGCTCCTTCAGATACTCCGCCTTTTCCCTGTAAAATACATCCGTAAAGCTTGGTGTCTCCTTCGGCACATCCGAATACTCCCCGTTAATGAGATATCCCGTCAGGATCTTCTCACCCCGGTTTTCATCGAAGTTCCACTCGCTTACCGTATGAACATTCAGTTTGTTAAGATACAGAGCCCCGAGGATCAGAAGAAGAATCAGGCCGACGGCGGGAATCAGTCTGTCATCTGCGAAAATGCGCCTCACAGTCTTTTCGGACTTCCCGGGTTTTCCGGAACTTTCCGCCGTCTTTGCCCCGGACTCCGTAAGGCTTCGCGCCGCCATGGAGAACAGTCCGGAAAAACCGAGCACAAACATTCCGTAGAAGGGAAGTGTGAATCTTCCGGCGATATACTCATTATGCAGGATCAGACTCGCAAAAAGGTCCACCGCAAGGAAGATCACAAACATCCAGAAAAGATCGCGCTCAAAGACCTTTTTCCGAAGGCAGAAGATCGAAAGCGCCGTAACAAGCACAAGGAGGATCGCCGCGCCCCACATAAGAAGCGGCTTTTTCACAAACATTCCGATCATGCCGCCGATGACTTCCGAAAAGAAATTTCCCTGTTTTTCCTCCGCAAATTTATCGCCGGCATCCGACATCTGCTTCAGGGCAAAGAATCCGACAAAGGCGAAGAAAAGGAGTACGAACCACCACCTTCGAAGCAGAAAATCCTTCAGTTTCTTCTTCCGTATCAGCCGGATAAGCCAGAAGATCCCGAAGGAAGGCAGGATGAAAACAACGATGGAGTTTGCCGTAACGCCAAGGGCAAGAAATGCCGCGCACAGCATAAGACTCCCGTCTTTTTCATATTCCGACTCTTTCCAGTCAAGGTAGAAGAGGCAGGCAGCAAAGACCAGTGTCTGCGCCATCCCGTAGCCCCGGGCGATGGAATAGAATTCCCCGAGATAATAATTCCCGATGAGGAAAAGGACCGTGATGCCGGAATAAAAACCCTTCCGGCGACCTTTAAATACCGCGATCAGATAAAATGCAAAAAAGAGAAGGGACGGAAAGCGGATCACAAACTCATTATATGCGGTATGGAAGATCCGGTCCGCACCGAAGATGAGCAGCGTGTTCATCCAGTGATTGTTCGTCGGTGCTTCCTCCCCCGCAAACTTCAAAGAATCAAAAAACGCGCGCAGGGAGGAGGGATCGATCCTCCTTACGAAGCGGCAGTAGGTAAAGGCCTCGTCGTAAGTCATACTCGAAACCGCGGCACGGATCACAGAGATCACAAATACTGTAACCATCAGGAGAAGCAGGACCATCTGCTCTGTTCTGTCTTTCTTTTCGTCTTTGTTCCTCATCATATATTTCCGTCCGTTCCAAAAGCCTTCTTTTGTTCCGCCCCCCGTTTCTTCATCCGGGCAATCCGTGTCTTCAGTTGCTGCTATGGCGTCCGAACGTCGTAAAGAACAGGAAGGGGGCTGTGGTAAAGAGCGAATACGCATACCGGAACTCACAAAAGACCGGCGTCGAGATAAGAAGCGTCAATATGATCGCCAGCTGGGGCACGGACAGCAGAAATTCCTTTTTCTTATGCACTGCTCCTGCAAAGAAGCAGAGAGCCATCAGCCAGACATGAAAGCCGATGCTGTGGAGCGGCTGGAATATGCTCTTTCCGTAATACTTCTCATACCACTTATAAAGCAGGTTCCGAATGCTCTCCACCGGCGTCCCTGCCGTGATCCCGAGATCATTCTCCATCACATAATCGCTGTAGATCCAGTATTCGTAGCCCCCGTTATAATACCCCCGGGTCTGGTCGATCCAGGCTTTTATATAAAGCCCGGGATTCTTTACCCCGATCTTTGCCCAGAGCCTTATAAATTCGCCCATATGGCCGTTGATATACCCTTTTTTTCTCATATGGTTCTTGATCGGATCCGAGATGAATTCCCGGTAATCCGAAGGAACCTTTTCCGTCTCAAAAAAGAGCTGTAGTTCCGCTTCCTGCCCGTTTAAGTCTCCGCCTTCCGTGATCACTTTCGCCACCTGCTGTACCGGGATCGACAGGGTTTCCGCGGTGTCGGGCTGTGTCACATGGAGCAGGGAAAGCACCGGATGCTTCAGAAGGAAGGCCCCGATGATCACTCCCGCAAGAAGGAGCAGGAGCTTTCGGTCTTCTTTCCGATATACGAAGAATACCGCGATAAAGGTGATCGCCAGCGCGATGAGTCCGTTGCTCCGCATAAGCGCGAAGCCGACAGCCCCGATGATCAGTACACATTCATTCGCTTTCCGGCTTCCGATGCCTTTCATAATGCGGAAAAGAGCTGTCGTAAAAAGGAGCAGCGCCCCGCCGAATGGTATATCCTTCCATACCGTCACGCTGTAGGCGATCTGATAAGGGGAAAGCAGCCAGAGCGCCGCCGCGGTCACGATCACAGAAAGCGGCAGTCCTGTCTCATAAAGTGTCATCGCCGCGTATCCGAAGCAGACCGCAAGGAAGAGGATCTGTATCACGAGGAAAAGCGCGATCCCGGCATTGATATTTCCGAAGATCCCCCGTCCCGCTTCCGTAAAAAGTTTCAGTAACAGCGCATGATAAAAGGGATGATGATTGGAATATGCCCCGGTCAGAAACTGATCCAGTTCATCAATGGCATCCGCCGTCACATAGCCCGGATAGGCCACCGTAAACAGAATGAAAAGATTGATCGCCGCAAAGAGCACTCCGACAGTTACTATGATCCACAGCGGATGAATTCCATTTATTCTTCCCCCTGCTCCAAAAAAACCACCTTCGCCCCTGCGCACAAGAAAAACTGTCACATTCCAACCCACACAGAATCCGCTTCCCAAGACAAAAAGAATCGTTTTCCACGCAGAAGAAGCCGGCATAAACAAGCGGTAGTTTGCCAACATTACTCCGAGGGAAAAAAAGGCGGAAATCAATGAGGAAAAGAACATATCTCTTCTGCAAATTCGTTTGCTGTCTGTGTTGTTATCAAAAACAAACGCAACACTTACCAACGCGCATAAGACATAAACACTAAAATAAGAATCCGTGTCTTTCAACGCATAAAGCCAAAATGATATAAGCAGAAAAGAAAGAATGCATTTTGTAAAAGTAGATATCTTAATTGTCATATACTTCATCGCTTATGGCAATAGTGTTCAGTCCAAGGCATTTTGCCACAGCCATATTCATCTCATCGTTCGGATCATTAAACAGGTAAAAATTGCATATATTATCAATCGAATATATCATTTTACTTTCGGGTATTCTAACATCTTTTCCTTCGCCGTTACTCTCAATCTGATTCAGAAAATCTTTGAATGCATAATAATGATCTTCATATGTTTTATCTTTTAACTCCAAAATGATCGAACAGATTTTATAGTCTGAGAACTTGTTGCCAGTAAACAAACAACCGATAAAAAGAATCCCTACCATAGCGAGCACAGCTTTCTTTCCGATGCCTGTTATGAGCAAATTATTGCATAAAACACCTGTCCAAAAAGAAAAACTGGTCATTGAAAGCATTATTGCCACATCCACGATAAATGCGCATCGGTTCGGCAAACTGGTCGCACTGCTATATCCCAAAGCCATAGGGTAAACGGCCACAATAGGCGACAGCAACCCCAAAGCCGCTCCCAGGATAATCGTTCGATCAGCCACTAACTGACCCATCTCTTTTGCAGAGAGCCATCCACAGACCAAAACTAGAAGAACGAACAGAAGATATTTATTCTCCATAAAGAATCTCCATCTTTGGCATGTCATTTTGGCCGAATCAATCATAGCTCTGAAAGGATGTAACCCCGATTGATCTATGACATTATGCCTGGCGTAATTGCCCGGTGCAACCACATTGGCTATGGCTGCTTTAAATGAAAAACTCATTGCAAAATTGAAGGTTTTTCCAATACATTAAACATTGTATTTTCGGTTTTTTTGATATTTTATGTGATATAATTCGATTTAAACTGTTGAAAAAGGCTTAATTGTTTATATGCCAAAATAGC
>JAILLW010000101.1 GCA_024692955.1 Lachnospiraceae bacterium | reverse complement strand
TACAGTATGCTGTCGGAAAGAACGGCCGCGAGTTTGTTGTGAGATGAAAGGATGGGGTTTTCAATACTGTCTTTGCTGACAGCTTCTCCGGCCAGATAGAACAGAAGGGATGAATCCTTGGCGGCCGCGTAATAGATATTGGTACCGTCAAGGGTCAGGCCGGCGGCATAGGCACCGAACTCTGCCAAAGCGCTTTCCATTACGGAATTGGAGGTGCCGTTATAAGATATTACATGATAAGCACCGCTCTTATGAACCAGCGCGTAAACGGCGGAACCGTTGCCGGCAGCGGCGAAGACAGTATAATTACCATCAAAACGGGATACTTCACCGGCTGATTTACAGAAATTTGCATAATAGGCAGTATCATTGCCATTGTACCATTTCTCCCAAAAACTGGAACGAACTACGGCTGTAGCGCCACCTGAAGTCGGTGCGATCTTTATGGGAGCGTATGCATCAGTTCTGTTTCCATCCGGGGAGGAAAACCAGCCGGTGGCATTGATCACGACGCTTTTGGTGAAAGATCCGTCTTTTAGAGAAGCCAGCATAGCATCAGAACGGGCATAGTATTCATCCTCCGCTCCCTGCGTATCAAAATAGCAAATATATATACCACCGTCGCCGCCGATCGTGATATCCGGATCGGAAAGGCTGCCAGTTTTGTTGTTGCAGTTATTGGATTCGATGAAGATGGCATCCGACCAGCCGTCATCCGTTTGGTACAGGTATCCGATCTTGCCATCGACAGAAGTGTAGGCGATATGCGCTATGTCGCCGGACAGAGAAAAGGCGGCCTCTTTGGCGGTTACGGTGTCTTCACCGTTCGTTACCGGGATTTCCCTCCATGTATTCTCCGCAGGATCGAAATTTCCGTACAGGAGTTCTCCGCCCTCCGACGGGGTACCCCGGACAAAGAGCACGCCGATCGTGCTGTCAGACAGTGTTTCGGCGTCAAAAACAAAGCCATCAATGGTAAGATCGTCATCCGCTCTGGCCGGTACGGCCGGAAGGATCAACGAAAACAGGATCAATGAAATAAGTACACAAAACAGTCGTTTCAGGTTTTTTCTGATCATACTCTCCTCCTTTATCCGTAATCATAATTCTTATATCGGGCACCTCGTTACAGCGGCTTTCGGCTCACTACAGTCTTGGCGCAGTTTACACATCTATGTTAACATAGAAAGAGAGTTGACTGCCACAAATAGCGACCGTTATTTTATGACTTTACTGATATGGATCCGGTCAATTCGGAAAGAAATGAGAAAACGAAGGAATAAGACGATCAGGAAAACCCGGACGAAAACAGGACGGAAGTGCTTTCTGCCTCTGCTTACCGCCCTGCTTGCCTGTGCGCTGCTTGGCGGTTGCGGCCTGCGAAAAGGAAATGACAGAGCGGATGTGGAGGAAGCCATCAGATTCGTCAGTGAGAAATATAATACGGAATTCAAGCTGAAGAAGAAGGACGCTTTCCCAGGCGGGGCGGAATGTGACATTACCGTCACCACGAAGGATCTTCCGGATAAAGAGATCCGTGTTTTTCGTCTGAATGACAGGGAGGAAGTACGCTCCGATTATCTGTTCGTGAAATACGGCGATGACGTATGGAAGCGGATCCGTAACGCACTTTCGGGGATCGTTCCGGACGCGAAGATCGTGACGGATGACTTTTATTATAATCACTTTAACGACGGATACTTTGATAGCGATCCGGGTCTGGAACAGTATCTTTTGAAAAATGATTTCAGAGTCTTCGTATATCTGACGGGAGAGCGGGATGAGGCGGAACTTAGGAGCCTCTTTGAAACATGCGCTGACGCCCTGCTTCAAAACGGGGTCAATTGCAAGAATCTTTATATCTATGTTTTGGATTCGAAAGAATCGTTCCTTGCACTCAAAGAATATGACTACATCCCCGAACATACCGGGTACGAAGGGATTCCCTACGACCACATTAAAGCGCGTGCCGAGAGCAACCGGGAAAACCTTCAGACCACCATGGATGAGTATGACTCCGGGGATGCAGTATATATTCTGTGTAAATAATTATTAAAGACGGAAAGTCCTCAGGAAAGCTGCCTGAGAAGCGACGGGATCGTAGCTTCAAAATCAACGCCGTACCAGGGCTTTTCGGGATTCTTTAAGGTTTCGCGGATCGTATCTGCCGTATAGTCCGCGGCGATCCGGAACGCGTCCCTTAAGGAGAAGCCGCGCATCAGCGCGCCGACCGATACACTCGAGAAGACATCGCCGGTGCAGCAAGCACATGCGCGAAGCGAAGGTCCGCAGAAAATTCGCGCCCCTGTGGGAAAAGCAGACTCTTTTCCTGATCAGATCCTCCGCGAAAGCAGGAAGGGTCAGGCTCACAAACACCAAATCCAGACACGCACGCATTGAAGACGACGAATGGGCTTTGGGCGCAAGGTCAGCCTACAAGAAAGTGATCGATCTCTATCCCGAATATCATTGGGACCTGGATGTCATCATTCCTAAGACGCGCGAAGAGGTCATCCGGAGATTCTCGTAAAGAAAAAGCCCCATGGACTCTTGGGGACGGGGTTAGTGGTTCATTGCAGTGATAATGGATAATGCAAAGCAAGAGGCCCCGACCGGGGGCCTTTTTTTTGTTTTCATGATGAATCCGGATGCCGCTTTCGGATAATCCTACGCCTCATGCGAAGCCGGAACTGCCGCTTTCTAAGCGCAACTTATACGAATCTGAAACGTACGGGTCGCTCTCACGGGCATCCGTGCCCGGTGATCGCTCAAAAGCACGTCCTGTGCTTTTGCCCCTGATATCCTGTGTTGCGCTAACAAAGCGTATAACAGTTCCGCTTCAATGTCGGCTCCGGATTTCCGAAAGCGTCCCTGTTACCACCTGAATATCTGCATCAAGCCCGCAAGGGTCCTCTGCCCGATCTTAAAGGTCGCGACCTTGCTCTTAACGGCCTTCGTCGAGCCCGGAAGCGCCCTTATGAGGATCGTTCCCTTACCTCTTTCGGTATTGTTCATATGAAGGATCTCGTAGTCCTCGCCGGCTTTCAGTCCTGCCGCTTCGGAATCGATCGTCACCCAGCGTCCGTTCACCTTGACGTAAACGTCATATTCGGGAACGACCGGACTCCCCGTATAGGAGCATCCCGGGATCTTCTTTTTGATCTTTCCCTTCTTTGTTATCTTCGCCTTGCTGAGGTCGATGGCGCCGTCGATCTTCTTCTTTATGGTATAGCAGTTTTCCGCTATGATCTCATCATTCCGGTAATTGCCCTTCCCTTTTATGGTGACTTTTACACTGACGGAATCCCCGGTAAGCTGATATCTGGTCCTCTTTGTGATATCCGCGCCCGCGGCCCAATAGGTCGCCGTGTAATCCGTCTTCGGATCGAGCAGCACACCGTCACGGGTCACATAGAGCTTCGCAGTGTATTTGCCCGGTTTCGTATAGATCATGTCCGCAGCCGTCACACTGACACACGTGTCATCAAATTTGGCGGGATCGATCTCATACATACCGCTCTTTGCAGGCGTTCCCTTGTAATTGCCCTTGAAGGTGATGGTATATTTCGCCTTTTTCGATCCGGTGGTCACCTTCTTGTGATCCTTCAGAGTCACCTTGTAATCGCGGCCTTCCTGAAGTTCCTCCGTGAAATCTCCGATCACGGCCCTGACCGTGAGTTGCGGCCGGACACCGCCCTTTTTGTAGGTAACCCTTACAAGATCCGGGATCAGGGGACTCTCATCCTCCGAAGTGACGGTGATCACGGCATCGCTCTTACTCGGGGTGATCTTAAATGTTTTTACCACGCTTCCTGTATAGCCCTTCTCAAGTTTTCCCGAGACAATGACTTTGGCGGTTCCGGCATTTACGTTATTAAGATAGATCACCTCATAATCATCGGCCGTAAGCTCCGTCCCGTTTGCCTTCACATCGAGATGGGCGGCATCAAGCTTCTTTTCCTTTCCGTCATATACGAAGCTCAGATTCTTCGGCGCAAGGCTCACCCTGATCGTTTTGGCCTTCATCTCCTTGTCGGTCAGTCTGGTGATCTTCGCCTCCTTTATGGATCCGGAGAAGTTGCCCTTTCCTGTGATCGTAAGATTCAGATTCGAGACGTCATCAGCGCTCGTGATCTTCAGATTTCCGGTCCCGCTCTTCAGTTTAATGTCCTTCGACGTCAGCTTGTATCCGTTATAGTAAAGGACAGGCGCCACTTTGGTTCCGCTCTTTACCGTGATACCGCAAAGAGTGATCTCTTCGGCGGGCACATCGTCAAGCCCGTTTCCGAGGGACTTCGGCAGAATGTAGAAAAGGAGTTTTCTGCTGCCCTTATAGTTGCCCTTGCCCTTAATGGTGGCAACCGCGGGCTTTCCTTTTTTGTCCACATTCTTATTATTCGTGAATCTGATCGTATAGTCGACGCCTTCGACGAGTCTTCTTCCGCCGAAGTCTTCGACAACGATCTTCGGTGTGATCTTTCCCGCGGTAAAGACATGCTCGTATCTGCGCAGTGCGCTGTTATAACTCAGCGTGCTCCTCTTTATGTCAAAGTAGGCGAAAAAGCCGTC
Source organism: Lachnospiraceae bacterium (assembly GCA_024692955.1). GTDB lineage: Bacteria > Bacillota > Clostridia > Lachnospirales > Lachnospiraceae > JAILLW01. Next base: position 29,088 of record JAILLW010000101.1, on the reverse strand, counting down.
CGGATCCGGATCCGTCCATTTCGCGTATACCATGGTATCGGATCTCAGCGCCTTTCCGAAATCAAACTTCGCCGAGAAGGAGCTGTCGGCATACCAGCCGGCAAAGACCTTTTCCGCATCGATCGGATCATCCGGGCGAACCGGCTTCTTTCCCTTCTGAATGATCTGCTCCGGAACGACCGTACCGTATCCTCCCATATCAAAGGTAAGATGCACTGTGTCTGCGGATTCTCTGAACCATTTCGCATAGAATGTCAGATCCGAGCCGATCTTCGATCCGAAGGAATAAAGAACAGTCAGTCCGGGATCCAGACACCATCCGGCGAACCGGTATCCTTCCGCTGCGGGAGTTTCGGGTGCGCTCAGCACGTCTCCTTCCTTCATATAGTAGGGACCGATCTGATCGCCGTGACCGTTCATATTGAAGATCACGGTATAGCCCGCCGGATCCCTCCAGCCGGCATACAGGGTCATATCATCCGCGATCATCTGCTCAAAATCAAACAGTGTACCGGCATCGCATTCCCGATCCGTATACCAGCCGGTAAAGATCAGCTCCGCGTCATCGGGATCGACCGGCTCCGCACCGAAGCCGCCCTTTTCATCGTACCAGCCGGTGTATCTGATGCTCTGCGTCTCAGGTTTATCTTTGGCATCGCCGTGCCCGTTAAGATCAAAAGTAAGGAGAGCGACATCCAGATACTGATCCGAGAATGAATCCGTATCGGTAAAGGATGCTCTGTACCTGGTATGATTGTCCGCCCTTGACGCCGTCGCGGGAGTGCAGGTTTCGGTTGCAACCTCATTTTTGCACCTTGAACAGATCGCATGGGCGATGCACTCATAATGATCCCCCTCAAAGTTCCATTCATAGCTCGAAGACTTCCGGTGTCCGAGCGCATCAAGGGTAATGGTCTGCGCTCCCGGCTTATATGACGTCTCCTCAAATACGGGGTTTGTAAAATGTCCGGGCGAAACCGTAACATGGCCCGCATTCTCACAATCGGGAGCCTGATAATCGGATACCTCAACATCCACCTTCTCCCACATGGATACACCGCAGGCATTATCACAGGCCTTTCGTGCATAGAGTGCGGTATAATCCGCGGAAAAATCGTAATTGACCGGATACTGATCGTTTATATAACTGTGCGCGTCCGGATCAACGGGGATGACAGGATCGGTCTCGATCTTTAAGTCTTCATCCTCAAAATAGCGGTGGCATCTTGTGCACTCCCAGCATTCCCGAAGTCCCGTGCTCTTACAGGTCGCCGCTTTGCTTTCGCGATGAACGGCCGCATGGCCGGAAGGCGGGATGATCACCCACCGGTCAAAGTCCTGCTCATCGTCGATATATGCACCCTGATCCTCATTGCTTTGTCCGCCGGCAGTTCCGTAGTATTCGAACCTGTACCCGCAGATCGAGCACTCACACCATCCTTTGGTACCGGCTTCGGTACAGGTCGCGGGAACCTCGGGATGCAGTTCGAGGTCATGTGTATGCGTACCTGTCTTCTTTGTATACGCTCTGACTTCCAACGGATCCGTTCCGGTCATCTGCGAAGGGATCGTGAAGGTCCCCTTCCAGGTGTTTTCATCAGTGGAAGTAAGATCGCTCAAGTGAAGGGTTTTGCTTCCGCGCTGATTAAGATTTGTATTCCAATCAGGCACAGTGACATAATCGAAATCATAATATTTGCTCTGCTTTTTCACCGTCACGGTTACCGTTTCATCTTTTGCCGCCGCGGTCTTATCGAGTTCCACGGAATATCCCGGGAAGTGTCCTTCCACGATCAGATCGAATTTCCCGGAGTATCTCCAGGCTGCGTAAAGTGTCATATCCTTCCGGACCGGCGCTGTAAAATCATACTCATAATAGGGTTTATACTGATCCTCCTGCAGCTTCGTCTGAGTCCATCCCTTAAAGGTATAATTGGCCTCGTAAGGATCGGCAGGTCTTGCCACCGCGGTTCCGGAATCGACTCTTACGGATGCCGGCGCGGTCCCGTGCCCGTTCGCGTCAAAAGTGACCGTGAATTCCACATCCTTTTCCCATTGCGCATGCAATACAAGATCATCACTCACGGGTACCGAAAGCCTCTGCCCGGGCTTTACGGTATCGATCCTTGTCTCACCCCCGATATCCCTGTAGCTGTAGTACCACTCCTTAAACCGGTTTCCTTCAGGCGGAGTAAGGGTGCATGAGGGCGCCGTATAATACTGCCCTTCGCGGATCGTTACGGCATTCATGGATCCTGAGCCCTGGTTTGGATCAAACGTGATCGTACAGATCTTCAGCCATTTTGCGAAAAGGTCCAGATAGATTGCCGTCACAGGATCATTGAAACTGTATGGCTCCGTACAATCGCTCTTCTTATACCAGCCGGCAAACAGATATCCTTCACGTGCCGGGTCGTCGGGTTTTCGGACTTTCGTATCATAAGGCACCGTCACCCTCAGATACTGAGCATTCGTACCGTCGTTCATATAGAAAGTGACAGGTATGTCAGCTCTCTTCCATTTTGCATAGAGCGTAATGTCATCCTCGATGAGCGTTGCGAAGTCAAACGCGCTTCCGATACAATCCACATTGTCATACCAGCCGTCGAACAGGTAATAGGGCTCGTTCGCAGTCGGATCTTCCGGCTTTGTCGCCGGTGTTCCTGCCATCACTTCCTGCTCGAAATCCCGATGCTGGCCCATCCCCTTAAATGTTACGACCGGATTATTCCTGATCATGACCGAGCCGGTGCTGAAGGCCTTCCAGAGGCTTGCATAATCGGATTCGAGACTCTCATTTTCCGTTTCAACAAGCGCAAGCGCATAGATCTCACAGTCTGCTCCGATCCTGGAAATATCAAAACCGGCAGGGATCATACAGCTTCCCGTTCCCTCGCTTTGAATCCCGCTCTCCGTCTCCAGTTCCCTCATATATAAGGGTTGGATCGTGCCGGATTCTCCTGTATCCGCCACCATAACGATGATCTTATTGACATCCGATGCATGAGCGCCGCTCAGTGTATAGGGGATCGTGATCTTGGTGTCCCCGGATGTTCTCTTTATTTCGGTGTACTTCCCTGCCGTCTTTTTGAACTGTATATCACTGTCTTTAATCGCCGGTTTGAAATATGCCTCATCATCAATTTCGACCATGGTCACCATCAAGATACCGCCCTTTTTCAGATTGAAGGCGGGGCGTGCTTTGTGGTATTTGTCTGCGTTAAAGCAGTAGGTTCCTTCGTAGTTCAGGCCGACCGCATGCTCACTCTGCATAAACTCAACACAGGCTACCCTCTGATCGTCCGGAGCATTCCCGTCTGTCTGCAGCCACGGGTATCCGGGCGAGCAAAGCCAGTACGGACTACTCTGGTTTCTGATCGTCCGGTTTAAGCTTAACGCCTCTCTGGTACTAAGCGGCCATAACAGGGCGTTTGCAACCTCCTCATCCCTCACGCCGTCACAGTAAGGTGATTCTCCCCGATATTCATCCGTCTTAAGGGTTTTCGGCCGGATCTGATCCTTCTCGATCCCGGAAAATGATGTAAGCATTCCGTCGACCTTTTCCTGAAGCGCCGATCCGGCATAGACGTTACCCGGATTCTTTCCGCGGGGGTTAAAGACGGTGACCGGGAGTTCATTTTTCTGATCCGCAAACAGAGTCAGATAGCTGCTTCTGACACCGGTCACGATCCATCTCCATCCGCCCATGATGATCCGGGACGCATCTTCGGTATCGGCATCATTTTCGAGAACGGAAGCTCCGTAGAGTCTGGTCCCGACTAAATACCGCTCCATATTTCCCGGACGGATATAAAGCTCCTTTGTATTGGACGCGAAGGAACCGGTAAAGCCCTTTTTGCCGATGCCTCCGTTGGAGGGAATGACGATCCGGCCGGTTATTGTCGCGTGATCATCAAATTCCTCCGTCTCATCCAGTACCGGGGAATCGGAGGAGTGGATCTTCAGTTCACTGGTACCGGTTACGCTAAACTGCGCATCCGCGGCTTCGTGGCTGCCCGGAAAGATGACGATGCCGGATCCGTACTGACGTTCCGTTTTCGCGCATTTCACCGTGATCTCGCAGTCGCTGTTCTCCTGAATATACTGCCCGCACAGTATCCCGTAAGCACTGTCGGCGTTTTCGATCCGCATCATGGCTTTTGAGTCGCTGATCCAGACCTTTTCCGACTTGATCAGCTCGGCAAAATGATCGGATCCCGCAGAGTGGGAAGCCGGTTCGCATTCCAGTTCTATGACCGCACCATTCTGAATACGGAATAATTCACGTGTCTTTACGATACGGATGTCGGCGCCTTTGTTGATCCGGATCTTAAGCCCGGAATCCGCGCCCTGTACCAAAACCGTACCGGCATCGATTCCATTTACTTCCTCCGAAATCGTTTCACGCAATGAATTCAGATCCATATTCAGAATGCCGCCGCTGATCGTCAGTTTTTCGGCCTGTACTCCGTCTATGCTTTCCCGGCCTTCCATCGTAACATTGACATTTCCGCCACTGATCATCAGATCCCTATCGGATCTCAAACCGTACATATCGCCGGAACCGTTCAGTGTCACACTGACATCGTTTCCGATATTGATCCCTTTATCGGTGTATATGCCGAAGCTTCGGTCGGCACCGCTCCCTTCGATATTGAGCTCTGCGCGGATATCAAGATCAGCCGTAGAACTTACCCTAATCCCGCAATACACATCACCCGAAAGGCCGCTTCCTTCACCCGTGATCTTCAGGCTTCCCGATCCGGAGAGGGTTATTTTTCCGTTTCCGAAATCATGCATGATCCCGCTTCTTGGCTCGGTGCTATCCGCTTTTTTCCCCATACTGATGTGGTTCTGACCGTTCAGTATGATCGTAAGATTACTTATCGATGCCCGGATGCCGTTTTCGCAGCCCGACGCGTCGATCTTTGCATTATTAAGATACAGTTCTTTGGAGTCGGGTCTGTAAACGATGCTTCCCTGCTCACAGGGGATACTGTCCTTATTCTCATCCGTGACCTGTACATCGGCAACCCAGATGTTGTAAGATCCTCCGCTCCCCGTTCTTTCCGGCTCATCCGCCATGATGATGTCTGCGGGACTGCCGTCAGCCGGGGCTTTCTCCTCGGAAATGTCGTCCTCCGCAATTTCGTCTGCAGCAATGTCGTCCGTCGCAGTGTCGTCCGTCGCAGTGTCGTCCGTCGAAATGCCGTCTGCCGGGGCGGAATCCGAATCCTCGTCCCATAAGATCTCAGGCGCTTCTTCGCCGGTTTCCGGTCCGCTTTCGGAAATCTCCCCGAAAGGACCGGTCAGCTCCTCACCGGTGATCTCCGCCGCCGAAGCAGGTATGGTTCCCGCAAGGCTCAGCATCATTGCCGCTGCTGCCAGAATGCTTACGATTCTTCTGAACATGGTCTTCTCCTTTTCAGTACATTGGGTTGGTCTTAATCCCGCTTACACTTGTTCTGCCAGCCGCTTTTCGGAAATCCGGAGCCGACATTGAAGCGGAACTGTTATACGCTTTGTTAGCGCAACATACAATTTCAGGGGCAAAAGCACAGGACGTGCTTTTGAGCGATCACCGGGCACGGATGCCCGTGAGAGCGACCCGTACGTTTCGAATCCGTACAAGTTGCACTTAGAAAGCGTCAGTTCCGTCTTCGCATGAGGCGGAGGATTGTCCGAAAGCGGCTGATATAATATTTCTCAGCCTCCGAAAAACAAAGAGCGCGCCGGTTCGCCAAAACCCGGCACGCTCATTATATCAGGCTGAAATATTCTTAAATACCGCCAAAGGTCTAATCTTTCCCTTTCTGCGGTCAGTATCGGGTTAACGGCCGGCCGGAGGTCTTGTCAAAGGTGATCTTTCCGTCGGTCGTAACCTTTGTTCCCGCGGCCGGAAGGCCCTTTTTATCCAGATAGTATTTACCGTACGCGATGAGACCGTCCTTTATATCAACATATCCTTTTATGACACTTCCGTCGGTTCTTCTGATCCCGTCCGTGATCCTTCCGTCTTTTCCGATGGTAATATAGGCATTCTCTGTTTTTCCGGTAGCCATAACCTTAACTTTCATCCGGTATTTTCCGGGCGCCATGGCCCCGTATCCGTCATAGCAGTACCACTTTCCGCCGTACTTGCTAAAAGGCCCGGCCGCAATGCCGTATTTACCGAGGCGTACCCTGTTTCCGGAAGGCGAAGTCACGACTTTGTTCTTTATGACGGCTCCGGTGCTGTCCGTATAGAAGGTATTCCCATCCGCCCAGGCGGCAAGTGAGGTCAGGTCTATCTGAGCCCTCTCCGCATCGGTAAAGGCATTCAGGTACCCGTATCCCACCTGATAGCAGCCATTTTTTAAGATCCTTCCCTCACCGTCCGTTACGTAATGTTTCTTTCCGTATCGGATCAACATGTTTTCCTCCTTTTCGGCGATGGTATAGTCGGATCCCGCAAGGAATGTCATCCCCTTGTCCGGTCCGCTCTTTATGGTATAGGGGCCTTTTGCGAACTTCCCTTTGTCATTAATGATATAGGTGGATCCCGCGATCCGGACCCTGACATCCGAGCGCCTCGTATCTCCTTCCGCAATACCCGTAACGCATCCCTTGCTGTCGGTCCTTAATATCACCTCGGTCGTCGAGCCGTCCGATGCGATAATATATCCGTTGCCGGAAGGCGAGAATACGCCGTCATGATCAAAGTAATACCATTTTCCGGATATTCTCTTCAGGGTATTCCGTACCATCGCTCCCGTTGCGGGATCAAAGTAATACTTATTATCATTATAGGTCCGGAATCCGGCAGCCAGCTTCCCCTTTGATATAAAGCAGACCGTGTCCTCAAACATCTCCCGCGGGCCGTTCGGAAGATCGCTGACATCGATCTCCTGTCCGTCATCAACGGTGACAAGCCTGCTGCCCGATTTGACGATCTTCCCGGAGATCATGACGCCCATGGGATCTTTTCCCGCAAGATCCGTTCCGAAGTAGAAGGTCCCCTTCTTATGGGTAACCGGGTGCTCGTCCTTAATATTCTTCTTTCCTTTAACCATGGCTCCGGTCGCTTTGTCGAAATAGTACCATGAAGACACACTCGGACAGTTTTTGAGCGTCTCGCCCGTAGCTGCATCGCTATACTCCGTGAAGCCCTTCTGCCATCCGGTCCTCATGCTTCCGTCATTTTCGAAGCAATAGAACTTTCCTCCGATCCGGTAGATCCTCTGATCATTGTCGATAAATCCGTTCCGCGGATCCCCGGGTGAAGTGTAATAGCGCTTTTTGACACCGCCTTCCTTCGCGGATACCCAGCCGGTCTTTACGGAGCCGTCGGCATTCAGATAATACCCCTGCCCCCAGATGTTATACACCCCGGCCTTTCCCGGCTTCGTAATGTAGCCCCCGGACTGCACGGGATAGTATTTATTCCCGATCAGGCCTGTTTTGTTGAGGGCCCCGGACTTTTCGAAATAATATACCTTTTCATCGATCGTCTTCCATCCCGTCACGGGCCGTCCGTCCCCGCCGATATAGTATTTATCATCCTCATAGTCCACCCAGCGTTCATAAGAGCTTTCCGGGCAGGTAACGAAGCCCTCTTTGGAGATGTACCAGAGCTTTCCTTCTATCATGCGAAGCTCATCCCTGTATACAGACCTTTCAATATTACCGGTCACCTTATCCGTATAATATTTCTTTCCGCCCATGGTATACCAGCCGTGGGAAATCATGCCTTTATTGTTTATGATCCTGACGGGCACTCCCGGTACGCTGCGGAGTACCGCGATACGGTCCTTAACGATTTCCGATTTCAGCTTGTCGGTATAGAAGATCAGCTCTCCCTTGTCATTCAGATAGCCGTATCCGATGGTTTCATCGGTCTCCGGATCCGTTATCAGCTCTTCCTCCACCTCTTCCCGTCCCTGCTCGGTATAATGATATGTCTTTTTCCCCGTCTTTCGATAGCCGGTGAACATGGTACCGTCCGGATTGATATAGAATATCCTGTCCTCACCGGAGACCTTAAGCGTAACTTCCTTTCCGCCTTCCACGATCCCCTGCGAATTGGTATAGAAAGAGTCGTCAATGGCAGTACAATGGTGTATACCCGCTTCCTGCGGGATCCCGTCTTCCGTCTGCAGATACTTCTTCTTTTTGATCGTGATAAAGCCGTAGGTTACGGCACCGGATACGGGGTCGCAGTAATACTTATGTCCGTCCTTATCCTTTATGAGCCCCTTCATGAGGCGCTTGTCCATCAGGATATAGTCCGCGCCCCCATAGGTGATCTTTCCGTCCCCCGTGAGCTTGCAATCCATATCCGCAAAATAAATGTCATCGCCGTCCCGGACCCAGGTGTACATTGCAGCCAGCCCCGTCGCGGGATCGAAGTAAAAAAGATCCGATGCGGCTTCCACCAGTCCGGTGATCAGGGATCCGTCCCCGTCAAGATATATATATGCAGGGAATTCCTCACTGCCGAGGTTGACGATTTCCGAAAGTCCCTCAGCCTTCCTGAGGACATAAGGCGCGTACTCTCCCTCCGGCGGAAGATCTGCCGGTCGGAAACAATACTTCTTACCTTCGATCTCAAATATCTCTTTCACGGGCTTTCTGGTCACGGGATCGAAATAGGCTTCCACCGTCCCGGCCGCATTCGGAAAATAATACCCGGCAGTTTCATCATATTTCAGCTTCTGCCATCCCGTAAGGAATCCGCCGTCTTTGAAATATTTCCCGCTGTACCTCCTGTGGGAATAGGATGATCCCATAAAGGATTCCCATCCCTCCTGAAGGATATCCATCCAGGCTTCTTCTACGAATGCCTTCTCTTCCCCCTTCGTTACTATGGTGACATAGACCGTATCATATCCGCAGCCGCATCTTACCACCTTGATGCATCCGGGGTCCGCCCTCCAGTCTGCGAAATCCATCTCATATACGGGATCCGCTCCTGCGCCCGCATATCCGAAGGTCATGGTGCCCCGTTCACTCGAAAAAACGACTTTGCACTTATTCGCCTCGGCTTCTTTCCCTTCATTCAGTTCATAGTCAATGTAGATCCTGTCCTGACTGTCTGTACGCTTCCTGTAGGTTCCGTCAGCCAGTTTCTCCGTATAGGGATTCGATGTATCAAGCCGGATCGCGAAGGATTTGAAAATCGGATCGTATTCTCCTCCAACCGGAATGAGCGCGGACTCTTTTGACGCGGGCTCCTTTTTCGCTGTTTTCCCCATGATCGGGTTGTCGGAGTCTTCAGCTTTCAGGAGTTCTTCAGCAGTCGGCCCGTCTGAGGCCGGGTCATTGTCGCCGGGATTGTCGGAGGTCGGGTCATCTTTCCCGGGCTCTACGGATGTCGGCTCACCGATGATCTTCCCGTCTCCTTCTTCATCATCTTCCGGTGTCTGCTCTTCGGGCGTCGGGTCGCCTGTTTCCGGGTCATTGCCGCCGGGCTCGCCGGCGGCCGGGTTATTGTCTTCCGGCTCGCCGGAGGTTTGCTCATCGTCTCCATTGTCTCCGGGCTCGCCGGAGGTCGGCTCATCTTTCCCGGGCTCTACGGATGTCGGCTCGTCGACAATCTTCCCGTCTCCTTCTTCGCCATCTTCCGGTGTCTGCTCTTCGGATGTCGGCTCATCTTTCCCGGGATCTTCCGCCCGGGCTCCGCCGATGGCCTCTTCCCCTTCCGCATTGCCGTCTTCCGGCGTCCGGTCCTGACCGGCAATCTCCGAATCGGCTCCGTCACTCTCTCCCGGTTCATATGTCTTACCTGCATACTCCGCGCCGGCCTCATCTCCGGTCACCTGCACAAAGCCCTTCCCGTCCGGTTCTTTTCCGGAAAAGCCATCATCCGCGAAGGCTGTGACCGGCGCCGCCGAAAACAGCATAACCGCCGCAAGAACCAGACTTATCATCCTGTAAAAGTAAGTTTTCATGCTCTACCTCCCTGCTGAATCAGTCATTCGGGTTATCAGGGGCAGGACCGAAAAAGCCCCGTCCGTATAAAACAAAAATGCCCTATCCATATAATGGTAAGGCATTTTGTTTTGTTTTTGTATCCACAAAAGTGATGATATTTTAAACGATTACTTCTTTACACCTCAGATGGCCTTCGGCCTGATCTTGAATGTAAAGGTCTTTGTTCCGCCGTAATTCCCGCATCCGCGAATGGTCATGGAAGCGGTTCTGAGGAACTGATTGTTTGTGATGGATACGATCTCGTAGTCCGTCGGCTCAAGCGGTGTCTTTCCGATCTTCACGAGAAGATCTCCGGACTGGATCGGTACCACCGGCTGTCCGTTATCAAATTCGGGCTCATGTCCCTTGATGAAGGAAACCTTCGCGCTTCCTATCGTTTTCTTAACGATACGGTAAACGGTCTTAAGTTCATAGTCGCCTGCGGCATACGGGCTCTTATCTCCGGCCGTCACGGTCACCTCCACGCGGATCAGTGCGCCCGCCGGAAGGATGTCCGTATCCCCGACCGGCGAATCCTTAAGTCGCGTTACCGTTTCCCTGGCCTTTGTCCCCGGCAGAACTCCCTGCGTATCCTCCGCGTAATAGTAACGGTAAGCCGTCTTCGCGATCGGATCTCCGGTGTATTCCACGGTAGACTTAAAGCCGCCAAGCTTCACCTTTTTTGCCGGAACGCCCGTGATCTCATAGGTTGCCGTATGGGTTCCCACATAAACGACCTCGTCTTCCGCGGGATTCTCCTTTGCCTTCGCGATGATCACAACGGAGTGCTTTCCGGCACTTTCATGATCGGTATCTTCGGAAGGCTCGATCGTAAAGTCCGTTCCGTAGATGAGCCGCTTTTTCCCGTTCATGACGGTCGCTTTCGCTGTTGCCGCTTTCTCCTCGGTGCTGTTGTCAAAGAGAGTATCAAGGTCCACTGGAACCGGTTTCGACCACGGAGCCGTCCTCAGCCGGTTCGTATTTTACGCCGTCAAGGACGAACCAGAGCCCGTCGGGCACCTTCGTGGAGTCCGTGCTGTCTCCGATCAGAGTCTGTACCGAAGAGTCCAAATCGCCCCAGTCGTCGGTCGGAACCGTATAGATGAATTCCGCGCTCTCGCTGTTTTGATAATTCGGCTTGTAAGCGATCGCTTTTACCGTTTTTCCCGGGCGTGTGAATTTCGAAAACCTTCATCTCACACGCCCCATCTGCTTCTATCCGGGCGTGTGAATTTCGAAAACCTTCATCTTACACGCCCCATCTGCTTCTATCCGGGCGTGTGAAATCCAAAAACCTTCATTTCTCACGCCCCATCTGCTTCTTCCGGGCGTGTGAATTCCGAAATTCTCCATCTCTCACGCCACATCTGCTTTTCCCGGGCGTGTGAATTCCGAAAACCTCCATCTCACACGCCCCGCCGTGCACCAATATATGCCTGAATTCTAACACATCTGCGCCCGGAACTTAATACATTTGCGCAAAAAACCGAATCTGCGCCAAAAACCGATTATCTGCAAAAAAGAACCCCGGATCCTGGTGCTACCCATGATCCCGGGGCTCTTTCGATTACATTATTTCCGATGATTTACGATTTTTGATCAGCGGTTCGCGTTCTTCTTCGCGGCGAGGATATCGAATACGACCGCGCCGAGGAGAACCAGTCCCTTTACGATCTTAACCCAGTCCGCATCGAAGATATCGCTTCGAAGCTGCATTCCCAGGTTGATGACACCGATCAGGGTCGCGCCGACTACCATTCCGAAAATAGAGCCCGCGCCGCCGTAAGCGGATACGCCTCCCACCACGCAGGCCGCGATGGCATCCATCTCATAGTTCGTTCCGATCTGGGCATTCGCCGACTGGAACTTCGCGATCACGACATAGGACGTGATGACCGTGATGACCGCCATATTCAGGTAGGCGAAGAACATGATCTTTTTCGTGTCCACACCGGAAAGCCTCGTTGCTTCCCTGTTGCCGCCGATGGTATAGAAGTATCTGCCGAGGGTCGTCTTGGATGTGATGAAGTTGTAGATCAGGACGATCGCAACTACCCATACCAGCACGGTAGGGATCCCGCCGGCCAGAGACAGCTTGTAGGCAAAGAGCATGATCACCGCTACGGAAAGTGCGGACTTTACGATGACCGTCATACTGCTGTCCGCCTCGTAGCCCTTTTTCAGCTTATTGGCTCTGCCCATCACGTTGATCAGTATCACGAGCGCGCTCGCAACCACACCCACGATGATGCAGAGGATATTGATGGTTCCAACCGGTGTCTCAAACAGGGTCCCGGCAAAGATCTTGATATAGCTCTGCGGGAAGGGAGAGATACTTCCGGTGGAGCTGTTCTTGGTAAGGATCATAGTGCCGAGTCCGCGGAAAGCAAGGAATCCGGCAAGGGTCGCGATCCAGGGCGGAACGTTGACATACGCTACCAGGAAACCGAGCAGGCAGCCGTATACGATCCCGACGAGCATCATGATAAGGAGAGAGGTTCCGACACCGAACTCCTTTACCACCATGAAGATACCGCCGACCGCGCCGAGAAGGCAGACGAAAGATCCACAGGAAAGATCGATGTTACCGCCGGTCAGCATACACATCAGCATACCGGTGGCGAGGATGAATACGTAAGCGTTCTGCGTGATCAGCGCGTTGAAATTCAGGGGCGAAAACATCGAGCCTCTTGTCAGCAGGGCGAATAAGATATATACCAGGACAAGGACTATGAGCATCGCGTTTTTCTTTAGTATATCCAGATATTTATTCATGATAATCCCATCCTCCCTTACTTCTTCTTCTTCGACAGTACATCGAAGATGATCGCCGCGAGTACGACGAGACCTTTGATGATCTTAACAAAGTTCGCACTTCCGAAGTCGCCGCCGACGATGGAAAGACCCATATTGATGACACCCATCAGCATGGCGCCGATGATCACGCCGAAGACATTTCCTTCACCGCCGTATGCCGAAGCTCCGCCGATGAAGCAGGCAGCGATGGCATCCATCTCATAGAGCTGTCCGAAGGTGGGCTGTGCGCCGGCCGCTCTCGCGATCGTAAGGATACCCGCGAGACCTGCCATCAGGCCCATGTTTACATATGCGAAGAAATATACCTTTCTGGAGTCGATACCGGAAAGCCGGGTGGCCTTTTCGTTGCCGCCCACCGCGTACAGGTAACGTCCCATGGTGGTCTTTGTCGTAATGTACTGATACGCCAGAAGAACAAGGGCGATCCAGATCAGGGCAACCGGGATCCCTTTGTAATTCGCGAGTTTATAGAAGATCCAGAGTACCACTGCGGAGATCACCACCATTTTGGCCAGTTCCTGTGCCAGAGGCGCTACCTCATAGCCCTTTGACTTCGCGCTCACACGGTTTTTCAAAGTAACTGCCACATAGATGATCACAACGGCTACACCGACCGCAATACAGGTAATATTGATATCCTTCCCATGGAAGAAATCCGGGATAAAGCAGTCCGCGCCGCCGCCGAACACATTCAGGAACGTTTCATTCCGGACGCCGACAGCGAAGCCCTGCAGCACCTTATTCGCAAGTCCGCGGAATGCGTACATGCCGGCCAGAGTGGCAATGAAGGGCGGCACCTTGATATAGGCGATCCAGAAGCCCTGCCATGCTCCGACGAGCAGGCCGCCGATCAGCATTACGATCACCGCAAGCCATTCGTTGATGTTCCTGTCCATCATCACAGCGCCGATACCGCCGACAAAGCATACCACCGACCCTACGGCCAGATCGATGTTACCGCCGGTCAGGATGCAGAGGAGCATACCGGCTGCCAGAACGAACACGTAAGCGTTCTGGGAGATCAGGTTATTGATGTTCTGCGGGAACAGGATCTTTCCGCTGGTAGCCACATAGAAGAAGATCACAACCGCGATCAGGGCCAATACCATCGTGTATTTTTTTATGATGTCCAATAATTTAATACTCATCCTATTCGCCCCTTCCCGACTGCAAAATGCAAGCCATGATATTTTCCTGCGTCGCCTCGGATGCCTTCATCTCGCCGACGAATCTTCCTTCATTCATGATGTAGATCCGGTCACTCATTCCGATGACCTCAGGCAGTTCGGAGGAGATCATGATCACGGATTTTCCTTCCGAGACCAGATCGTTGATGATGCAGTAGATCTCGTATTTCGCGCCGACGTCGATACCGCGCGTAGGCTCATCAAGGATCAGGATATCCGGATCGGCGAACATCCACTTCGCAAGCAGGACCTTCTGCTGGTTTCCGCCGGAGAGATTGCCGACGTTCTGCTCAACGGTAGGAGTCTTGGTCCTCAGCTTGTCCTTGTATTCCACTGCCACCTGGTATTCCTTATCGATATCGATGACACCCTTATTGCTGACGCCGTCCATATTCGCAAGGGAAGTATTCACGCGGATCGGGTTCGATAATACAAGTCCGTTTCCTTTCCGGTCTTCCGTTACATAGGCAAGTTTCGCGTTGATCGCATCCCTCGGACTCTTCAGCACGGTCTCCTTACCGTTCAGATAAAGGGTTCCCGTGATATCCGCGCCGTAGGATTTTCCGAAGATACTCATTGCGAGCTCCGTACGGCCTGCGCCCATCAGACCGTAGATCCCGACGACCTCACCCTTCCTTACATTGAAGTTGATGCCGTCGACTACCTTGCGCTCCGCGTAAATCGGATGGAATACCGTCCAGTCCTTTACTTCCATACTGATATCGCCGATCGCCACGTCATGCCGTTTCGGGAAACGGTCCGTGATCTCACGGCCTACCATCCCGCGGATGATGCGGCTTTCATCGATCTCGGTGGTATGACAGTCAAGGGTCTCCACCGTGGAACCGTCACGGATGACCGTGATCTTGTCGGCCACATAAACGACCTCGTTCAGCTTGTGGCTGATGATGATCATCGTCATGCCCTGTTTTTTGAATTCAAGCATCAGATCGAGCAGTGCCTTCGAATCCGTTTCGTTCAGGGAAGATGTGGGCTCATCAAGAATGAGAAGCTTCGCTTTCTTCGCAAGAGCCTTCGCGATCTCAACCAGCTGCTGTTTACCTGTTCCTATATCCTTGATCAACACACGCGAGGATTCCGACAGTCCGACCATCTTCAGGTACTTGTCGGCCTCACTGTAAGTTTCATTCCAGTTTATTGCGTTTTTGCTGCCCCGTTCGTTCCCGAGGAACATGTTCTCGCCAATCGACATCTGGGGCACCAGAGCGAGTTCCTGATGTATGATGACGATACCCTTTTTTTCGGAGTCCGTGATCTTCTGGAACTGGCATACTTCGCCCATATATACGATGTCGCCTTCGTAGCTTCCATACGGATAAATGCCGCTCAGGACGTTCATCAGCGTGGATTTTCCGGCTCCGTTCTCTCCAACCAGCGCGTGGATCTCGCCCTCTTCCACCTGGAGATTTACGTTATCAAGCGCTTTGACGCCGGGGAAGGTTTTGGTGATATTTTTCATTTCAAGAATAATTTTACCCAAAAATATCCCTCCTATCTCTGTTCATATCTCTTCTCTCATAAACAGGCGGGTTTTGCCCCGCCTGCTATGAGTAACCTTATGATGACTTTTGGATTACTTTAACTGATCTTCGGTGTAGTAACCGGAATCGATCAGGATCTGCTTGTAGTTGTTCGCATCCGCGAATACAGGCTCGCAAAGGAAGGAAGGAACAACCTTAACGTTGTTGTTGTATGTCGAGGTATCGTTTACGTCAACGGTCTCGCCCTTGATGATCTGTCCAACCATCTTAACAACCTGGCTTGCAAGAGTACGGGTATCTTTGAATACGGACATGGACTGCTTTCCTGCGATCATGTTCTTGGTGTTCTCAATATCGCAGTCCTGACCGGTGATGATCGGATAGGATCCGTTGTAGTTTGCTGCAAGAGCGTTCTCAACACCGAGAGCGGTGGAGTCGTTGGAGCAAAGCCATACATCAACGTTGGTGCCGTCAGCATAGAAGGAGGAGAGAATGTTCTCCGCTCTGGACTGTGCGGTCTCGGTTGCCCACGAAGGAGTTGCTACTTCATCAAAAGTCTTCTGGCCGGATACTACGTTCAGCTTGCCGCTCTCTACATAGGGCTTAAGAACGTCATATGCACCGTTGAAGAAGAATCCTGCGTTGTTGTCGCCGGGGTCACCCGCGGTGAACTCGATGTTGAAGGGGCCTTCTGCGTTGTCGAGATCAAGAGTATCTTTTACATAAGTACCCTGAACCGTACCAACCTTGTAGTTATCGAAGGTTGCATAGTAGGAAACCGCATCGGAGTCCATGATCAGACGGTCGTAAGCGATAACCGGGATATTTGCCTTCTTTGCCATGTCAAGCGCTTCACCGAGGGAAGAACCTTCGATCGCCGCGATAACAAGAACGCTGCATCCGTTGGAGATCATGTTCTCAACCTGAGAAAGCTGCTGCTGTACATCGTTTGCTGCGAACTGAAGATCTACTTCGTAACCTGCTGCCTTCAGCTCCTTCTCCATGTTGGCACCGTCCTGGTTCCATCTCTGGAGATCCTTGGTAGGCATCGAAACGCCGACCTTCTTTGCTCCGCTGGCGGATCCGCCTGCGCCGCAGCCTGTGATGAGGGCTGCTACCATTACTACACTGAGTAATACACTGATTAATTTTTTCATGGTGTACCTTCCTCCCATTAAATGGATTATTCGGAACCGACTGCCGGTTCCCCTACAGTTGGAATCATATCACGCATGAAATAGTAGTAGTTTGTCAAATTCTGTAATTTTTTGTCCTGATACGGAAAACGATTTTTGAAGTGATAGCACTTTTTTGTTCCGAAAGAAAAAAGCGGGTGCAAGAAAGTCCACCTGCACCCGCGAAAGCCTTATTTTACGTTAAGATAAACCTCATCCTTCCTGTGGAAGCCGCTGTCTATGATCACCCGGTCCATGTTTTCCTTCGTCACCATGAGGGGTTCGAGCTTCACATAGGGCACCTCGCCCTTTCCGTTCCCGATGCTTCCGATGTCATCCCCGGTAAGGGAGCCCTTTTTCGCAAGTATCACCGCGCATTCCGCCGCCCGGGTCGCCAGTTTCTCCACCGGTTTATACACGGTCATGAGCTGGGTGCCCTCCACGATCCTCTGGCAGGCCTCAAGATCCGCGTCCTGTCCGGTCACCTCGATCCTCCCCGCCAGCCTCTGGACACTGAGCGCATTCACCACCTGGCTTGCCAGGTTGTCGTTGCCGCACATGATCGCGTCGCATTCCGAGACCAGATCCCGGTGGCTGTCCACATACTCCGCCGCCAGTTCCGCCCTCCAGCCGTCGCAGTGCATCATATCAATGATCTCGATGCTGTTTTCCTGCATTACCTTTATAAAAGCGCTGTCTATCAGGGAAACGTTGTTGTCCGTCGGGGAGCCTCCCGCCATGATCACCCTGCTTCCGGCACCGAGGCCGCTTTCCACCAGAGCTTCTCCCATAAGAGTCCCGACCATTTCATTGTCAAAGGAGATATAGAGGTCGATGTCCGCGTTGTTGATGAGGCGGTCATAGGCGATCACCTTGATCCCCGCGTTCCGGGCCGCCTTCACGGAATCCGAAAGGGCATCGGAATCGATGCAGACGATCACGATCACATCCATTCCCTTCTCGATAAAATACGCGATCTGCTTTTTCTGTTCCTCGATGTCGCCGTTCGCGTTCTGCACGTTTACTTCGGCCCCGAGATCCTTGGCCGCCTGTACGAACACGTCCCGGTCCCTCTGCCACCGTTCGATCACAAAGGAGTCAAAGCACATCCCGATCCGGATCTTCTCTTCTTCCACGCTTCCGGTCTTATCCTCGGAATCCTCCGCCCGCGCACAGGCACAGAGGCTTACGATGACCGCAAGCAGGATTGCGGTGAGTCTTACATTCTTTTTCATCCGGTTTCTTCCTTTCAGTCTTTCGCCGCTTTTTTTTCCTTATATTCAGTAGGGGTAAATCCGGTATTCTTCTTGAAGGTGCGGCTGAAATAGTTCGGATCCTGATAGCCGCATTCCGCGCAGATCTCCTTCATCGAAAGATCCGAATCAAGGAGCAGCGTTTTCGCGCGTTCGATCCGAAGATCCGTCAGGTATTCGATAAAGTTCTTTCCCGTCGCCTCCTTAAAGAGTTTGCTGAAATAGTAGGGCGAGATGTTCACTACCCGGGAGACGTCATCCAGGGAAAGATCCCCGGAAAAGTTGTCCGCGATAAATTCCTTTGCGCTCTCGATGGTATCCTTCGAACGCTCCTGCCGCTTGCTGCTGATATTCCGGCAGGCGGTCATGATCTTGTTGAGGAACCATTCCCTGAGCTCGGCGGTCGTGTTCATGGACATGATCTCCGGAAGATAGGAATCCCTTGAGCCGAAACGGTAGGTCATCCCGCCGTTCTCATAGGCGACCTTCTCCGCGCGGAGAGCGAATTCCAGCACCTTCAGGCGGATCGCCATCAGGTTCGTGCCGTCAAACTCGTTCATCCAGTCCGCGAAGTTCCCGGCATACATCA
This sequence comes from Lachnospiraceae bacterium, assembly GCA_024692955.1. Classification (GTDB taxonomy): domain Bacteria; phylum Bacillota; class Clostridia; order Lachnospirales; family Lachnospiraceae; genus JAILLW01. Next base: position 10,614 of record JAILLW010000101.1, on the reverse strand, counting down.
CGGCTTCGTCATAGTCACCGCGCGTGACACTGTCGAAAAGATTCTTCTCAAGATCCACCGGATAATCCTTTTCATAATCGCAGCCGATGGGAAGGTCGTCCACATGCGCCACCTGTCCCGTGGTGGCGACAAGGGCGGAGAGTGCCTCCTCATAGGAACCGTTAAGCTGCCTCAGGATCTTTACCCGCCCGATCCCGAGACGGAAGCTGATGTCCACTTTTTTCCGGAGATAACGGACAAGCTCCCTGCCCCGGTCGATGAGCTCGATCCTCGTATTATAATCCATCGAGGACGCGCCAAAGGGTACCAGGACCGCGATCTTGTTCGCCATCACGGCGCCCACCTTGCAGGGAAAGAACTCCTTCAGGCAGTCTCTCACCTCCGCGTAATGGTTCGACATCCTTACCGAGCTTCCCACCGCGTTGGTCATATGGTTCCCCACCTGGGAGTCCCCGCATACCACGCACATCATATAGCCGTAGTTTTCACCGACCCCGAGGATCGCCTTGTAATTGTCGATGTCCTCGTCGAAATGCTCCTGAAAGAGAATGTTGTAGATGAGACCGTTCTCGATGATGGGCTCGATATTCTCCAGTTTTTCCTTAATAAGGAGATCATCGCTTCGCTTCTTCCTGTCCCGGTCGATCTGCTGCATCGCCTTTCTGAGCGCCGACACGATCTTCGTTCTCTCCATCGGCTTATTGATGTATTCCATAACGCCGAGGCTGATGGCCTCTTTCGCGTAATCGAATTTGTCATAGGCGCTCATCACGATAAAGACCGTATTCCCGGAAAAGTTCCGGATCTCCTTCATCGCTTCGATCCCGTTGATCCCCGGCATCTGGATGTCCATCACCGCGATGTCCGGGCGGAAGCGCTCCGCCAGTTCGATCACGGATCTTCCGGTCTTCGCGAATTCGACTTCGCACTCTTCGCCGAATTCCTTTTCGATAATGAATTTCATGGAGTCGATGACGATCCCCTCGTCATCCGCAAGCATGATCCGATACATTCCGTATTACCTCGTCTGTTCTGCCTCTTCGGCGGATATCTTCGTATCCCGTTCGTAGGAAAGGTTGATCACGACCTCCGTACCCGTGTCGCTCCCTTCGCTTCTGATCCCGATCACATCCTCCCGCTCCTCATAGAGCCGGAGTCTTGCGATCACGTTGTCCATTCCGATCCCGTTGGAATCTCCCGTCTGCTGGCGGTATTTCCATTCTCCGCCCACGACTTTCCTTATATCCTCCTCACTCATCCCTTTTCCGTTGTCCCTTACCGAGATGCAGACCCGGTTTTCGTCGCGATAGACCCGAAGGAAGATATGTCCTTTGCCGTCCATCTCACGGATCCCGTGGTTCACGGCATTTTCGACGATGGGCTGCAGGATCATCCCCGGCATCTTCACGGTAAGCAGCCTCTCATCCACCTGCTTGTCATAATGGATGTCTCCGGAAAAGCGGACGTTGAGGATCCGGATGTAATTGTCCACCAGCTCCACTTCCTCTCCGATGGTCACCGGCTCGTCGAGACGTTTTACATTATAGCGGAAAAAGTCCGCGACGGTCTGTACATATTCATAGGTTCTGTCCGCTCCCTCCATCATCGCAAGCTGGGCGCCGGCGTTCAGGGTGTTGAAAAGGAAATGCGGATTGATCTGGGCCTGGAGGTATTTCAGCTGCGCGTCCTTAAGATGGGTCTCCATCATAAGTTCCTTTTCCTGCATCGCGCGCTCTTTTTCCATACTCATACGGAGCCGCTCGATGTATTCGCGGATACTGACCATCATCTTGCCGAAGGCCGCGGTCAGCCGCCCGATCTCGTCCCTGTTCGCGCTCACGGGAAGCTTTGCTTCCAGATTCCCGTCCGCCACCTCGTCCGCACTCTCCGCAAGGGCCCGCAAAGGCCCGATCACCGCCCCCGTCAGGCGGATGATCACGAAAGCGCTCCCGATAAGAACGATGAACATCATTCCGATGGCGATGTACTCAAGCCCGCGAAAGTCCGCCGCAAGGGAGGTGTACCGCTGGGAGTTTTCGACGAACTGTTCCTCATTCAGGCTCCGGATATAGGTTTTTACATATTCATAGAGGCGGGAGGCATTCTCGTAATGCAGGCGGTATTTCTCCACGTTCCGCCCGCGCTTTGCCTCGATCGTCAAAGACACCTCGGACAGATAATCAGCGGACATGTTCCGGATATTCCGCTCCATCCTCCCGTAGGGACGCTCCGTGATCCCGGTATCCAGCCGGGAGATCATCTCCGAATAGTTCTGCTCGCTCATATAATAGTCGGAGAGGGAATCCGTCGTTTTGGAATTCAGATATTCCGTCATGGAATCCTGTACGGAATCAAGGGCCAGAAGAAGTTCGTTCAGATGGCGGTTTTCCTGATACGTCATCTCCATGTCGATGGACATGCTGTTGATCCCCAGGAGCAGCGTAAAGTCCACAAGAAAGATGATCAGATTCGCCAGGATATAGATCCCGCTGATCTTGTAGGAAAGAGGCAGATTGCGAATGGAAGACCTAATCTTCATCCGTCTCCTCCTCTTTCTTCATATATTCCGCCACATTGTTCCGGTCGATCAGCGTGATGTCCGCCGTGAAATACTGGCTCGTATTACCGGTCTCCCGGTATTCCTCCAGGGCTTCCACACAGTAGCGCCCCAGTTCCGCGGTGTCCACGGCGATGGTGGAATAGACCACGTTGCGATTGATGGCGTTCAGAATCTTTTCCGAGTCATAATAACCGAGGATATAGACACTGCCCACCTGGTTATAATCGATGACGGCCTGGTAGGCACTGGTGGTATCCAGTTCCCCGAGGCAGATCAGCATATCCGGGATCTCCTCCTGCATGAAGACATCACGGATCGATTCCTCTACGGAAAAGGGATTGCCGTTATCCACCGGAACGGTGGCGATCTCATATTCCGATTCCGCGACCCTGCCCGTCAGGGTATCCTTGAGTCCGGAAAGAATAACATTCTGGTCATAGGCGGGCATCTTGTAATCCACAAGCATCGTGATGCGGAAAGGCGCTCCCGTATCATCCTTTTTTTCATTCAGGATCGATACGATCTGCCTCCCGTATTCAAGGCCCATATTGTAGCCGCTGATCCCCACGAAGGAGCAGCGCTGGGAATTGGGGCTGTCCGAATACATCGTGACCACCGGAATCCCGTTTTCAAAGGCCCGGTCGATGAGAGCCGTCATCTCCTCCGAGTCGTTTCCATAGATCATGATCCCGTCCACATGGGATGAGATCGCGATCTCCATCAGCTCCTCCGGCGTATAATCACGGGAAAGCTCCGCTCCCATAAGCTCCACATAGGCGTTCTTGTCCTTCGCGGCATCCTGAGCGCCGGAATAGACCGACTGCCAGAAGGCGGATTTATGATCCTCCGCGATCATGGCGTAATAGCGGTCATAAACTCTGTCTTCGCTCACTTTTCTTCGTTCCGCCGAATAAAACCAGTAAAAAAAGACCCCCGCCAGAAGGACGACGATCGCGAACGCGCTTGTAAGGATCAGCAGTTTTACCGATCCTATGCGAGGTCTTTTTCTGGATTTCTCCTTCCTTGATTCTTCCATCCGGTCCCGGTCAGCTGCCAGATGCGGGCAGTTTCTTTGATCCTCCGAGGTTCGCCCCCGCAAGGATGTTCGTATCAAAGGTGTAGCTTACGCTCTTTTCCTCCCGGTCTCTCTTAAGAGCCAGGGCAATGAGCCTGTCGATCAGCTCCCTGTAGGGCATTCCCACCGCTTCCCAGAGGTAGAAGGCAAGGGAGCCGGGAATCGTGTTGATCTCGTTGAAATAGAGCTTACCGTTGTCGGAATCGATCATAAAGTCGATCCTCGCAACCCCGTTGCAGCCGAAACTCTGAAAGGCCTTTATCGCGTACTTCTGAATATCCGCCTTCATCTCCGGCGTGATATCCGCGGGGATCTTCCTCGATACTCCCGCCATTCCCTTGGAGCCGCCGCTCTTCGAAGAGCCGCTCATATACTTGTCCTCATAGCTTAAGATATCCGCGGAATGAAGGGGTTCCTCGCACTCGGAGGCGATCGCCTCGTTTTCATCACCGAGGACCGAGCAGTTGACCTCCCGAAGGTTCAGGATCGCGTGCTCCGCCAGGATCCTTCTTGCGTAAAGGAAGGCGGTGTCCACCGCATCGGTAAGTTCGGCACGGTCCTTAGCCACCACGATCCCGACGGAAGAGCCCAGATTCACGGGCTTGATGATCACGGGGTAGCCGATCTTTTCTTCGATCTCATCAAGCATCTTTTCCGTCTCCGCATATTGGGAGGTGGTAAAGAGCAGGCAGTCGAGGACGGGAATTCCGTTCTCCTTCAGTATCGCCTTGGACACATATTTATCCATTCCCACCGCGGAAGCCGTCACATCGCAGCCGACAAAGGGAACGCCGATGGTCTTGAGATAACCCTGAAGGGTTCCGTCCTCCTCATTCGTCCCGTGAACGACGGGAAATACCACATCCACCGGTATCTCGATCCCTTTTCCGAACTTCGGCGCGGGATACTGCTTAAGCACCACCCGGTTCTCCTCGTTAAGGAGGATCACCCGCTTCGAATTCTTAAGCAGCGCGGGGATGTCTCTGTAGGCCTCGATCTTTCCCGTATCCTCACCCACATAGAATTCATTCTTCTTTGTGATATAGACGGTTGTGATCTCGTATTTTTCGGGATCCATGTTCCTTACCGCCTGAATCCCGGAGATCACGGAGACCTCGTGCTCCACGCTCTTTCCGCCGAAAAGGACGGCTACTTTTGTTTTCATCTTTTATATCTCCTTTTTGTTTTAAGATAAACGGTGCCGTAGCGGCCGGATTTATCTTTTTCTAATAGTTGTCGGGCAGATCGTTCTCGAGAAGGATATATTTGTGCCCTTCGCCTTTTACATTATACGCACGGGAAAGCGCATCTTCAATCCTGTCAAAGACTTCCGCGCGCTCAGTGTCAAAGCCGGAATCCGTTAGCCCCTTAAGGATCGGTTCCGTATGTTTTCTTCCGACGAGGAATACATAATCACAGCAGGCTGCAGCGTAGGTCCCGAAACGGTAATTGAACTCCTCTTCCTTCTCCCCGAGCTCCACCATGCCGGGCGTAATGAGGATCCTTTGTCCTTCAAACATGGAAAGGGTCTCCACGGCTGCCTTCGAGCCCGCAGGATTCGAATTGTAGGCATCATCGATGATCGTATAATTCCCGTGAGGGATCATCTTCATCCGGTGTTCCACGGGGAGGAGCCTTCTGACCGCCGTCTTCAGTTTTCTCAAGGGAACGCCGAGTTTATGTGCAGTCGTGATGGCACCGAGGACGTTGATCACATTGTGGGCGCCGATGAGCCGCATGGAAAAGCTCTCCTCCTCCCCTTCCGGGGTGACCACGGTAAATTCCGTTCCCGTCCTTGAAAGACGGATCTTTTCCGCGCGGTAGCCGGCGGTTTCGTCCGGATTCCCGGGACCGCCCCTATCTTCCGTGGAATAGTAAACGGGATCCCTATACTCCGTCCCCTTTTCCCGTATGAGTTCGTTGTCCCCGTTCAGGATCAGCATCCCGTCCTCCGGAAGGGCGTCGGCCAGTTCGAATTTCGTATTTACCACATTTTCGATCGTGAAAAAGGTCTCAAGATGCTGAGGCCCCACCGAGGTGATGATGCCGTGCTTCGGATGCACGAGATCACAGAGTTCTCTGATATCCCCCACATGGCGTGCACCCATTTCGCAAAGGAAGATCTCGTTCCTCGGCGTCATGTGCTCCCGGATCGTCCGGACAACGCCCATGGGAGTATTAAAGCTCTCCGGCGTGATCAGTACATCGAAATGTTCGGAAAGCAGGGTGTTCAGATAATATTTCATGCTGGTCTTTCCGTAGCTTCCGGTAATCCCGATGATGACAAGATCCGGATTCTGCCCGAGGATCCTTTTCGCGTCATAGATATAATGACGGTTGATCGCGGATTCCACCGGATGGTTGATGAGATTTCCCGCGACGGGAAGCAGGATCTGCAAGACCAGGGAAAGAGTACAGGAAAAGAGGAAGAACCTCCTTTCAAAAAGAAGCCATCCGCAAAGAAGGACCGCAGCGGATAAGAGTGCTTCGGTAACGAGAAGGCGCTTTACCCGGTTCGTATAAACAAGCTTTTTCTTCGTATTGATCTCACGCAGATACAGATAATACCGGAGCGTGATAAGAAGCAGGATAATGACGGGAATATATACGGGGACCGCTTTTATAAAGAGCCCCGGAATCCCGAAGACAGGAAGGGCAAAAAGGATTCCCTGTTTGCCGGCACTCTTTTTTAAGCGGTTTAAGTGCTCCCGGTTTTTATAGCCGTTCAGCTGAAACATATGCACGTTGTAACGCAGAACGAACGCGCCCGTCACGCATGTAAGGATCAGCAGAAAAAGATCAAGCCAAATCATTCCGTGTACCTGTTCCGAAATAAGATCTCAAGATCCCGTAAAAGATATCGGGGCGTTCCGCGAAGCAAAAATGCCCGGCCCCCGGGATCACGGCGAGCCCCGAATCCGGGATCCGCTCTTCCATTAATTTTCCGTCCGAAAGCGGGGTGGCGGAGTCCTTTTCGCCCCAGATAAGAAGGGTCTCCGCGGAGATCTTCGAAAGATATTCCGTAAGATCCTCCGAGATCGCGCTCACCATGACCTTCCGCATCATCGGCGAAGAATTGCGGTAGTCCGCCGAACCCTGACGACTCTTCCACTCCTCGATGAGCTCCGGACAGATCTTCTGAGCAAGCCTCAGATTCACAAGCTTTTTAAGGATCTTGTATTTCCGGATCCTGTATTTCTGGGCAAGGGTCTTTTTCGAAGGGATCCCGGCACTGTCGATAAGGACGATCCTGCGGATCCTGAACGGAAGATCCTTTCTCGCGGCCAGTTTGATAATGATCCTTCCGCCGAAGGAATGACCCATCAGTGTCGCTTCTTCGATCCCGAACTCCTTCATCATCGCGCAGAAAAAATCCGCATAATCCGAAACCGAAAAGACCTCTCTAGGCTCTTCGCTCTCACCGAAACCGGGAAGGTTGAAAAGAAGCACCCGGCAGGTTCCGGCGAGGGCGTTCGCGATGGGATGATAAAGCCCGTAGGTCGTCCCCCAGCCCTGGAGGATCACTACCGTCTCTTCGCCTTCTCCCACCCATTCATAATTGATATTGTATCCGTTAACGGTCCGATTCATCTGATCTCTTCCGGTTCCTCTTTGCCATCCACGATCACCCTGTTCTCATCCGGATACTGCCGGTAGAAATCCTTGGCCGAGCAGCCCGCTCTTCCGCCGCCGGCACAGGCGCAGGCACAGGCACAGGCGCAGGCACAGGAACTGTGGGCACAGGAGCTGTGATGGCTCGAGGACGAGCGTGAGGATGAGGTGTAAGTGGGGCGGGGCCTCGGGACGTTGATCACGTGGACCCGCATATAGGTATTCGGGGCATCCGGCATGCGGAATTCCCCTTCCTTGCTGTATTTGGAGGCGTTCGCGGGACCGAGATCCTTTTCCTCCACAACCTCCTCGCTCTTTATGAGACTGTGACCGCAATAGTCGCATTTTGTCTGTCCTTCGCCACGTACCGCGCCGCAGCTCGGGCAGGAATCATGATAGACGATCTTCGTCCGGGTGATCTTTTTCGTAGTATCACCGCTGCCGAAGCCGGATCTTACGGAATAGGCAACCTTGCTTACCGCCCGGACGATCATAATGAGGAAACCCACCGGAAATCCGATGGAAAAGATCACCGAGATCAGTCCGTAAAACAGAATTCCGAGAAGGGAGGTATCGTCGCTGTCGTTGCTGTCTCCCTCCTCGATGGTTTTTGAAAGATCAAAGCCGTAGGCGTCATTCGGGTAGGTGACCTCAAAGGTAAAGGTCTGTCCCGGTGCCACATCCTTCTTGATCCAGACGAGATGTCCCGACTGGTTCAGGCAGTTCGGCTTCCACTCGGTGGCCTTGTCGTTCTTCCAGCGGACCACCAGCCGGTCGATCCTGATATCATCAAACCAGCCCGGAGTAAAGGAATAAACCGTATACCCCTCCTGAAGCCGGTTCACTTCATACAGATAGTCCTGCACGATGCTGAATTCAAAGGTCACGACCTCTCCCTCGAAGTATTCCCGGTCAAGATCGATCCTTAAGTAGGAGCCTCCGGAGGAGGTGTAGCCGATCTTTCTGATATTGGAGGTCAGGGACTTCGCGTCCTTATAGTGGCTGTTCGGGATCCCGACCTTTACCCAGGAAAGCGGCCCCTCCGAATCGGAGTCCAGCACCTTCCATTCGATATGATAGATCAAAGTGACAGTCGCGTCGGAATTTACCTTAGCTTCGATCTCATAATCCACGATCTCGTCCAGTTCCTTCGCATCCGGTCTGACCGCGGAGAAGGAAGAAACAAGGATCAGCGCAAAGATAAGGGAAAGGATCAGAGCCGCCGCTCTTTTTATGATCAGGAATCTTTTATCCGACAGGATCTTTCTCATTCCGCGGCACCCCCTTTCCTCAAGGGACAAAGTCCCGTCATCTTCGCCGAGTAGTCCCGGCGCTCCTTACATTTTTCATTGTCCCAGATCGTTTTCCAGTCATCCGCAAGAAGGTTTCCGAGCGTCTCGCCGGAGAGCCAGCTCTGGCAGGGCACCGCATTGCCGCCCGGGGTGACTGCCATATTGCTGAGGCAGGCTCCGCAGGTCGGTGTGTTGATGCCGAGTTCTTCGCAAAGCTCCGGATCCACCCAGCCGGGGGAGGTGAAGCTGATCTCCATATCATGGGAGAAGCAGTAGGAAACGGCTTCTCTTAAGATCCTGCTTATCTCCTCTTTTCCGAGCTGAAGTCCCGTGGATTCCTCCTTCAGTGCATTGCCCGTGGTGATAAGGCCGGAACAGGTCACATACATAACGCCGAGTTCATGGAGAAACTCCAGCGTTTTCACATAATCCGCGTTCAGGGTGCAGAGCGGGGTATTGATGCTGAGGCTCATATTGAGTTCCAGGGCGTTTTTGATGCCCTCAAGGGTGCGGTCGTAACCGTCCGCTCCCACCAGTTTGTTATGGATCTCGCGATCCTTTGAATAAAAGGTGATCTGCAGGCTGTCAAGGGAAGCCCCCTTCAGCGCATGGCAGTATTCTTTCGTGAGTTTTACGCCGTTCGTATTAAGGCGTGTTACAAACCACTTCGAATAGCCGATGAGTTCCGCAAGATCCGGGCGCATCGTGGGCTCTCCGCCCGTAAAGGTGATCTGGGGCACACCTGCTTTTTTCAGTTTGTCGATGATCTTCTTCCAGTCTTCGGTAGAAAGCTCTTCCTCTCCGGAATGAGTCTGCCCCGCCGCGTAGCAGTGAAGGCACTTCAGATTGCAGTGCCAGCCGCCGTCCTTCGTCATCGGAGAGACCATAAGGTCCATCCGGTGGGGCGCACGCATATAAGGAGCGTATTCACCGAGATTCATATAGGGGATCCCGGTTTCGATCTCCTCCCTCCGGGCGATCTTTATAAAGGTATCCATAATGGAGCGGATATCGGAAGCGATGTAGGAGGAAGGCAGGAAGGGATAGATCTTCCGCATCCTTTTGCAGGTCGCGTTTATGATCTGATCCGACTCCTCTTTTCCGACGGCGCGGCCGCTGTATTTATTCACTTCGGAGATAAATTCGGCAAGAAGTATCGTCCAGGACACGTTCACGGGAATGATGTCCTGTCCGTTGATGATCGCAACGGAAGGACCGATCTCCTCCTCCGCGGCTTTTTGGGGGGCGGAAGGGCTCCGTCCTGCATCCGTCGCTTTTTGAGGGGCGGAAGTGCTTCGTCCTGCATCCGTCGCTTTTTGAGGGGCGGAAGGGTTCCGTCCTGCATCCGTCGCTTTTTGAGGGGCGGAGAGTTTAGGGGGAATCAGGTGTATCCGCACTACCCCCGGCCCGTCGGGATTGAATGTGGTATGCTTCACTTCATCGAAATGCTCCCGGGCATATTTCAGAACTCGTTTTGAAAGTTTCATAGCACCTCCTCTATACACCGCACTATTCTATCACAGTTTTCCCAAAAGCGCCATTTTCCGGAAATGACCCCCGGGGACGGGGTTATGGGGTCATTTTTGTATTTCGGGGAAGTCTTGGTCCGAGATATGCAGGAAAATGTGTTGCGAAAGGCGGTTTTCCCGATCCGCAACACACTTTCGTGCCGTCACAAGAATTCAAATGTGCTCAGATGTGTTGCGAAAGGTGTTTTTCCCGATCCACGACACACTTTCGTGCCGTCACAAGAATTCAAATGTGCTCAGATGTGTTGCGAAAGGCGTTTTTCCCGATCCGCAACACACTTTCGTGCCGCCACAAGAATTCAAATGTGCTCAGATGTGTTACGCAAGGCGATTTCCCCGATCCGCGACACACTTTCGTGCCGCCACAAGAATTCAAATGTGCTCAGATGTGTTGCGAAAGGCGCTTCTCTCGATCTGCAACACACTTTCGTGCCGCCACAAGAATTCAAATGTGCTCAGATGTGTTGCGAAAGGTGTTTTCCTGATCAGATCGGCACAGCGGCGTGTAGGGAAAGATTGTAGATTTCGGTGGTCGGCGGCTCATTA